>JBAQLV010000022.1:0-91355 GCA_049302185.1 Thermodesulfovibrionales bacterium | reverse complement strand
TGACAGCACTTTTGTTATTGCTGCCGTTAGTGTGGTCTTGCCATGGTCTACATGCCCTATCGTCCCTACGTTGCAATGCGGCTTCGTCCTCTCAAATTTTGCCTTCGCCATTATTGCCTCCTTTTATCAGTGTCAGTTGACAGTGTCAGTAACTGTCACTATTCACTATTCACTATTCACTGCCTTTTCAAGCCCATGACCGGGATTGAACCGGTGACCTCATCCTTACCAAGGATGTGCTCTGCCAACTGAGCTACATGGGCAACCAACCAAAGTTAAAAGTGAAAAATTACAAATTAAAAGTTTTAAATCTCCTTCAACTCCTAACTCTTAACTCTTAACTGCGAATTTTGCCATGCAAAATTCGCTGGAGCGGGAAACGGGATTCGAACCCGCGACCCTCAGCTTGGAAGGCTGACGCTCTACCACTGAGCTACTCCCGCATTCCTTTTAAAAGTAAAAAGTTAGAAATAGGAAGTGAGAAGTTAAATCAAAAAACCTGCTCACGCTGTATCACTTCCCACTTCTTACTTTCTACTTCTCACTTCTACAGTGGAGAGGGGAGGATTTGAACCTCCGAAGGCAGAGCCGGCAGATTTACAGTCTGCTCCCTTTGGCCACTCGGGAACCTCTCCGTGGAGCCACCGAAGGGAATCGAACCCCCGACCTGATGATTACAAATCAACTGCTCTACCAACTGAGCTACGGTGGCGCTCTCAGCTAACCCTGTAATTATATTGTCAAAAAACACAGAGCAGAAAAAGACAACACTACACCTGCTCATTTTTTTATAACTGCATAGTATAAGGCATGTAGTATAGCATGGTCAATTGTTGAAATTCAAGGATAATTGAAGTTATCTGGCTTTTTCCCGCCAAATCTAATTTTTTCTAACTCTTTGCCGTAAAACTTCAAACATAAGCACAGCGCTGGCAACCGAAACATTCAAGGAATTAACCCTGCCCCTCATTGGGATACTGACAATAAAATCACACTTTTCAGATACTGTCTTTCTTAAACCTCTGCCCTCTGAACCGATGACAATACCTGCAGGCACACTGAAATCAACATCCCATGGCATATTCCCTGAACCGCTTTCAGCTCCTATTATTGTAATATCTCTTTCCTTCATTTCGGAAATTGCATGTTTTATATTGCTTACCTGTGACACTGGAACATACTCTACCGCACCTGCAGATGCCTTTGATACAGCAGGGCCTAATCCGGCAGACCTGTGTTCCTGTACAATCACTCCATGCACGCCTGCTGCATCAGCAGACCGCAATATCGCACCTACATTTCCGGGGTCCTCTATACAGTCAAGAATGAGAAAAAACGGGATTTCGTTTCTCTTTTCAGGGATATTAAGAAGCTCGTAAATATCCATATATCCTTTTTCAGAAACCTTTACTGCAATCCCTTGATGCCCCTTGGGAAATCTCTCATTAAAAAAAGCGGCGTCAACTATCCTGAGAGCAATCCCCCTGCTTTCTGTTTCTTTTTTTATAAGGAAAAGCTTCTCATGCCGTCCTGAGGAGATATAGACCTCTTTTATATTCCTACCCGCTCTCAATGCCTCAAGAACAGGATTTAAACCATATATCCACATAGAATTGAGTTGTCAGGTATCCCTTCTAAAGATTGCCCAGCTTGCTTATTCAGGATATCTGAAACAGCATCCAGTATTGCCTCCGCTGCATTATCCTTTGTCGTCAGAGGCAATGACAGTTCTTTATTTTTTCTTATAATCGTTATCTCATTTGTATCTACATCAAAACCGGAACCAACTGCCGTAACATTATTAAAAACAATAATGTCTGCTTTTTTCTGTATGAGCTTTTTCCTTGCCCTGTCAAGCCTTCTGCCTGTTTCCGCAGCAAAACCTACAAGCAGCGGTTTATTTTTTAACTTCCCAATCTCAGAAAGGATATCAGGGGTGCTCTTGAAATTTACAGCCAGTTTGCCGGATTTTTCTATTTTTGTTTTCCCTTTCTTCTCCGGAGAGAAATCTGCCGGAGCCGCAGCCATTATAACAACATCAGTCTCAGGAAGGTGTTTAAACATCGCATCTCTCATTTCCTGCGCTGTCTCCACGCGGAAAAATGACTTCAAGCCATGAGGCTGCTCTAAACAGGATGGCCCGCTAATCAATATCACTTCAGCGCCCCGTCTGATACATGCCCTTGCAATTGCATACCCCATCTTGCCGGATGACCTATTGGAAAGAAATCTTACAGGGTCAAGATATTCGCGTGTTGGCCCTGCGGTTACGATAATTTTTTTTTTAAAAAAGTCTTTCTTGCTGAATGCTGATTTTATTGTCTCTATGATTTCACTGACATCAGCCATTCTTCCGATTCCTTCTTCCCCGCATGCAAGGGTTCCCCTGTCAGGACCGGCCTGAATAACGCCATAAGATATCAAATGCCTGAGATTTTCCTGAAAAATTGGATTATCGTACATCCTCCAGTTCATTGATGGGGCGATAACAACTTTCCCTTTAAAAGAAAGGAAGCATGTGCTCAGCAGGTCATCGGCTATTCCATTGGCAAACTTGCCTATTATATTTGCAGTGGCAGGAGCGATTAACATAATGTCCGCTTCTCTGGGAAGATTTATGTGGGACATGGGGTCGTCAAAAATACCTGAACAGACCCTGTTTTCGGAAGCTATCTCAAGCGACAAGGGGGTAATAAAATTTTTTGAGGCATCAGTCATTATTACAGTAACTGACGCCCCTTCATCTTTCAGTCTTCTGACTAAATCAACAGACTTATAAGCTGCTACCCCGCCTGCTACACCCAGAAGTATCTTCTTATTCTTCAATACCTTCTTCTTGTTTTTCACCGAAAATCTCTTCCAGCGCCTTCTTGTCCATTGTCTCTTTTTCGTGCAGATATACCTTCAGGTCTTTCTCGAGTTCCGTTAGTTCTTCAGGCGTGGCTTCTCTTCTCTTCTCCTCAAGCAGCCTTCTGTAATCAAATTTCTTTGCCTCTTCTTTTGCTTTTATCGCCTCTTCTCCTACGAGAAACTCAAGCTTGCCCATAGCTGCCTCTTCAATAGCTATAACAGTTACCTTTTTTGACTTTGTCTGAATCTTTGGTTTAACACCCACGGAGAGTTCTTTAGCCCTCTGGGAAGCTATCATCACAAGCCTGTATCTGCCATCAATTTTCTTCATATCAATCTCTACTGGAAGCGAAATAATATCCATTTACTGCACCCTCCGCGTTAAAAATTTTTTCTTTACCCACAATGGATCTATATTGTCTGTATGTAACTTTTCTGAAGATATTATAGCCTTCATCTCCTCTATCGCTGTGCCAAACACGGTGTTTATTATAACATAATCATATTTTTTGTATTCCCTTATCTCATCAACTGCCCTTTTAAGCCTTCTTTGTATTTCTTCTTTTGAATTGCACATCCGTTTCTTAAGCCTCTCCTTAAGCGCTCTCAGTGATGGAGGGAGAATAAAAATATAAATACCGTCCTTGTATTTTTTTCTTATCTGTCTTGCTCCCTGCGTATCTACATCAAGGATAACGTCTATGCCTTTATCCAGCATAGCCTCAAGCCTCTTTCTGGAAGTGCCATACAGATTGCCATGAACCTCTGCCCACTCTATAAATTCATCTCTCCTTGCCATACGCCGGAACACATCTTCCTTTATAAACGTATAATCCCTGTTATTAATCTCCCCGTGTCTCATGGATCTTGTCGTATAAGAAACAGAATGTTTCAGATTTTGGGTTATTGAACTGAGATTCTGACATGTAGTGGTCTTCCTTGCTCCTGTTAGATTCTGGCACAAAGTAGTCTTCCCTGCTCCTGAAGGAGCGGAGACGATAAACAGCCTCCCCCTATTCTTCCTCTTCATCGGTTTCAGTCTTTCCTTCTCGTAGAGTCGAGTCTCCGACAAAAAATCTCTGCGTAATGGTCTCAACCTGCAGGGCGCTGAGTATAATATGGTCGCTGTCGGTAACTATTATGGAACGGGTCCGCCTTCCCTCTGTTGCATCCACAAGCTTGCCCTGCTTTCTTGCTTCCTCCCTAAGCCTTTTCATCGGAGCAGAACCAGGCGTAACTATAGCAACAACCTTTGATGCTGTAACTACATTTCCGAATCCTATGTTTACAAGCGCCGAACCTAAATAACCTTTTTTCATAATCACCCCTATCAAAGTTAGAAGTTAGAAGTTAGAAGTGTAAAGTTATAGAAATGAAAAAACTCTTAACTCTCAACTCCTAACTTTTAACTCTTAACTTCCGTCTATTGTATATTCTGCACCTGTTCTCTAATCTTTTCTATCACGCTCTTCATCTCTATGATAATATTAGCGATTCTATAATCGCCTGCCTTTGATGCAACAGTATTTGCTTCCCTGTTGAACTCCTGTGTCAAAAAATCCAGTTGTTTGCCTATTATATCACCACTTTGAAGAATTTTTCTGAACTGCTTTATGTGGGCATCTATCCTTGTGAGTTCTTCTGTTACATCTCTCTTTTCAATCATAATGGCAACTTCCTGTAAAACTCTGTCTCTGTCATATTCCACGCTGTCAAGAATCTCCCTTAACCTCTCATGGAATTTAACTTTATAATCCGTAATAACATCAGGCATAATGGACCAAAGGTCTTTGTTGAGAGACTCCACTCTGTCTGCCATATTAGAAATGTCTTCTGCTATCGCCCTTCCTTCTTCGACTCTCATCTTTTCAAGCTGCTCCATCGCCTCATTAAATGCGCCATACAACAAACCGCTGTCATATTCCTGCCTCCCGGCAAGAAAAAGTTCTTTATAACTTAGAAGTGTCTGTATCTCTATGACGCCCGGTATTGACAGCCGTGATTGCAATGCCTTAAGGCTTTCGTATACATCCTTAGCGAGTTCCTCATTGAATTTAAGTCCTGCCTTACTATCCCACGCCGATGAAACTGAAACATCAAATTTGCCTCTGGCAAACTTTTCCTTAAGCATCTTTCTCATGGGAATCTCATGCTCGCTCAACAATTGCTGAAGTTTCATGGAAATATCCATAAACCTGTGATTCAGAGAGCGTATCTCCACCCTGAAACCGTTTTTTTCAGCTGAGCCGAATCCTGTCATGCTCTGTATCATAGCCACAGTAAAATATAAACCAGCCGCTATATTTAGTCAAATCAGACTATCATACTAAAGAAGGATGGCATTGTCTTTGAGCGGATTTATTTTGCAGATATTTAAACATCATATGCTATAAATCATGAGGCAAAATACCTCGGAGGTCGGGACGACCGAGAATGAGCGAAGAGATAATGCCATCCTGCAACCCACTTTTTTGTTCCGTGATAGAAAAAAACTTTGCATCTGTAATATAATATATCCCAAATTCAATACACCATGGTCTACAACCTGTAAGGAGGAATTTATGATCAAAATTTATTACGACAAGGACGCAAAATTAAGCGCCCTGAAGAAAAAGAGGATTGCAATTATGGGTTACGGAAGCCAGGGACATGCTCATGCAAACAACCTCAGAGACAGCGGAATGGATGTAATCATCGGATTAAGAAAAGGCAGCAGCTGGGACAAGGCGGCAAAAGCCGGCTTCAAGGTAATGACGCCCTCTGCAGCAGCTAAGGCAGCCGATGTGATAATGATTCTTCTTCCCGATGAATTTCAGGCAGATGTCTATAAAAACGAGATTGCTCCGAATATGAAAAAAGGCGTATATCTTGCGTTTGCACACGGCTTCAATATTCACTTTGGACAGATAGTGCCTCCTCAGGATATTAATGTCTTTATGGCGGCTCCCAAAGGCCCGGGGCATCTTGTAAGGTCAGAATATTCAAAGGGAAGCGGTGTTCCATGTCTTATTGCAATTCATCAGGATCCATCAAAGGATACAAAGGCTGTTGCGCTCGCCTATGCATCAGGCATCGGAGGCGGAAGGGCAGGGATAATAGAAACAACATTCAGAGAAGAGACTGAGACGGATCTCTTCGGTGAACAGGTCGTGCTCTGCGGCGGCCTTACCTCCCTAATTCTCGCAGGTTATGAAACACTTGTTGAAGCAGGTTATTCTCCTGAAATGGCATACTTTGAATGCCTCCATGAGGTAAAGCTTATTGTTGACCTCATACACGAGGGCGGGATATCCACAATGAGATATTCCATAAGCAACACCGCTCAGTATGGAGACCTGACAAGGGGGCCGAGGATAATAACAGAAGAAACCAAAAATGAAATGAAAAAGATACTCACAGAAATACAATCCGGTGTGTTCGCAAAGGAATGGATGCTTGAATGCAAGGCAAACAAGCCTGTCTTTAACGCTCTCACCAGAAAAGGTGAAGAACACTCGATAGAAGAAGTAGGCGCAAAACTTAGAGCCATGATGCCGTGGCTCAAAAAAGGCAAACTCGTAGATAAAACAAAGGCGTAAAGACAGTGGCAGTGACAAGTGTCTGTAAAATATTACTTATCTGACACTGACACAAATCACTGACACTTTAAGAGAGAAATGATGAGACTCGCAAAAGAAGGTTATCCATTCATTGCATTTTTTGCAGTTATTACCATAACCGCTTTCGTAATTGGTAATGTCTGGATAGCTCTTTTCCCATTTATACTCACCGTTTTCATGTTTTACTTCTTCAGGGATCCTGAAAGGGAGATTCCCGAAGGAGAAGGGCTTTTTGTATCTCCGGCAGACGGCAAGATAATCTTAATAAAAAATGTTGGCAAAGACACTACCCCCCCCATCCCCCCCTTACTACGGGGGGGCGAAGGGGGGGTGAAAGACACCGACAGGGGATTTATAGAAATAAGCATTTTCATGTCGCCATTCAATGTGCATGTGAACCGTGCGCCATGTGACGGAAAAATCAAAAACATACAGCACAATAAGGGAAATTTCATGGCTGCATATAAAGACGATGCGTCATTCAGGAATGAAAATATTGAGATGACGCTCAAGACAAAATATGGCGACATACTTGTAAGACAGGTTGCAGGCTATGTTGCAAGAAGGGCAGTATGCAGGGCAAATGCCGGCGACAGCCTAAGACGCGGAGAGAGGTACGGAATTATTAAATTCAGCTCAAGGCTTGATGTATATCTCCCAAAAGAGACCGCTATTAAGGTAAAATTAGGCTATAGGGTAAAAGCAGGAGAAACTGTGATAGGGGTTATTGAATGAGAAAAGGAATTTACATATTACCGAACAGCCTGACAATGTGCGGGATGTTTGCCGGATTTTACTCAATACTCGCAGCGCTGAAAGGCGACTATATCCCTGCTGCATGGGCAATAATGATAGCCGTTGTCTTTGACGGCCTCGACGGCTGGATTGCACGCCTCACAAACAGCACTACGAGGTTCGGAATAGAGCTTGATTCTTTGTCAGACCTTGTATCTTTTGGAGTTGCACCTGCCGTAATACTTTACAAATGGTCTCTTATGAAGTTTGGAAGAATAGGATGGGCGGCAGCATTCCTTTTTGTGGCATGCGGCGCTCTGAGGCTTGCAAGGTATAATGTCCAGATGGGATCCACAGAAAAAAAATCATTTACAGGGATGCCTATCCCGGCAGCGGCATCTGTTGTTGCAGCAACAGTTATCTTCTATAACGAAATGAACTGGCCAGGCTCAAAAAGTATTTTTATACTGTCCCTCGCATTTGTGCTTTCAATACTCATGGTCAGCACACTAAGGTTTCACGGCGCAAAAGAGCTTGATTTCAAAAAGAGGAAACCTTTCTGGATACTCGTTGCCATCGCTGTGGTCTTTGCCATTATGATCATGCATCCGGAGATAGCATTATTTGTTTTTGCAATGATATATCTAACTGCAGGCATAATAGAAAACTCATACATTTATTATAAGAAGTTTAAAAACTTACCAGTTACAGAGGGAAAAAAATGAGGACAGTAAGGATATTTGACACAACCCTTCGCGACGGCGAGCAGTCACCCGGCGCCTCAATGAACGTTGATGAAAAGATACAGGTTGCAAAACAGCTTGCCCGCCTCGGCGTTGACATTATAGAGGCAGGCTTTGCAATAAGCTCACAGGGAGACTTTGATTCAATAAAGAGAATCGGAGATGAGGTTGAAGGGCCTATAATATGCAGCCTTGCACGGGCAAAAGAGGAAGACATAAAGAGGGCATGGGAGGCATTAAAGGATGCCCGCAAAAAGAGAATTCATACATTTCATTCTACCTCGGACATACACCTGAAATACCAGTTCAAAGTAAGCCGTGAAGAGGCATTAAAGAGGTCTGTTGAAATGGTAAAACTTGCACGGAGTTTCGTTGATGATGTTGAATTTTCGCCGATGGACGCCACAAGAACTGACGTGGGTTATCTCCTTGATGTTGTTGATGCTGTTGTAGATGCAGGCGCAAAAACAGTAAACATCCCTGATACCGTCGGATATGCGATGCCTGATGAATTCGGGAAAATGATAAAGGCGATAAAAGAGAGGATAGGCGACAGGGCTGTAATATCTGTCCATTGCCACAACGACCTCGGACTCGCTGTTGCGAACTCCCTTTCTGCGATAATCAACGGCGCAGGGCAGGTTGAATGCACAATCAATGGAATCGGAGAGCGGGCCGGAAACTGTTCCATGGAAGAAGTTGTAATGTCACTAAGGACACGCAGGGACTTTTTTAATGCAGACACTAACATAAACACCGAAGAGATAATCCGCTCAAGCAGGCTTGTGACAAAAATAACAGGCATACCTGTACAGCCGAATAAGGCAATAGTAGGCGCAAATGCCTTTGCCCATGAGGCAGGGATACATCAGGACGGGCTTCTAAAGGAGAAAACGACATACGAGATAATGAGGCCTGAGAGCATCGGGCTTCAGGGCACAAAACTCGTTCTCGGCAAACACTCAGGAAGACATGCGTTTAAAACAAGATTAAAAGAACTCGGTTATGACCTGACGCCTGAAGGGATAGAAAGCGCATTTGTAAAACTCAAACATCTTGCTGACCAGAAAAAACATATCTTTGATGAAGACATAGAGACCCTTGTATCAGAAGAGGTATCAAAGACACCTGAAATATATCAGCTTGTTGGCCTTTCTGTTTCAAGCGGGATGAAAAAAGAGCCAAAGGCAGCAATCAGGATGAAGGTTAAAGGCAGGGTTGTCAGGAAAACAGCGACAGGCGACGGTCCTGTTGATGCAACATATAAGGCTATAGCCGCAATAACAAAGACAAAGAGCAATCTGCTCAAGTTTGAGGTAAAAAGCATCACAGGAGGAACAGATGCCCTTGGAGAGGTCATTGTCTCACTTGAAGAAGATGGAAGAACTGTAAGGGGTCATGGCTCCGACACTGACATAATCGTCGCCTCAGCAAAGGCTTACATAAATGCTCTTAATAAGCTGGCTGTTAAAAAGAATATGTTAAACTAATAACATACATTTATTATGAAAATCCTTCTTGTCTATCCAAAATATCCTGATACCTTCTGGGGCTTTAAATACGCTCTGAAATTCATTTCCAAAAAGGCAAGCCTTCCGCCTTTGGGACTGCTGACCATAGCTTCGATGCTTCCTGCAGAATGGGAGAAAAGGCTTGTTGATATAAACGTTAACCCTCTGAAGGATAAAGACCTCTTATGGGCTGATTATGTTTTTATCAGCGCCATGTCAATTCAGAAAGAGTCAGTAAAAACAGTAATCAGCAGGTGCAAAGCTATCGGAGTCAAGATTGTTGCGGGCGGGCCGTTGTTCACAGCCACCCATGAAGAATTCGAAGGGGATGTGGACCATTTTGTGCTCGATGAGGCTGAGATTACCCTTCCGCCTTTCCTGGATGATTTGAAAAATGGACGACTCAAGCATCTTTACACTTCGCATCAACGCGCAGACATGAGAGATACTCCATTACCGCTATGGGAGCTTGCAGATTTAAAAAAATATGCATCAATGAACATCCAGTATTCAAGGGGATGCCCGTTTGATTGCGAATTCTGCAATATCACTGTGCTGTATGGGCGCGTGCCGCGGACAAAAGAAAAAGAACAGGTAGTTGCAGAAATGGAAAGTCTCTATTTGCGCGGATGGAAGGGCGGCGTATTCTTTGTTGATGACAACTTTATCGGCAATAAGGTGAAGTTAAAAAAGGAAATCCTTCCTGCAATCATCGAATGGATGAAAAAAAGAAATCACCCGTTCACACTTTCTACTGAAGTATCCATCAACCTTTCTGATGATGAAGAACTTATACGTATGATGGTTCAGGCCGGGTTCGACACGGTCTTTATCGGAATTGAGACTCCCAATGAAGAAAGCCTTGCTGAGTGCAGCAAGATTCAGAACAAAAACCGTGACCTCATAGCCTGTGTCAAAAAAATCCAACGTTCAGGGTTAGAGGTACAGGCAGGATTTATCGTTGGGTTTGATAAAGATCCGGCCTCTATCTTTGAACGGCTTATCGTATTTATCCAGGAAAGCGGAATCGCTACTGCAATGGTAGGTCTGCTGAATGCCCCTCACGGCACTAAACTCTACCACCGTCTAAAAAAAGAAGGCAGATTGTTAAGTGCAACATCAGGAGACAATACTGACTTTTCTATAAACTTCAAACCGAAGATGAACCATGAAACGCTTATCAGCGGATATAGAAAAGTTGTTCACACTATTTATTCTCCCAAACATTACTATGCACGGGTCAAAAAATTCTTGAAAGAATATAAGCCGATGCAGGCAAAAACGTTTCATTTCAGGTTCAGTCATCTTGAAGCGGGGTTCAAATCCATTTTCCGCCTGGGGATAATAGGAAGGGAAAGAATCTATTACTGGAAGCTTTTTTTCTGGTCTTTGTTCCGCCGGCCCCGGCTTTTTCCGCTTGCAATTACCCTTGCGATTTATGGATTCCACTTCCGAAAGATTTTCAAACGCCGCCTGCCGGGTCTTCAATAAAAAATCTTATTTAAAATACTCTTTACCTCTCGGAACGTTCCTCCCTTGTCAATCATCCCAGAGTAGAGATATAATAGTTTTCTAAATCTTATTATTCTGGAGAAGATATGACTATCACGGAAAAGATACTCTCAGCACATGCAGGGAAGAAAAAAGTTGAACCGGGCGAATTAATTAATGCAAAAGTGGATTTAGTACTTGCAAACGACATTACTGCGCCAATAGCAATACAGGAATTCAAGAAGATAGGCGCAAAAGATGTTTTTGACAAAAGCCGCATAGCCCTTATCCCTGACCATTTCGCGCCCCAGAAAGACATAAAGGCTGCCGAACAGTGCAAGATGCTCAGGGAATTTTCGAAAGAATATAATCTCGATCTTTATTTTGAGGTTGGAAGAATGGGAATTGAACATGCGTTACTTCCGGAGCAGGGGCTTGTCGTTCCCGGAGACCTCGTGATAGGCGCTGACAGCCATACATGCACATATGGCGCATTAGGCGCATTCTCAACAGGCGTAGGCTCAACAGATGTTGCATCCGCAATGGCAACAGGCGAGTGCTGGTTCAAGGTTCCTGAGTCAATGAAATTCATATACCATGGCAAACTCAATAAATGGGTCGGAGGAAAAGACCTTATACTTCATACGATAGGCGATATCGGAGTTGACGGCGCCTTATACATGGCAATGGAATTTGAAGGGGAAATTATAAGCAGTCTTCCGATGTACGGAAGGCTGACAATGTGCAACATGGCAATTGAGGCAGGCGGAAAAAGCGGAATAATCGTTCCTGATAAGATTACAAAGAAATACGTAAAAGAAAGGGCGAAAAGGGAATTTAAATTATACAAATCCGATAAAAACTCAAAGTATGTTGAAACCAGAGAATACGATTGCTCAAAGATACCGCTGACAGTGTCCTGCCCTCACCTTCCGTCAAATACAAAACCAGCCACTGAACTGTTTGAAGTGACAATAGATCAGGTTGTTATAGGCTCGTGCACGAATGGAAGGCTTGAAGATTTAAGAGAGGCTGCGGAAGTAATTAAAGGCAGAAAAGTAAATTCCAATGTAAGGCTGATAGTGATTCCCGCCACACAGCAGATATACAAACAGGCTATGAAGGAAAAGCTTCTGGATATATTCATAGATGCTGACGCAGTTGTCTCTACACCCACATGCGGGCCGTGTCTTGGAGGACACATGGGGATACTTGCAAAAGGCGAAAGAGCTCTTGCAACAACCAATAGAAACTTTGTCGGAAGAATGGGACATCCTGAGAGTGAAGTGTATCTCTCTAATCCTGCTGTTGCCGCGGCATCAGCAGTTCTCGGAAGGATTGGGACTCCTGAGGAACTGGGATTATGATGACACCTGAAGAACGGCTGAAACAACTCGGCATTGAACTGCCGGATGCGCCAAAGCCTCTTGGCTCTTACGTCCCGCTTGTCAGGACAGGCAATCTCGTTTTTCTGAGCGGCATACTGCCTTTAGTCGAAGGCAAACTTCCAAGAGAAGGCCGTGTCGGAGAGAAAGTGACTGTTGATGAGGCAAGGGAAGATGCACGCACAGCAGCCATCAATGCCCTTGCGATTTTGAAATCAAATCTTGGAACCCTTAATAAAATCAGGCGGTGTGTAAAGATAACAGGCTATGTTTCATCAGCGCCCGGTTTTACAGAACAGCCGAATGTCCTTAACGCTGCTTCTGATTTCATGTTTGAGATATTCGGGGAAGTGGGAAGACATGCGAGAGCGGCAGTTGGAGTAAATGTCCTTCCTCTTAATTCACCTGTTGAACTTGAATTTATCTTTGAGGTCTCGTAGCTGAAAATCTGACTGTGCTGTATTTGTTGTAAAATTTAACAATCGGTAAATTCTATGGCAAGACCTTATGTTGTAATTGTTGGAAGGACAAATGTAGGCAAATCTACCCTCTTTAACAGGATGGTCGGTTCTTCTGCCGCTATTGTTGAAGATGTGCCTGATGTCACCAGAGACAGGAACTATATGGAGGCGGTATGGGAAGACAAGGCATTTATTGCAGTTGACACAGGAGGATTCTACACCGAGCCCTCAGAGGACATCTCAAAGCAGATAAAGGAACAGGCAGCGTTTGCGATTGAAGAGGCAGATGTCATAATACATCTCCTTGACGGCAAAGAAGGGCTTACGCCTGCTGACATTGAACTCTCAAAAACATTACGGGCTTCAGGCAAAAAGATATTGTGGGTTGTGAACAAAATAGACACTCCTAAAAGAGAAGACAGGCTCTATGATTTCTATGCATTAGGCGCTAATGAACTCCTTCCTGTATCAGCTGCCACAGGTTATGAATTCGGAGAACTCATGGACAGGATTGCCTCACTTCTGCCTCAATTAAGCAAAGAGGAATCAGCATACCCGCGGATTGCTGTTGTCGGAAGGCCTAATGTAGGCAAATCAACGCTTGTAAACGCACTCCTTGGCAAAAAGAGGATGATAGTAAGTCCTTTGCCGGGAACTACGCGGGATGCCGTTGACTCTGTCTGTTCATACTATAAAAATAAATATCTGATAATTGATACAGCCGGAATAAGAAAAAAAGGCAAACTCGGATTTTCTATTGAAAGGTTTTCAGCCGTAAGAGCAATAAGGAGCATAGAGAGATGCGACATTGCTCTCATCGTTCTTGATGCCTCCGACGGAATAACAGAACAGGATCAGAAAATTGCGGGCATTGTTGAAAGCTGCGCAAAGGGCGCCATATTCCTCCTTAACAAATGGGACATTGTGCGCGAACCTGAAACTGCCTATAAAAAAATTATTGCAGAACTGCAGAGAAAAATGTGGTTTCTGAATCATGCGCCGGCAATTTCAGTGTCAGGCATGGAAAAGAAGAGGATAACAAAGATATTTCCTGTGATTGATGAAATAATTGCTGAAAGAAAAAAGAGGATACCAACGCCGGAGATAAACAGATTCATAAAGGAGGTCACTTCAGGCGTCCCGCTGTCTCTGTATAAAGGCAGACAGGTAAAGATTCCTTATATGACCCAGATCGGAACAGAGCCGCCGGCATTCGTAATCTTTAGCAACTATCCGGCAGGGATAAAAGAATCCTATGTAAGATATATCGAAAAATGCCTCAGGGAAAGATTCTCTTTCAGAGGCACACCTATTAGAATATTCAAAAAGCTTAAGGCATAAGTTAAGAGAGGTGATTAGATGCAGGATCTTATTGGGAAAGATGTAGAAGTTTTAGCTTTAGAGACAACTTACAAAGGCAAGCTTATTGAGATCGGAGAAACAGAAGTCTACATTGAGGCTGAGTCAGGCTGGATAGCCATCCCTGTGGAAAAGATAATCTCTATAAAAGAAAAAGAAGACTGAGCTAAATATCTCCGAGTAAAAACTGAATAAGCGCCACTGCTGAAATTGCCGCTGTCTCGGCACGAAGAATGCGTTTTCCTAATGATACAGTAATCAAACCTTTAGAGACTGCAAGACTAACTTCCTCCTTTGAAAATCCGCCTTCGGGGCCGATCAAGAGATAAAGCGATGCAGGATTCATGATGCACGATTCAGGATGGTTAGAAAGATTTTCTCTTGTATCTTGCATCTTGTATCTTGTATCTTGCATCTTTTCTATTGCTTCTTTTAAAGGCAATCCGCCTTCTTCCCAGAAGATAAAACCTTTTATTTTATGAGAATTAACAAGGCTCTCAAATCCCCCCTTACCCCCCTTTTCTAAAGGGGGGACGGGGGGATTACAGTAACCCTCAAAAAAATTAGAAAATTCCATCGGCTCATGCACAACAGGAATCATTGTCCTTCCGCTCTGCCTTGACGCCTCTTCTGCAATCTTTCTCCACCTGTCAACTTTTCTTGTATGCCTTATCTGGCTTCTCTCAGTAATGGCTGGAATGATTTCTTTAACGCCGAGTTCTGTTGCCTTCTGGATAACCATATCCATTTTTTCACCTTTGAGAATCCCCTGAACAAGTGTAAGATTGAGAGGAGATTCGGCATTGAGAGAAATCTGCTCTAATAAATCTATGATTACTTTTTTATTTTCAATCCCTGTGATTTTAGATTTATAGAGGCTTCCCTCGCCGTCAAAGACCTGAAGCTCATCTCCCGCGCTGCACCTCAGCACGGATATAAGATACCGCGCCTTTTCACCGGATAAGGTTATCCTGTTCCCCTTAATCTCTTCTTTTTTCAGTATGATTCTCATTTCGTCCTTTGACTGTTTGTATTATATCCCTGCAAAAGAGAGATTGACAAGAAAAAGCTGGGTTGATAGAATTCTTGTGATGGCAGCGAATTGGGATATCCGCATTGCGTCGATCCCCCCATTTTGGCGGTGTATACGCAATTAATTGCAGATGTGAAGAAGTTAGCAGCTATAGTCGCCAAGGGAACTTATGAGTAAACCACCGATGAATAGAAGCCTCTCATAGCTACTTGATGATGCCATTTTTTTGTACAAAAATGGACGTAAATATGGTTCTATCCTTTTGCTTCTTTGCACTGTTGATGCGCTGGCCCGAGAAACAAACCCAAATGCCAAGGTTGGAGAAAGATTCAAAGCATTCCTTAAATCAAAAATGCGTCGCAAAGGAAGACCTCAGATTCACAACATATCTGTTCCTAAGTTTAATCAGTTCTTCTCCTTTGAATACATTATTTATAAATTTCTTCGTTGTCCATTGGTTCACGAAGGTAGCCGACTTGAAGTAGATGATCCTGCTGAATTTGCTGTAAGGTTAGATTGGGATACAATTCCAAACGGATTGTCAGTGGACACAGCAAACAATTGTGTTATTCTCGGTGGTGAGTTGGTTTTCAACCTCCTTACTGACGCCGTTCAACATGAACTGCAAAACAGTTGATTGAAAGAGTTGGCGACTACAGCGGATAACAAGCGGCGTACACGTTCGCTTTCGCGCCAGCGGAAGCATTTGATCTTAGTTTACACGCGAACGCTGGCGCGTTCGCACATGGCGCTCTTTGATTTTATCACGCGCGGCTTAAATTAAATGTGTTGCCGCGCTATGTCTCGGTGTCGTGAGCGCCATGTCGTGTAGCCGCCGAGCGTTATCCTAAATCTAACGCTGAGAAAGGCATAACCGAAAAATTGAAATAAGGCAAATTACGTCTTCGTCCCCGCAAACAAATCTTTTAACTTCTCTTTAAACCCCTTTGAAACCTCATCGCCGTTTATCTTTGCAAATTCCTCAAGTATCTCTTTCTGCCGCTGTGTAAGGTGCTTGGGAACCTCTATATTCACAATCACAATCTGATCTCCGCGCTGATGACTTCCGAGTCTCGGCATCCCCTTGCCTTTAAGATGAAATGCCTTGCCTGAGGGCGTGCCCTGAGGAATCTTTAAATTTGTAACACCGTCAATGGTCGGAACTTCAATCTCAGCGCCGAGAGCAGCCTGCGGAAAAGAGACAGGCACTTTGCAGTATAGAGTCATGCCTTCTCTCTTAAAGAACTGATGCTCTTCAACACTCAGGAAAATATACAGGTCGCCCGGAGGACCTCCATAAAGTCCAAGCTCTCCTTCTCCTGACATCCTTAGTTTTGAATCTGTATCAACACCGGCAGGAATCCTTACGTTTATCTCCCTGTATTTTTTAATCCTGCCCTGTCCTTTGCATGTTTTGCACGGGTCTGTGATAATCCTGCCTTCGCCGTTACATTTGCCGCATGTCTTAGAAACACTGAAGAACCCCTGCTGGAATCTGACCTGCCCTGACCCTTTGCAATTAGGGCATGTTGCCGGCGCTTTTCCCGGCGCTGCGCCTGTACCTTTGCAGTCGGTGCAGTTTTCCCACCTTGGAATCTCAATAGTTTTTTCGGTGCCGAATGCCGCTTCCATGAGTATTATATCAAGGTCATATCTGAGGTCCATGCCCTTTGCAGGCCGTTTTCTTCGCTGTCCTGTAAATGTGCCGAAGAAATCTCCAAAGATGTCCTCAAATACATCGCCAAACCCTGCCCCAAAAGGACTGAAACCGGCGCCAACACCCTCGGCAGTCCCGAACCTGTCATAGTTAGACTTTTTGTCAGGGTCGGAGAGACATGTGTATGCCTCATTTATCTCTTTAAATTTTTCCTCGGACTCTTTATTGTCAGGGTTTCTGTCCGGATGGTATTTCAGGGCAAGCTGTCTGAAGGCTTTCTTTAAGTCAGCCGCAGAAGCATCTCTTGATACACCAAGGATTTCATAGTAGTCTTTCATGTTCAGTGTCAGTGTTTAGTGTCAGTAGTCAGCTCAAACACTGTTCACTGACACTGTCACTCTCTTAGCTCTCTTTCTTTTTATCTACATCCTCAAATTCAGCTTCAACAACATCTTCTTCCGAAGGTTTTGCGCCTGAGGCTTCTGCTCCGGCGCCGGATGCCTGCTGGTCTCCGGCTGCTTTATATATATGCTCCGCAAGTTTGTGCGATGCCTTCATAAGGCTTTCAACAGAAGACTTTATCTCGGAAGCATCAGCGCTTGAGTCCTTTGCCTTCTTGCACTTTTCAAGAGCAGCCTCTATATCCTTCTTCTCAGATTCGCTCAATTTGTCTCCGTATTCCTTCAGAGATTTCTCAGCGCTGTATATCATAGTGTCCGCTTCGTTCCTTGCCTCTGCGAGCTGTTTCTTATTTTTATCATCTTCTCCATGAGACTCAGCATCACGCGTCATCTTTTTCACTTCATCCGGGCTAAGCCCGCTTGAAGCGGTTATCCTTATTGACTGTTCTTTTCCTGTGCCAAGGTCTTTGGCAGAGACATGAAGTATCCCATTTGCGTCAATATCAAAAGTTACTTCTATCTGAGGAATTCCCCTCAGCGCAGGCGGAATGCCTATAAGCTCAAAGTTTCCAAGCAGCTTATTATCCGACGCCATTTCTCTTTCACCCTGACATATCTTGATTGTAACAGCAGGCTGGTTGTCTGATGCTGTTGAGAATGTCTGGCTCTTTTTAGTCGGGATTGTAGTATTTCTTTCTATTATCTTTGTGAATATTCCGCCGAGCGTTTCTATACCAAGAGACAGAGGCGTAACATCAAGCAAAAGCACCTCTTTGACGTCTCCTTTCAGCACTGCGCCCTGTATTGCCGCTCCGACAGCGACAACCTCATCAGGGTTAACTGTCTTATTGGGCTCCTTCCCGAAAAAGCCCTGAACAGTCTGCTGAACCTTTGGCATCCTTGTCTGTCCTCCGACAAGAAGAACTTCATCTATATTTGAGGCGGATAAATTTGCATCGTTAAGCGCATTCTTGCAAGGCCCTGTTGTATTTTCTATGAGATCTCCTGCCATCTGCTCAAATTTCGCCCTTGAGAGTTTCATCAAAAGGTGTTTCGGGCCTGTTGCGTCCGCTGTAACAAACGGAAGGTTTATCTCTGTTTCCATTGCAGTTGAAAGGTCAATCTTTGCCCTCTCCGCGGCTTCTTTAAGCCTCTGCAAAGCCATCTTATCATGCTTGAGGTCAATGCCCTGATCTTTCTTGAACTCTTCCACCATCCAGTCAATAATCTTGATGTCAAAATCATCTCCGCCCAGATATGTATCACCGTTTGTAGACTTAACCTCAATTACGCCTTCTCCTATTTCAAGAATGGATACATCAAACGTGCCGCCGCCTAAATCATAAACAGCAATCTTTTCTTCTTTCTTCTTATCCATGCCGTAAGCCAAAGAGGCGGCTGTCGGTTCGTTGATTATCCTTAGGACATTAAGCCCTGCAATCTTCCCTGCATCCTTCGTAGCCTGACGCTGGCTGTCATTAAAATAAGCAGGCACTGTTACAACAGCATCATTTACAGTCTCTCCGAGATAATCTTCCGCAGACTGCTTGAGTTTCTGGAGTATCATTGCCGATATCTCAGGCGGCGAATAACGCTTGCCTCTTATCTCAACATGCGCGTCTCCATTAGGCGCTTCAACTATCTTATACGGCAGCCGTTTTTTCGCATGCTCAACTTCAGGCGTGTTGTATTTTCTACCCATCAGCCTCTTTATTGAAAATATCGTGTTTTCAGGATTTGTAATAGACTGCCTTTTCGCTATCTGTCCTACGAGCCTCTCGCCCTTTTCAGTAAAAGCAACAACAGAAGGCGTTGTTCTCATTCCCTCCTGATTCGGGATAACTACAGACTCTCCGCCCTGAACAACTGCAACAACAGAATTCGTTGTGCCAAGGTCTATTCCTATTGCCTTTGCCATTTATGCTTCCTCCTCTATAATATTTATTTCGTGTCAGTGTCAGTGTCAGTGTTTAGTGTCAGTGTTTCTTCGCTGACACTGTCACTGCGCACTGTCTTTTTCGATACAGCAACCAATGACGGCCTTAATACCTTCTCGCTGAACATATAGCCCTTTCTGAATTCTTCCACAACCATATTCTCATCCATATCATCCCTTTCTACCTGAGTCATCGCATGATGCAGCGAGGGGTCAAACATCTTGCCGGATGCATCAATCGGTGAGAGTCCGAATTTATCAATCACCTTGAGAAACTCCTTAAGTGTGATTTCCACTCCCTGCGCAAGCCCTGCTGATGTATCATTTGATGAGTGCTTCATAGCCATCTCAAGGTTATCAATAACAGGAAGCAGTTCATACAGCAAGGATTCATTGCCGTATTTTATTAATTCTTCCCTGTCTCTTGCGACCCGCTTCTTGTAATTATCAAATTCGGCGTACAACCTTAGATACCTGTCTTTCTCCTGCCCAAGTTCCTCTTCAAGATTCTGCTCTAACTTTCCGGCTTCTGGGGCAGCGTTTTCCGGTGTCTCTGCCGCAATACAACGCTCAGCCTCCTCCTGTCCGCCTAAGGCGGATGAATCCGGCTCATGAAACTCCTGATGAGAATTATCCTCTGCCATATTTTCCTCTATCTTTTTCTCCACTTTATGTCTCACTTATTTCCCCTCAATCACCTTTGTTATGAACCTTGAAACTATATCAACCATAGCTATGGTCTTTGAATAATCCATTCGTGTCGGACCAATTACACCAACACTGCCGACGGGCCTGCTGCCTTCCTTGTAAGTTGCCGCCACAATGCTGAACCCTTTCATCTCTGCCAGAGAATTCTCAGAGCCTATTATGACCTGTACTTCGTCCTTGGCGGATTCTGAAAACTTATCAAGCAGCTTTATAATCAGATGTTTATCTTCCATTGCCCTTGAAATCTCTTTTATCTTTTCAACATCCGAAAAATCAGGCAGTCCAAGGACTTCTGAAAATCCTGAAATAAATATATTCCCGTCAGGAGACGAGAGCACCTCTCCGCATATCCTTATTGCCCTTGAGATAAGGGTGTCGCATAATATCTTTTCCTCAGACATTTCCCTTACTATCTTTGTCCGGATCTCATTAAGGTTATACCCGTAAAACTCAGAATTAAGGTATGAGGCTATTCTGTTAAGGTCGCGCTGCGTCAAATCAAAATCAACATCCACAACCTTATTCCTTACCAGCCCTTCATCCGTAAAAAGGACAGTCACCACATGGTTCCTTCTGTGTTTTAACAGCTTAATCCTGTTAAATGTCGCTGAACCTGCATTAGGAGAAAGCGCCACGCCGAGGTAATGTGAGAAATTGGACAGCCTCTTTGTTGTCTCGCTGAGCAGGACATCTATATCGTTTTTAATGGACTCAAGCTCTCTGGTAATCTCATAAAAAAATGCCCTGTTATCATACTGATGTTCATGGGAACACAGATAATCAACATAAAATCTGTAGCCTTTATCCGTAGGCACCCTCCCTGCAGAGGTGTGCGGCTGACTGAGAAACCCCATCTCTTCAAGGTCAGACATTATATTTCTTATGGAAGCAGGTGAAAGGCTGAAGGCATACTTCCTGGTGATAAACCTTGACCCTACGGGGTCCGGATTATTTATATAGCTCTGCACTATCGCACAGAGCACTTCTCTGTCTCTTTCATCAAGCATATCTGATACCTCACGTCGGTTAGCACTCTCAACTGGAGAGTGCTAATAATTTATCAGGAAACAGATTAACGTGTCAAGATGGGGCATATTACCATTCAAGCTTCCTCTGCATCAGCCTCTCATACATGCCCTTTGGAAGAAAGGCCTGCCGGTGTATCTCATCGCTGTAGTATTTCGTGTTTATCTCAAACTTTCTCCTCATCTCGCGCGGGGAGAGACCTTTTGAAGCAACAGAGAATGTCCACCAGTTGCCGGCATAAGTTGCAATCGACGCAGTATATATGTCAACCACGGGGAATACTGCCTTCATCGTCTCCTGCACCTCTATAACAATGTCCTTATGAAAATGGAGTGATTCTGAAAGGGTCACATAAAACCCGTCTTTGGTCAGGCAATTCTTAATGGCTGAAAAAAACTCTTTTGTAAAAAGGCTTGTGGCAAAACCGACTATATCAGTTGAATCAACTATAATAGCGTCAATGTCGGAATCCCGTCCTTTTATAAATTCGGCTCCGTCCATGCATTTTATCTCCACACGCGGATCATCAACATCACAAGCAACCGTCGGAAAGAACTTTCTGGATACGTTTATCACCTCTTCGTCTATTTCAATAAAATATACCTTTTCCACTGTCTTATGTTTCAGGACTTCCCTGACAGCGCCTCCGTCTCCTCCTCCGATAACAATCACCCTCTTGGGAGCAGGATGCGCATGAAGCACGACATGCGTGAGCATTTCATGATAGAAAAACTCATCTCTCTCGGTTATCTGCACTACACCGTCAAGAATAAGCATCTTGCCGAAATAAGGATTCTGGATAACCATAATCTCCTGAAACTTACTCTTCCCGTTGTAGAGAATATTTTCAACCTCATAGGTATACTGGATGGGTGCATATGGATCTTTTTCATAAAACCTTATCATTTTGTTCCTCCGTTGTATTTTTTAAAATAACTTACTTTGTGCTTGTGCAATAATATTGTCTCTGAGACCTCTGCAAAAAGGTGCGAGAGCCTCGAAAGAAAGACCCCTATTGCTTCTATATAGGCTTTCTGAAAGAATGAGATATTCCCATTCTTGTGATTGTTTCATCTCTTCAGGAGATGGCACCAAAGATGCTTGCTCACACCATGCAGTTGCAGCCCGAACTTTTACCGCAACATTTAGGTTAGAAATATCTTTATCAGCCTTTGTCTCAACAAGATACATTTTATCAGTTGTTTTAACAATAAAATCAACTTCATAATTTCTGAGTATCCCCGTTTCATCTCTGTATGTAATCTTCAACTTATGTCTTCTGTCTAACTTTGCAAAGGCAAGCACATCGGCAGAGTTATTAAGCGCCTCACGCATAAAATCTCTTTCAAAACCACCGCCCTTTGGCTGATACCCATTTCTTGGATAGATGCTTCTTTCTGTTTCAACGGATTTGCTTTCTCTGACCATAATTCTTGGAACATCTGACAATTTGCCCCATATTCCCTTCTTAACCTCAAATTTATAGCCATCAATAAGTTTTATAATTGCTTTGCTTATCGTCTCCACAATATGGTCAAAAACAGGCTGATAATTAAGGATAGGATAATTTTCAGGACTGGAAAAATCTATGTGTTCTCCAAAACAATATTCCAAAACATATTCATCTATAATCTCTGCAATTTCAGCCTGCTTTGCAGATAAAATAGATGTCTTTCCTCTTGTAGCAACTGCCCGTGACACCTGCCTTAAAAAATGGCTGTAATCAAAATAATCATTCTCCAGTTTCCATATTTTTGTCTTTGCCCCCGTCTCAACATGCGTTTCCTGAATTATCAGTTTTGATAGATATTTTTTAAGCTGGCTAAAATCACCCTGATATTTAGGAAGAGTTTTAATATCAACTTGAGAAAGTTCAGGCATTTTCCCCTCATCAAAAATCTGAATAGGCCATGCAATGTCATAAAAAGGAATTCTTTCTGTAACAGCGTCAATAGGAATAATGTCGCCTGTTGAAGTCTCACTGCTTGTATCCCCAACGCCAATAACATATCCCTGCTCTCTGAGTTTGTTATAAAAATCTATAAACCTCGGATGCTCAACAACATAAAGAAAATCAAAAGAGTTAGATGGATTCTTCTTTCTTCTTATCTCTTGATAAGCCTCCAATTTTAAATCCTGCAACTCCGGATATTCATAAGCCGGGAACATCAGCCTCAAACCTCTGCCAACTATCTGTTCAAGCAACAAATCAGCTTCGGATGCTCTAAGGACAACAGTTACACAAATATTATTTTTATCAAAACCTTCCCTGAGCATTAAAACAGATATCACAACTCTTAATGGGTCACCATCAATATCAATCCTGTCAAGGTTTTTTCTCGTCTCACTAAGTTCTTTATCTGGAAGATCAGAATGAATTACAAGAACTTTGTTTGCATCATAATAATGTCCGTTCTCATCTGTAAGCCTCGCAAAATGCTCAGCAGTCAGGTCTGCGACTTTTGTATCTTCGCAGAGAACCATCATAACAGGCTTCTTGTTTATGCCCTTCTTTTTGAATTCAGCAGCAAGCTGTTCAAGTTTTTTTCTGCCAATATCAAGCAGTAATTTCTGTCCTGCTGAAAGGGCTTTTATCTCACCTCTTTTGTGGCTGCCTTCAGGCTCAAACCTTTCAGCCCTGAACTCAAGCTCTTCCAAGGATTCTCCGGCAATAGCCTGTCTCTGTTCAAGAAAAAGCTGTTTGACAAGCATATCCTGCATGGCATTAAGAAGGTCATAATCATAAATAATATGCGGGAAATATTCCCGCTTTTCTGCGCTTCCATAAAAAGGTGTAGCTGAGAAATCTATTTGTAAAAATATCCCTTGATCTTCTTGATGATTTTCTTTCAACCTGTTATAAAGCACATTCATGAACTGCCGCCATACGAGTTCCTCTCCAGTTGCAGATTTCTTTCCATGCACATGATGAGCTTCGTCGTTCATTATCACAAGGTCAGGATATTCTGAAAGGAAATCGGCAATAATCTCTCCCCTCGGCATTTCTTCAACATCAGCACCTGTGAACTTATCCCATAGATTAGAAGCTGATGATTTAAGCCTGAACTGCTGCCAGTTGGTTATAAATATAAAAGGGCCGTCAGGTGGTGTAGAATTCGACTTTACATCATCAGGGTCGCGGATATCCAAATGAAACCTGTCGCGCCAGTGTGACCCGTCGGGCATGAACAGAGACCGCTTATAATCCGATTTATCAGGCATTCTGTCGCCGGTTTTCAAATCTCTTTTTCCTTTAAAAGAATCAAGAAGCCTGTTAAGCACTTCATGCCCGGGCGTTACAATAAGAAAACGATAAGAATAATTTCCCAGGCGCTCATCGTTAATTTTATTAAAATACTGCCATACAAGAAGAGCAGCAAGCACCCATGTCTTGCCTGAACCTGTAGCCATTTTAAGGGCATATTTAGGAAAAAGAATCGTCTCTATCTCTTGCTTTAAGGGCAGATGTTGATAGATAGCCTCTGGAGCTACTCTTTCAAAAACCTCTTGCAATGTCTTTGCCTGAAGAATTTCATGGCAGTAAACGAGGGTTTCGATTGCTCTCTGCTGGCAGGGATGAAATTTCTCAATGGCGTCTTCATCCCGCTTAAACCAGTAATTAAAAAGCTCCAGAGTTGTTTGAGTAACACCTGTCCAACCTTGTTCAACCCATGCCTGAACCTCACCTTCAAGGGCATTAGCAAGATACATCTGAGAAAATGATTGGTTATTTTTTTTAGCCATTATTTTTGCTGATCATCTACAATCAATTTGTAAGTCTAAACTATCGGCTGCGTTTTATAGCCAACTGAAACCTACCCCTCGGTGTTTCCTCTAACAAAGCGCGTTCCCTAATCCTTGCTCTGACTAAATCATTAAGTAAAGCTCTGTCAAACTCAGTCATGTTTATAAATGAGAGTTTTGTTCTTATATCATCCAGAGGGTATTTAAGCATCAGCTTTGCAAACGCCTCATCAATAAAAGAGGGCGACGCAATTGAGAGGTTCGAAAAATCAACAATAATTCTATCTTCAACTTTCAGAAGCGGCTCTATAATCTTCCTCATTTTTCTGCCGTGCTCCCTTGAAACAGTATCGGTGCATGCCATTCTTTTAATATCTATATGAAACTCTTTTCTCTCTTTCACCAACATATTTTCACCCCTAAAATATAAATTCTTCCTCGCCTCGCAAAAAATAAAAGCTCTCCTTGTTGGCATTTATTTTTAGATTAACTATTGTGCCTTCAAACCCTTTTGATATATTATAACTCTCAACCTTGTTGCTGTAAAAATTAACTTTCCCCCTGCCTGAAATGATAGTTAGAGGCTACAGTAGAAAGTTTTGGGAAAATTATCTTCATTTTGACTCCGTCATACTTCCAAAACCGCCCCTGCATCATTGCCGAATATATCCACAACCCTGATGGCTATTAACCGTTTTCTCTTGTCCAGAATATTTCCTCCTGTTTTATCTCCAGATTCTTTCAATTATTTTACTTGTTTTCTAACAATATAGGTATTAGCTTATGCCATAAATTTCTGCACGTTTTTTAAATGCCTCCTCGCTTCCTTCTAATATTTTACAGGTTATTTTTCGTGTTTCCTCAGAATCAATAGAACCTCGGTTTTGAATTATTCCTTTTTCACTCGTGCTTTTTAGAGGCACTATCAACTCAGCATCTCCTAAAACAGTAATATTCGCGTTATGTGTAGCAATAATTATTTGTCTCCGTTCTTTAATAACCCGTAAATGCTGGACTAATGTGTGATAAATAAACTCGCTATCGAGATTATCTTCTGGTTGGTCAATAACCAATGGGTATTTACTTTTAGAAAATAACAAAATTGAAAGTAATACTGATTGCTGCTGCCCCAATGATAATTTTGAAAAATCTCTTGAGATATACTCCTTCTTTGAAGGGTTTTCTGGATTTACAAATTCTCTTGTAACAATAATTTCAGGTAAATCCTCAAAAAAACAACGTTCTATTTTAAAAACAACTTTTTCATCTGGCAATCTATCTAAGATTTCTGTAACATCTTTTTTTGAAAAGATTTTTTGATCATTCTTATCTTTAATATTCAAAAATGCTGTCGAATCTTTACTGCCTATAGCCGATAATAACTGGGGTACTGTTACATGATTTGATATAAGGTTTGCTTTTGGAACTTGGGAAGTTCTCCATCCCATTGTTTCTTGTAAGATATCGGACAACTCAGGTGAAAGTAGCCCCTCTCTGAATTTTATTGTAACATGGAAATCCGATATAATTAATTCCAGATTCTTATTTAGTTCGGTTGCCACAGCATTACGAATGGTAAATTTCTTGTTTTTAATAGAAAATCTTTCTTTAATTAGCTGTTTTCTTTGGGCATTAAGAGTTTTTAAAACTTCAGTTTTTTTGTTGAGTTCCTTTATTTTGGTTTCATAATCCGTAACATCCTTAGTCACCTTCTTTATAAAACCCATATCCAGTTTTATACCTTGCTTTTCTAATTCTATCTTCTTTTCTTCTATTTTCTTTATTAGTTCTGCCTCTTTATTTTTCCATTCTAAAATTTTGGCCTTAAAATTAGCTGATAATTCTTTTATTTTTTGCTCTAACTTGTTAGAAAAATCGTCTACCAAAGTTCCAAAATCTGATAAATACTTCTTTATTTCAATAAACTCCTTCTTTCCTACTACAAGAGAATTTTCATCATAAGAATTGAGCTCTTTAATTAAATCATCTATTTTCAGATAGTCAGATATACTTTCATATTTTTCATCAATTTTAGTTAGGAGTTCATTTCTTAAACTTGTTTCTCTCGTAAGGCTTTCCTGTAGTTTAATAATATCAACGGCTTTTTCTTTTTTTAACGCCTCTAATTGCTTTCTATAATACAGCAAGTTTTTTTGGTAATCAGGCAATTGCTTTATTTCAATTTGCAACTTCTCAAGGGTTGTTTGATTATCAAGCAATTTTTGTAAAATCAATTCTTCTTGGTCATTTAAGTCGCTAAAGTCACAAAAATCATCTAAGAACTTTAATAGGATTTTTGGATCTTTACTACAGTGTTGAATAGTTTCAGCAGTTTCTCCTTGCCCATAGCTTTCTATTGGAATAGAAACGGGTCCATTTTGCGGATCGGTCATATTAACGACTTCTCCGTATTTATCCCTATTTAAGAGATATTCATTTCCCACTTCATCACAATAAATCAGTGAGATTTTGTCCGGCCAAACCTCAGAGTCAATAAGTTGTTCTCGTGCAGTATTGCCAGATGTGCGCCTAACACTTTCAAGGGCAGTTGATTTTCCAGTTCCTCTGCCACCTATAATACAGGTTAAATTTCTGTTAAACTTTATAACCTGACCATTCAAAAAACCACCTTCATATTTAATACCTTTAAAATATGGGAATGTAGTTGGAATTAAATCTTCCAACCTTACTCTTGCTGTCGAATCCATAAGTGCGATTTTTAATGAATGGAAATTAAGACTATCCATCTTAAATCGTGTGACCTTATTATTCCCTTTTGCATTCTTACCCAATCCAGAAAGCGTATGAGAGTCCGAGAATAATACTTTTGCTAATTCCTGATTTTGATTAAAACCATTTTTGTTATTCCTTTCACTTAATAATCTTCTCCGTTCATTATTACTATCTCTTTTTGTATACCAATCTAAATTGTCAATGTCTGATATTTCTAATGCGAGCAGATTTTTACTTTTTAATATGTCAGCCTTATGTGGACTATATCCATCTTGCATTAATTCAAATCCTGTCTTAGTATCAATATGAGCGGCAATACCTACGCCTTCAAATTTTTCTGCTATTTCAAGGCATTGCGGTATAGTTTCTTTACAATATTTTTTATCATCGGATAGGTTTATTTTGCCAAAGAACGATTCTAAATTCTGATATGTCTCAAAATATAAAAGCAAATGACCTTGTAGGGTTGTTAATTCAATACTCGGGACTACATAAATACTTTTACCGTGTGCATATTCTAATGTTTGCGCAATATTATCAATCGAATTGTGATCTGTAATTGCAATAATCTCTAATTTGTCCTCAATAGCTGAGTCAACAATATTTTGAGGAGTCATCGAGGAGTCAGTTACATCGTAAGACCCGCTAATTGAATGAATGTGAAGATCACAACGGCGGAATTTTGCACCATCTTCTTGTAAGTTTATTTCTTCAATAATATTCATAGCACATTCAGTTAATGCTTTATTCTCTTTCTATCTCCAAAACCGCCCCTGCATCATTGCCGAATATATCCACAACCCTGATGGCAACAGTCCGTTTTTTCTTTTCCAGAATCTCTTTTGCTTCCGTGATAACTGTCTTAGCCTTTTTGCCGTTGCCTCTGAATGCCTGCCACTGGCTCTTGAAGGTATAACCGTCATAGTCCCAGTCAACAGCCCAGTAGTCAATTAGCACTGCAAAGTTGTCTTTTGCAATCTTCATCAAAGCAGCGTAGTCTTCCTGTCCCTTCTTTGATGTCTGGCTAATAGGAATGTCCATCAGGACATAACGCTTGATAGATAGAGTTATCTCAGCCTTTCCGTCTTTCAAATCCTTTATCTTCGGCTCATTCATTTTTAGGTATGGTCTCTCATAGAATGTAACTTTTTCTGAAAGCGCCTCTATGTCTTCATCTGTTTTTGCCTTCTTGAGATAGTCGTATATATCAGGCGGAATGTCGCGGCTTATGACTTCTACTTTAAGTTTGTCTTTTAATGCCTTCTTTCTTGATTCCAATGCCTGATGATAATTGTATTCATAATCCCATCCAAGAATAATAAGCCTCTTGTAGCCCCTGCCGTCCAGCTTCTGCGCCTGTAGCGCAAGTTCCTCTGCCTTGCCTGCTGTAACAGGTCTGTCAGGATACCCGACATAGACAAGTTCATCAATATTATCTTCTGCCTTTCTAATTCCTAAGCTGCTCATCTTATCACGCGGAGTAGCGCCATAGAGTTTAAGGATAAGGTTCTGCATTTCATAAATGCGTACGCCTGTGAGATAAATCATCTCGCGCTGATAATTGCCGATGTTTTCAATAAGAAAAGGCTTTGCCTGCTGCTCAACGAGCCTTGCGCGTGTGACCTGAATACCGACTTTCCCGAGTTCACAGCCAATCCATCGGCGATTCAACTTTTCTGCAACTGCCAATGTTGTGCCTGACCCACAGAAGAAATCGGCAACAAGGTCACCTTCATTGGAGGATGCTTTGATAATCCGTTCAAGAAGGGCAGAGGGTTTTTGGGTATCGTAATCAACTCTTTCTTTTGCCATTGGATTTAGCGGGTTAATATCAGTCCAAATATCTCCAGCAACATTTCCTTTTGTATCTTCATAATACCTCTTAACATAAGGCAAACCACTTTCAGAAAAAACTATTAACCCTTGTTTCATTCCTTCATCTATGCGTTCTTGTGACCAAATCCAATGTTTGCCCGATGGAGGAGACAAAATTTTATCTCCGAACCTTCTGGGACTTCCTTGTCCCTTTTGAGTAAAATCTGCCAACGAATATCTTTTCCCCGTTTTCTCGTCTGTATATCTATAATGAGTTTTTAAAAGTTTCTCTGATTTTTCTACATATGGCGCATTGAATATATATGATTGAGATTTAGCATAAACAAATAAGCTATCATGGATATTTGGATACTTATTGGATTGTGATTTTGCAGCAGTTAGTTTTTGCCAAATAATTTCATTTATATAATTTTCTCTTCCAAACACTTCATCCATCATCACCTTCACATAATGCCCCACATGCCAGTCAAGATGCACATAAATACTGCCATCATCAGCCAAAAGTCTTTTCATCAACTGCAACCTCGGATAGAGCATGTCAAGGTAAGAGTCTGTCCCGCCTGCCCATGTGTCTTTGTATGCAAGCCGTTCTATGACGGAGGGTTCTTTTGTAAATTCATTTCCCTCAATGGTCATCTTATGAGAATAGTCAGCCTTTGAATCAAATGGCGGGTCAATGTAGACAAGGTTTATTTTACCTTCATATCCCTGTGAAAGCAGCGCCTGCATAGCAAGCAAATTGTCGCCCCAGATGAGGCGGTTCATCTTTTGCTTGTCAATCTCCGCCTCGCCTAAATTTCCATCTCTAAAAGATAAAGGTAGTTGTTCTCTGTGCGCAGGATTTGGAATTACGACTTCAGCGGTTTGAAATTCTATATCCTTCGGATTAGGCGCACGCCGCGGTTTGCTGTCCCACACCAACCTTACAGAATCTTTTTTACGTGTTTTTCCGTTTTCACCCATTATTTTTCATATCAAAACCGTCTTTGGTATTGAAAACCCGTTGAATTCTGACGCATAGGATATCGTATATGCCCCGCCTGAAAGTATAAGAATAAGCCCACCTATTTCAGGCTCAGGCAGGTTTACATTCTTATCAATAACATCAAAACTATCACAGCTCGGGCCTGCAACTGTCCATTTTCTTTTATATCTTGTCTGTCTTGAGGTTTCAACGATATAGCTGTAAGTTATGCCTCCCACACTCTCCATCAGACCGTTAAAGACTCCGACATCAATATAAAGCCAGTTATCATCTCCCCTGTTTGCCTTGCCAATCACAGAGGTGACAAATATACCTGCATCTCCTACAACTGCCCTTCCCGGCTCTATAAGTATTTTTACATCCCGCGGGAATTTATCACGGATGAGCCTGTCCACATTCTTCTCTATGGCTTCAACATCAACAACGTTTTTTGTGTATTTTATCGGATACCCTCCACCGATATTCAACACGTTCAGCTTCATGCCTTTCCTTTCCGCAATATCCCACAAAGCCTTTGCCTTATCCAGAGCGGCATTCCAGTTGTATATATTTGTGCACTGCGACCCAACGTGAAAGGTGACACCAACAGGGTTAAGCCCTTTCTTACGTGCATAGAAGAGCAGCTCTGCCGCTTTATCAATCTCAACTCCGAATTTTTTGCTCAGCGGCCATTCGCTTCCTTCGTTAGGAACAGAAAGCCTGACATAGACATTGCAGCCCGGCAGCAATTTCGCCATTTTATCCGCTTCACCTTCGGAATCATAAGCAAAATAGCTTACCCCGTATGATGCCGCCATCTTCAAAAACTTAAAAGTCTTGACCGGATTGCTTGATATGATTCTTTCAGTCTCCACGCCTATTGATGAAAGCAGCTTCAGCTCACCCTCTGAGGCTATCTCAAAACCCATACCAAGTTTATCCGCAAGCTTGATTACCTCAATATCGGGATTTGCCTTAACAGCATAAAAGACTGTTGAGTTCCGTATGTTCTGCCCTATAAGAGAGGCTTTTTCCTTTACCTTCTCCCTGTCCATAAGAAGAAACGGCGTTTCAATATTTTTCCTGTCAAGGTATTTCAGCGCCTTAAACAGCGTGCTTTTGGAAACAATATCCGTATGGTATTTTTCTACTTTAAATGTCCTTGGCATGGAATCTCCCGATTAAAAACATCAGTAAAGTTCATTATAAAACATCTTAAAGATTTTTATACAACTATTTTTGCCAACAAAATTGGCTGCCACAAGCTCCATCATGATGATATAATGGAATATGTATGTTTACATAAACAGCAGTCTTATCCCTGAATCTGAAGCAAAAGTCTCTGTTTTTGACCACGGCTTTCTTTACGGCGACGGAGTCTTTGAGACAATGAGGGCGTATAACGGAAATGTCTTTATGATTGAGGAGCACATTCAAAGGCTTTTCCGTTCAGCATCATTGATAGGGCTTGACATCAAGAGGGATAAAGATTCTATCAGAAGCGCTGTATATGAGACAATAGCTAAAAATTCCCTTAAAGATGCATACATAAGAGTTACTGTTTCAAGAGGCGCCGGGTCTGTCGGGCTTGATCCTGAACTCTGCAAGGAACCGACATTCATAATAATTGCCGAGGAGTTCAGGGAGTATCCGAAGTCATATTATGATAATGGCATCAAGACAATAATTGCAGAGACGAAAAGAAACATCAAAGAGGCAATCAATCCTCAGATAAAATCACTTAATTTCCTGAACAACATCCTTGCGAAGATTGAGGCAAAAAAGAAAAATGCTTACGAGGCATTGATGCTGAATGCAGAAGGCTGTCTTGCGGAGGGAACGATAAGCAACCTGTTTTTTGTGTTAAGTCAAAAAAATAAACCTGTCTTATGCACACCTTCTGTTGACTGCGGGATTCTTGACGGCATTACACGGAACATTGTATTAGAACTGGCTCAGAAGAGAGGCCTGACAGCAAAAGAAGGCAAGTTTAAGAAAGAAGACATATACCGAGCCTCAGAAGTTTTCATCACCAATACAACAATGGAGATTATGCCTGTGTGCGCGGTTGATGAAGTCAGCTATCAAGCAGGAACTGTTGCTAAACTGCTTCATGAGGCATATAAAGAAACCGTCAAGGCGTATCTATCAAAGTCGGACACTTCATCTCAGTTACCATAGCCCCCATAGCTCAGTCATTCAGCTTGCAGGGAATGCGAGCTTCAGTAACGCTCATCAAAGTCCCTTGTTCAATACTTCATGTCTACAAAGAATCCGGTACGGCCAGGACATGGATATCCATGCTTGTCTTTATGCTTGTTGAGTTTAGAATCATTCGTTTTATGGGTGAACTTTTTACCACAATAGCTGCATTCGAAGACATATTTAGGTCCGTAATCTGATGTAAAACTTTTTGGTCTTCTGCCAGTTGATCTAATTGACTGCGGTCTTACACTGGCAATTCTCCCCGTTCTCATTGTTGTCGAAGGAGCGGAGATCGGACCTGAGGTTGTCAACTCAATTACATATCTGGGTGTGAAAGGCATCTTTGTAACTTGCGCACCTTGAATTCGGTCAACCCTGTATGATCTATCTTCGCCAGTATTATGCTTTACTGCATAAAGTAACAAGTTTCCATCACGTGTACGACGTAATGAGTATGGCTCTATCAGACGGCGACTCCCTTGATAAGTTAAATCTACGCACAACCGGTTTGCAGCAGCAAAGCGTATTGCCTCAAGAGGTGCTGATATATGCCAAGCCTGTGCCATTGCTGGAGGATGCCATGCTGTATCAATCGCTTGTCCCATAAGCGGTATTGTAGGAGGCGCTGCTTTTTCTACAGCATGATATAGCCACTCAAATAATTCCGGAAGCTCTCTCCAGAATTGTTCAAAAGGAGGCAGCACTGGCACTTGATATCCCAACATGTTATCCCATTCTATTTCTAATTCTGCCCGTTCCGGTTTGTTTTCAAGGATAGCTATTGTTGGCACAGATATACCTTTAAAACTGCATTTCTTTTCGAGTGCGCTCAAAATAATGTCACGTCCATGTTTTGTACTATCATGCCAGTGCAGATGAATCACGTCATAAAGGTCACGAGGCCTCAACCGCTCTGCCAGAGCCCTGATCTTTTCTGCAAAAAGTTCTTCAAAACAATATGCCTGAATGTGAATGCCATTTTCCGGTTTATCAGAGTATGGATGATGCACTTCGCAACTAACAGAATCGAGAACTAAAACCTCATCATCTGTTAAATCTAATTTTATGCGGGGCAAAGCGCCGCCCGGTTGCAACGGGCCGCGATAACTGATTCTGCCTTGCACTGATATTTTGCCTCGGGGATTTGTATACACTTCAAAACGGATTGTATCTTTCGGAATCTGAATACCTGTTGCCTCGTAAACCCAGTCTGCTACTTCTTTGAAGGCATTGATTAAAAAACTTTCATTTTGGTGCTCAGAATTCATAACCGTGAAATCCAAATCCTCAGAAAAACGGTATGTCTCAAAGTAGCATTTCTTCAAACAAGTCCCGCCTTTGAATACCCAGCTCTTACTGAGTTCAGAATGATTAGTAATTCCTGCTAATAGCCATCCAAGCACATAGTCTTTTTCAATAACATTTGCTGTAAGGATAAACTCTCTGGAAAAATCCATTATTTCATTGCGGTCAATCAAATCATTTCTCCCCTGTCCCGTTAGAAGGCAAAACTCTTCTTTCGGGGTTTGCCCAACTTTCCGGCACCCACAATTTCCATCGTGTAATCAGCTTGTCAGATTCCAGCGCAGGGTCAAGTTTAACATTACCTGTAGTAAGCTGAGTTTTGCAGTCATTGATAAAAGATATCTGGTCTGAAGCAAAACGCTCTAATAAGAAACCGAGGCGTTTGAAGACAGCGCCATTTCCTAAACGCTTCGCATATTCGATCAACAACTTTAGGTCTTTGTTCCCTGATTTCAGGTAATTGTTCAACATATCAGCAACTGATCGTATCCCGCCGCCAAGTCTGGGAACATTGAGCATATCAAGAACTGTACGAGAAGAGTCTGAAACAGATATCTTCACCTGCCCTCTCCAAGATGATTTAAGGCCGAACATTGCTTTTTCTGGAACAGTACGAATCATAAAACTTGTTCCTTTAATAACTGGCGAGCGGTCTCTCGGTTTTTGCGTTGTCATTACAACTATAGTGCGAAAGACCTGCTCTGTTAAGTCCCAATACTCGGCTGCGCTCCAGCCGCCAATATAACAGGGAGAATATAATCGCTCAGCGACAATCCAAGGGTCTTCAAGGGGAATTTCTGCTGTCCGGGATTCAAGCGGTATTGGTATATATAGTCCCCTCTTCACACGTGAAAGCCATCCTTTTTTAGCCCAGCGCGAAAGCATCTTTGCAGCTTCAGTAGGTGAAACTTTTAGGATGTTAGATACTTCTTTAACCGAAAGAGTACCTTTAGTCCCACGGACTATAGCAGATAATCTTTTCCTATCCTCTTTTCCTAAGCCTGACAGCGCTTCCATAGTATATTCCGTGTGCACTTATTCATCCAATAAGTGAACTATAGCACATTTGATATACTAAAGTTAAGTATATTCTTTGATGTTAAATGAACAGCGGAAAGTCACTGTTGCTAAACTGCTTCATGAGGCATATAAAGAAAACGTCAAGGCGTATTTATCAAAATCAGCCTGAAAAGCACTCCAACAGAAAGGGGTTACAGAAAAGCACTGTAACCCCTTGATTTTTAAGTGAGCCGTGCAGGATTCGAACCTGCGACCCGCTGATTAAGAGTCAGCTGCTCTACCAGCTGAGCTAACGGCCCATTAACGGCAGTTAAAAGTTATGAGTTAAGAGTGTAGAGTTAAAAACTAAAATTCCTCCACTTCTAACTTTTCACTTTTAACTCTTAACTACACATTTTGTTAAGCAAAATGTGGTTACGCGCCTGAGAGGATTCGAACCTCCGACCCTCAGCTCCGGAGGCTGATGCTCTATCCATCTGAGCTACAGGCGCATCAACTACAGTTATTAGTGAATAGTGAACAGTATTTAGTTTTTTATCTTGACTAAATACTGTTCACTAACTGCCATTCACTGCTAATTTTGCTAACGCAAAATTAGTTGGGGTGAGTGAGGGGACTCGAACCCCCAACCCTTGGAGCCACAGTCCAATGCTCTAACCATTGAGCTACACTCACCATTCTAAAAACAGTCATCAGTGAAACGTGAATAGTTTACAGTAAAATATTAAAAAAATAAATTTCCAATCCTTGACTAAATACTATTCACTATCAACTAATTACTGCAAAATTCGCTTGGCGAATTTTGCTTGGCGCGCCTGAAGGGATTCGAACCCCTGACCCACTGCTTAGAAGGCAGTTGCTCTATCCGACTGAGCTACAGGCGCATCAACTACAGTTATTAGTGAATAGTGAACAGTATATAGTTTTTATCTTCACTAAATGCTATTCACTAACAACTTTTCACTGCTAATTTTGCAGAGCAAAATTTGCTTGGTCGGGGCGAGAGGATTCGAACCTCCGGCATCCTGCTCCCAAAGCAGGCGCGCTACCAGGCTGCGCTACGCCCCGAAAAATAAAAAAAGTTAGAAGTTAAGAATTAAAAGTTTTTAATTTCTATAATTTTTAACTTTCAACTTTAATATTTAAGAATCTCTAAATAATCAGCGATATCTTTCTCATCTTCGCCTCTTGCATTCAGCTTTCTCTGGCTCAGATCATTAATCGCCTTGCTTTTGCTGCCTTTATACAAGGGGTCAATCTCTATTGCCTTTGTTATGGCTAATGAGGCGTCCCCGTATCTGCCCTTCGCATTATGGCAGAGCGCAAGTCCGTAATATGAGATATAAAGCTCAGGCATCCTCTTAAGCGAGTTCTTGTACGCATCTATCGCTTCATCATATTTGCCTAATCTGTAATATACCCTGCCAAGGCTGTTATATGCCTTTTCAGGGGTCATGTACAAAAGATTCGAAAGCGCCTTTTTATAGGATTCAATCGCCTCATTGAACTTCCTGCTTTTCTCGTATGCAAAACCGAGATTATTATGAGCCTCTGAAAAATCAGGGTCAACACTTACAGCCTTCTGGAAGAAATCTATAGCCTTTGGAAAATCATCATAGTGCAAAAGATAGATTATCCCTGTCATATTAAGGACATCTTTGTCCTCAGGATTAAGCTCAAAAGCTTTCCGAAACTCAACAAATGCCTTCTGAATATTATTCTCACCATAATATGAAACGCCAAGCTTATAATGTGCAGTCGCCTTCTGCGTGTTCTCTATGCTTGCCGTTGCACAGGAACCGACAAAAACAGCCATAACTAAGATCATCAGTTTTTTCATCGTCACTATTTTACCATAAAACTCAACATAATTTTTCTAAAGCTTCCTTTGTAATCTTATATGTTTCATCCCACATAAAATTTTTAACATCAAGCTCAAACCCGTCCTGAAGAAACCTCACCCTCTTGCCGATAATATTATACAGCCCGAGTATCTTTTCTCCTGAAACCCCTGTGTTTTTTGAGAAAGTTACATGGACTCTCCCGCTCATATCCGTGATATCAGTAATTAGCAGTTTCTTTGCCATTATTTTAAGCTTCATTACATCAAAAAGATTTTGAACCTCTAAAGGCATGTGCCCGAAACGGTCATTCAGTTCTTCAATCAGGGCATCAAGGTCTTCATGGTTTTTTGCCGATGCTATCTTTCTGTAAACACTCAGCCTCAGCGTAACATCTTCAATAAACTCCTCCGGAATAAATGCCGAGACTTTAAGGCTTATGCGAGGCTCTATTCCTTCTTCAGTCTTTATCCCTCTTAGTTCAGAAACTGCGCTTTCAAGCATTTCTATATACATATCAAATCCCACTGCATGTATGTGGCCTGACTGCTCATGGCCAAGGAGATTCCCTGTCCCCCGTATCTCAAGGTCTTTCACTGCAAGCCTGAATCCTGCGCCGAGATAACTCATATCCTGAATAGCCTGAAGCCTTTTCTTTGCCTCATCCGTCAGAATATCTTCACCGGGGATAAGAAAATATGCATACGCCCTGACATTGCTCCTGCCGACACGTCCTTTGAGTTGATAAAGGTCTGCAAGTCCAATCATGTCTGCCCTGTTTATAATTATCGTGTTTGCATCAGGTATATCAAGCCCCGAGCCTATGATAGTTGTTGAAACAAGGACATCTATCTCTTTATTGATGAATCTCTGCATTGTCCTTTCAAGCTCCCTCTCATGCATCTGCCCGTGTGCGATAGAAATCCTTGCATCAGGCACAAGCTGCTTGACGTGACTGAAAACCTTTTCCATGTCATTAATCCTGTTATGTACAAAATATACCTGCCCTCCCCTCTCAATCTCTCTTTCTATCGCATTCCGTATAAGCTCGTCATTGAATGCTGAGACTACGCCCTTTACCGCAAGCCTTTCCTCCGGCGGTGTCTCAATAAGGCTCATTCCTCTTATGCCTGACAGCGCCATATTAAGCGTCCTCGGTATCGGAGTTGCGCTTAGAGTCAGCACATCAACACCCTTTTTGATCTCTTTGATTTTCTCCTTCTGCGCAACGCCAAAACGGTGCTCTTCATCTATTATAAGCAGGCCGAGGTTATGAAAACCGATATCCTTTCTGAGCAGTGCGTGGGTTCCTATCAGGATGTCAATCTCTCCTTTCGCGGCTCTGCGGATAGTCTCGGTCTGCTCTTTTTTTGACTTGAATCTGCTCAGATAATCCACTGTAACAGGAAACGCAGAGAACCTCTGACTGAATGTCCTGTAATGCTGGTCGCATAAGAGTGTCGTGGGGACGAGAACCGCAACCTGCCTGTTGTCATAAACTGCCTTGAATGCCGCTCTCATGGCAACCTCTGTCTTTCCGTAACCCACATCTCCGCATAGAAGCCTGTCCATCGGCTCTTCTGACTCCATAGCAGCCTTAATCTCTTCAATTGTCGTTATCTGATCGGGTGTTTCATCATAAAGAAAAAAATTGTCAAATTCACTGTGCAGTTCTGAATCTGCGCTGAATGAAAACCCTCTTGAAACCTGTCTTTCCGCATAGAGTTTAAGGAGTTTCTCCGCCATCTCTTTTATCCTCTTACTTGCCTTCTCCTTAGTCTTCTGCCACGTCTTTCCTCCGAGCCTGTCTATCTTCGGAACAATGCCCTCTTCAGCATGATACTTACTTATCCTCTCTATCCCATAAAGCGGAAGATAAAGCCTGTCGCCTCCTGAATACTCCAGAACCATAAGGTCTCCCTCATAGCCTTCTATTGTCTGTCTCACAAGTCCTGTGAACTTCCCGATTCCATGGTCCCTGTGAACAATAAAATCTCCGGCAGACAGGTCATCCAGTGATATAAGAAGCTCTGACACTTTTGATTTTTTTATTGGCCTGAATGCAGGCCTTTCGCCGAAGATTTCTTTTTCGGTAAGGATCAGAAATCCTGAAATAAAAAATCCTGATGATAGATCTCCAACAGTTATTGACATATTCCCCTCATATTCAGCGATGTTTTCTTTCGCAACAAGAGGCGCAATAACATCGTTATTCATAAAAATATCTCTCAGCCTCTCAGCCTGTCCTTTTGATGCCGCAACCATAACCACCCTGTTATCCTTTGTTAATGCTTTAACTGCGTCAGGAAGCTCATAAATGGATTTTCTCTCATTGTGGTATATGCCGTAACCTGCAATTGTAAGCAGTCCGGCATCAATCCCCTCTCCTGCAAAAGAAAATTTTGAAAGGACAACAGCGCCTTGAGGAAAATCACATAGATGGTGAATGGAATCAGAGTAAAAACAATTCAGACCTTCAAATACCGTGAAGATGTTGCCGGCCTCTGAATGTTCCGCTGCAGGCAGGACAGTAAATTCCTCAATTTTTCTTATTGATTTTTGTGTGCTTACATCAAACATCTTTATTGTCTCAATTACATCTCCGAAAAATTCAACTCTCAATGGATTCTCTCCTGTTGAAGGGAATATGTCAAAAAGCCATCCCCGGCGGCTGAACTCTCCATGTTCAACAACTATCGGGACCTGTTTGTATCCAAGATAAACTAACTTCTGCTCCAGCACGTCTCTGCTGATTTCAAGATGCGGCTTCAGTATCAGAACACTGCTTTTTAACTCACTCATCCCGCAAAGCGGGGCTTTCGCAGCATCATTTGATGTTACGACAGAATCGCCGTCTCTGAATCTATAAGCCGCCTCCGCCCTTTTTCCGCATACATCAGGCCCGTCTGGCTCAGGGAGAAAGAAAATGCTGTTAGTCTCATGCAGGTGAAGAACAGACCGGAAAAACAATATATTCCTGTACAAAGCCTCTGCGGTTTCCTCTGTTGATTCAACCATAATAAACGGTTTTTCCTGTATTGCGAGAAAAAGCGCCATGGAAGAACCGCCGAGGTTATAAATGCGGGAGGAAGACGGAATACTTTTTATTTTCTCAAAAAATGATGCAGCGTTGTTAAACATAGACATTCATAATTTTAGACTAAAATATAATGGGGTTATAGGCAAGGGTTTGTTCGCTAAGCTCCCAGAAACCGTTGCTGTAAAAGGTCTTCGCAGTTACGGCGTCCGTCAAGAACAGCATGAATGAAGACCGCTTTATCTCTGATTTCATATATAATACGGTATGGTTTGAAAAAAATTTCTCTGAAATCAAATATTCCCCACCGTCGCATTTCCGTCGGGTGACTGCCCCGCGCAGGCATTGTTTCCAGAGAAGTCATTGTCTTTTGTATGTTGTCAAGCAGATGCTCTGCTTTCCCCGGCGAATCATTGATTGCAACGTACCTGTAGATTGAGAAAAGGTCGTCCTGAGCAACGCCGGTGATACGGACTTCGTATTTCACGGTTTAGCAGTGCGCATTTTCTTTTTTAATTCCGCAAACGCCCGATTAATTGGTTTATGCCTGCCTTCAAGCATATCCTTTCGTCCCATTGCCAGCAACTTCAGCATTGACGTGCTTTCGCGGTCTTTTTCATATTCTTTTATGTCCTGAATTATTGCCCGAGCCTCTCCGTTTACGGTAACAACAACGGGATTGCCGGTTTCGGATATTTCGCTGATTATTTCCGATGCATGAGATTTAATATGGCTTATTGGTTTAACGGCTGTGCTTAGTTTCATCCTTCCCTCCTATGATCCTAATTAAGTCTTTATTGTAGCCTACCAGATTCTTATAAAAAATCAAAGAAGGTTAAGATAATAAATAAAAAGGGGCAAGGCTCTCAAGAACTTGCCCCTCTGAACTTGTCACCTGCCACTGCGGACAGTCTCCTTTTTAAACGGTCGCTGTTTCTATTTTCCTATTCTTATTTCTTAAGTTAGGTCATAGACTGCAGCAGTTGTAAAAAAGCTTCCAGTGTTGGTTCGCTACCTTCTCCTATGTTTGTGTTAGTTATTGTGTTAGTTCCGTCTGCTGTAACAGTCCTTAGTGTCGTCCCTCCGGTAAATGCTTGTCCAAGCACGTAATAGGAAATCCGTCCAGTAGTCTCTTCGATAATCGCTGCAGAGAAATACGGAGCCAAGACAGGCAAGCCAGCGTCCAAACACACCGGTGATGGCGTCGGGTACTGAATAATATAGTACGTTTTTTTCGGCGATAGGCGACCTATGTGAGTGTAGAATTCGGCAGCATCCTTGCGTCTGGGCATGCAGCCCGACGAGATGCATGCCTTTGTATAGAACAGCGCACCAGCATTTGTCGATTGCGGGCGGCGGAAGCGTTCTAAAGTTGCTTGAGGATTTTGGTGAAGCTCTTGAGGCAAGAGCATGTATGCCATCTTGTAGCACATCAGTGGTGTGTTAGTGTTCTGACTTCCCTTATCAGCCAAATCATTGAATGCATCAAGCACTGAGGGCGGCTCTTTTATAAGTTCTTTCCAAAGGAGTAAGAAGACAGGCCAAAATAATAAATGAGCAATAAGCGCATTTACTGCGCGAACTTTTCTTTTTGATTTTATGATAAAAAATGTTAACCCACCCAAAATAATGTAAATTATGAGATATATCCACTTAAAGTATAAAAGAATAAGAACTAAAGGTAAAATCCCAATAACACTCTTGCTAAACCCCCAAATAGCTTCAGCGGTTGAATTTTTTTTCATAATCATATCATAATCATATTAGTTCTTCCTTTTCATCATCTAAATCTAATCCAGCACTGGATACTCGAAATAATACGACTCCCCAACAACTCCGATGTAATTCTTAGACACTTTCATCCCCTCCATGCTTTTTTAATCAATCCGCAAATGCGGATTATACGACCCTCTCGCTTTATCCGATACAATTCAGATTATATTACAGCCCTGTAAAAAGATAAAGCCGGAACCTTGGATAGTGCAGGGCAAGGAAGACTGCGATGCATCCTTTAATTTTGTGAAACTGTTCCCTTAATTGCCTTAGAAAATGTATTTTAGTTTTGACCCTGATTTTTTGTGCATAAAGCAATCTAATCCATTCTTGTTATCTTTGTAATTCATTTTGTAATTCATCCAACTTGTCTTCAATATCCCTTACCTTGCCGCCAATGTCCTCAACCGCATCTTCGATTTGTCTTTTTGTGAGAGCTGCTTTAGCATGACGCAAGCTTTTAAATTTTGTTTCCCGCCATTCTTTTGCATTTATATGTTTTATGTAAACAGTGCCAAAAATCCTATCATATTTTATATCAAAAAAGCCTACCTCGGCCTCTTGGTAACGTAGAAATAACTGGAAGGTTATGAGTGATGCAACAATCAAAATCGCTATACCGCCAATCCATAGTGCTTTTTCCCCAGTAATCGCGCGCTTTTGATTCTCTACAATCGCCATTGGTATCGTAACTTCCGGTTTTGCTTTCACATGACTTGTTTTTTCAGATAATTTTTTGAGCCTTTCGGACTTCCAGTTTTCATAGTCTTCACGAGTTTTAAACTTTACATAGCCCTTATTAAGTATTCTATAAGAAATCAATGCTATTAAATAAAGTACAGCGTGCGTTTTATTCTGACTCCCCAATACGATAAATATAGTTAAGTTCATAATAAAAAGAAAAATGATAATAGCTATTGCAAATTTTTTCTCTATTGGTCTTTTGAATATTGCATAGCGGAGCAATAATGGTGGAAATAGACCAATAAGCCATGTGACAATAAAACTTAGAATTAATTCCACAGCAGAAAGCTCGCTATTCATTTAGCCCCCTTTTTAGAAGGTACAAACAGTTTTGCCTAACACTCTTGGCCCAAAAGATCCCGATGGATTTGCAACAATTTTTCTGCAAATGTTATACGAAGTTGTGTTGTTCATAATTCGTCACTATAGCTTCGTTCTGGTAGTTCATCCCAAAAAGAAAGCAATGCCTCTTTATATTTTGCGAGACTAATTTGATCGAGAGCTAAGGTTTCATTTAACAGAGTTGTTCTATATGTATCCATAGAATCTATATACCTTTCTTCTCCTAACAATGTAGCTTCTTTTTTGAATATTGCAGGATTGACTTTTCGAAGTTTCTTGGCAGAATCGCCGTCACCATGTTTGATAACGTTACACAGAAGATATAACTCATCAACTTTCGGCCAAGAGGCAAGCGCATGAACATTAACATTGTGACAAGCGAAGGTCTCTTTAATTTCAGCTATTCTCGTACAGAACGACTGAAACTGAAGTACTTTTACATGTGATATTTCTCGAAAGAGAAATAATCTTACTTGCTGCTCCCAAAGTTGATAAAGTGTGGCGTGCCAAGTTGCAGTTAAATTATATTTCCCCATGCTGAGAAAAAAATAATTTTCTATCCCCAAATCCGTCGCTTGGTCCGCAAACGATGAGGGGTCAATATCATCAACATTGGCTGGTTGACTCATAAAAGTATCATAAGAATCATTGGCGAGACTTTCAGCCTCACTTTCAATATCATCAAAAACTGGTAATAATTTATGCGTATATATTCGGACGAAGGACTGAATTTCTCCCTTTAGACTTTGTCTCGTTATTTCCGGAACATACAGTTGACTTCTCATGTATTTGACATTCACCTTTTAGTGGCACATTTTTGAATAACTTGTTCATAACCGCATGATATATATCCCAATTTTGGCTGACTGCCATCTGCAAACCAAAAAAGAGCATAAACTTTTTTGTCTATCCCCTTTTGAATTCATTTAATCCTGAGCCTCCTTACATCTTTTTTATTTTCTCAATTAACTTTGTAGTAGATACGCCCTTGACATAAGGAAGGCTGCGGGTTTCCTTTGCAATATCAGAACCTACAATATCTTCTTTTTTCCAGTCACCGCCCTTGACAAGGACATCAGGCTTTATAAACTTAATCAGCTCATAGGGAGTTTCTTCATCAAACAGGGTTACATAATCCACCATCTCAAGCGAAGACAAAACCTCCGCCCTATGGCCTTGTGGATTGATAGGCCTTCCGGGTTTTATCCTAGAGACAGATTTATCCGAGTTCAACCCAATGATAAGCAAGTCTCCGAGCGCCTTTGCATCCCTGAGATACCTTATATGCCCTATGTGCAATATGTCAAAGCAGCCGTTGGTAAAGACAATCTTTTTACCGGCAGCCTTCGCCTCATCAATCTTCGTTTTCAGCTCTTTCCAGTCAAGTATTTTATGCATACAATTAAAAATTAAAAGTTAAGGGATTGTTTTCTCTGAGATAAACCTCATTATATCATTATAAAAAGCAAAAGCCATTAGCGTGATAATTATTCCAACTCCTATTCTCTGGGCTATCATCATTACTTTCTCGCTCAGAGGTTTCCGCCTGACAGCTTCAATGCCGAGAAACAGTATATGCCCTCCGTCAAGAACAGGGATCGGCAAAAGATTAAGCACACCCAGGTTTATACTTATCACAGCCATAAACACAAAAAAGTTCATAGCTCCAAGAGATGCCTGCTGTCCTGCCATCTGGAATATCATTATCGGCCCGCCCAATGTTTCAGCCGGGACAATCCTTTGTATAAGTTTAATAACAACGACAACCGTTAGAGCAACCATATCCCACGTTCTCTTAATCCCCAATGACACTGCCTTAAGAGGATTATATTTTTTTATTACATTGTTGCCTGCCGGACCTATGCCTATGAGCCCGATTTGTTTCTCAGCGCCGTCAGGATACTTGAAGGTCTTTTTTTCAGGGGTTACAGTCAATTCCAGAAAATTTTCATCCCGTTTTATTTTAAGTCTCAGCGGTTTTTCAGGGCTTCCATGTATGATTGCCGTCATATCATGCCACGTTTTAATGGAAGCGCCTTCTATCTCAATGATTCTGTCGCCTTTCTTTATGCCGGCTTTTTCAGCAACAGCGTTTTTAATTACCTCACCAACCTCGGGATACAAGAGAGGCATAATACCAATATCCATAACTTCTGTATTTTCACCGAATATGTTTTTCCCTGTTTTCTTTTCAGGAGTTACGGAAAGCTCAATGATTTTCCCTTCTCTTTCTATTTTGAAAAGAAGCCTTTCACCGCGGCTTTCATTTACAGAAACATCAATGTCATCCCATCCGGAGACAGTCTTGCCGTTAATTGCTGCAATCCTGTCGCCGGTTATGAGTCCAGCCGCAGCAGCAGGAGAATTATCCATGACTTTCCCTACATAAGGCTTGGGTACAGGGACACCCGACAGAAATACGACAAAGAAGATAGCAGCAGCAAAAAACAGATTAAATACAGGGCCTGAAAAAACTATCAGAAATCTTTTCCATACAGGCTGGTAATTATATGCAAACGGTTTATCTTCCTCTTTTAGTTCGCCGCCGGGCTCTTCTCCCAGCATCTTCACGTATCCGCCGAGCGGGACAGCAGAAACAAGATATTCCGTGTCTCCGTATTTCCTGCCTATGAGTTTAGGGCCAAAACCCAAAGAAAACTTAAGCACCCTCACTCCAAGCTTCTTTGCAAAAAGGAAATGTCCGAGTTCATGCACAAATATCAGAATGCCCAATAATACTATCGCTGAAATAAATGTCATCTTCTATCTCCTCAACTTTTAATTTTTAACTTTATTCACTAATAAGACCATAAGTAAAGACACATAAAACTTTATCCGTCATGCCCGAAGCCTGCCCCAGCATTTTGTAAGCAGGGGTTTTTAATCGGGCATCCATGATTTCCCGTGAAAACGGGAATCCACTTCATTAATTCTGGATTCCCGCTTACTGACTGCGGGAATGACAAACTATTTTGACTTTATTATTTCTCTTGCTTTTTCCCTTGCCCACCTGTCAGCCTCTACAACAGCATCAATCTCTAAGGCTGGTTTTCTCTCATGCACCTGCATCGTATTCTTAATGACAACAGGGATATCATTAAAACCTATCTCCCTTTGCATGAAGGCAGCCACCGCAACTTCATTCGCGGCATTAAGCACGGCAGGCATTGTGCCTCCCTCCTTCATTGCCTCATAAGCATATAAAAGACATGGAAAGCATTCCGTGTCAGGTTTCTCGAATGTGAGTTTGCCGACAGCGCTCAGGTCAAGAAACGGCATAGGGTCATCAAGCCTCTCAGGATATGTAAGGGCATAAGCTATAGGGCCCTTCATGTCAGGCACAGAGAGCTGTGCTATACAGCTTCTGTCCTTCAATTCAATCATTGAGTGAATTATGCTCTGCGGATGTATAAGCACGTCTATCATATCATGGGAGAACCCAAAGAGGCGATGCGCCTCTATAACCTCAAGCCCTTTATTCATCAGTGTTGCAGAGTCTATCGTGATTTTCTTTCCCATATCCCAGTTAGGATGTTTAAGTGCGTCTTCTATTGTAACCTCGTTCAACTCGCTCCTGCTTTTACCGAGAAACGGGCCTCCCGATGCTGTAATCACTATCCTCTTTACAGATTCCCTGCTCCGCCCCTCCATACACTGGAATATCGCACTGTGCTCGCTGTCCACAGGGATTATCTTAGCTCCGGACTTTAGCGCATCCTTCATAACTATTTCGCCTGCGACTACAAGCGATTCCTTGTTGGCAAGTCCGATTGTCTTTCCTGCCCTTACAGCAGACAGTGTCGGAAAAAGACCTGCGAATCCGATTATCGCTGAAAGAACAAAATCAGCTTTATTGTACGATGCAACCTCTGCAATGCCGCTGTCGCCTGAAAGCACCCTTATCCCGAGTTTCTTTCTGAGTTCCAAAGCGCATGTCTCATCAGCCACTGCCGCAATCTCAGGATTAAATGCCTTAATCTGTTCTTCAAGCAGTTCTATGTTGTTTTTAGCGGTCAGCCCGACAACCTTAAACCTGTCACGATATCTTGAGATTACTTCAAGCGCGCTTCGCCCTATGGAGCCTGTCGAGCCTAAAATCGTTACATGTTTCATTTTATTAAGCCGAATGTTATAGAAATCCAATACAGCACAGGCCCTGCAAAGAGAACGCTGTCAATCTTATCCAGTATGCCGCCGTGCCCCGGCACTATACTGCCTGAGTCTTTTACGCCTGCGTCACGCTTGAACATTGACTCTGCAAGGTCGCCTATGATAGTCACCATTCCTATAATCATCCCCAGAACAGCCGCTTCCACCAAAGACACCGCAATGTAATTTACAAGAGTAATTTTGAGGATAACTGCACCGGCCATGCCTCCTGCTATTGAGCCCACAGCTCCTGCAATTGTCTTGTTCGGGCTTATCTCTTCATATAGTTTCCTTCTGCCGATACCCTTGCCTATATAATAAGCCAGACTGTCTGACGCCCACACACACCCGTAAAGGAATATTATCCACTCAGAGCCGTTTTCCCTGAGATAAAGCTGATAACCAAGCAGCCCAGGAATATATATAATGGCAATAACTACAGGGGCTATATCATGGAGTGCAGATAGGGGATTTTTTTTGGAAAAAAGTCTTATACAGGCAACTATAATGAATAAGGCAGGGACTGTGAACTGTGAACTGTGAACTGTGAACAACATTAATATCCCCAGAATTATACCAGAATACCTCAGTAGCCCCTTAACATTATACATTGAATAAAATTCATACTGCGCAGCGGCAGCGGCAATCACAAGAAGAAAAAGAAAATACGCAGCCGGCAGTTTTGTGATATAGAAATAAATGAGAGGCAGTAAAATCGCGGCGATAATCAGTCTCTTTAAATGCATGTCAGGGCTTCATCCTCACAGGAACAGCGCCGAATCTCCTCTCCCTCGTCTGGTAATCATAAAGCGCAATCAGAAACTCATCCCTTGTAAAATCAGGCCAGAGTGTTTCTGTAAAATAAAATTCAGAATATGCGCCCTGCCAGAGCAGGAAATTACTCACACGCCTTTCACCGCTCGTTCTTATTATAAGGTCAGGAGAAGGAATGCCTGAGGTGTCAAGGAAGGATTCAAAAAACTCTTCTGTAATATCATCGGGGTTCATTTTTGCAGAAACAATTTTCTTTACTGCCCTTATAATCTCGTTCCTTCCGCCATAGCTCAGTGCCGCCACCAGCATCATACCGGTATTGGCTGCTGTTCTCCGCTCTGTCTCGGCAATAAGCGCCTTCACATTTTCCGGCAGCCTCCATACCTCTCCTATGGTTTTGAATACAATTTTCTTATCCATAAATTCATTGAATTCATTCCGCAGATATATCTCAAGAATCTTCATCAGTGTCGTAACTTCGTCCTTTGGCCTTTGCCAGTTTTCAAGGGAAAAAGTATAAAGGGTTAACACCCTGACTCCTGCCTCAATTGCCGCTGTAATAATCTCTCTTGCCCTCTCCGCTCCCCTTCTGTGCCCCTCTATTCGAGGAAAACCGCGCAGCTCTGCCCATCTTCCGTTGCCGTCCATTATCACTCCCACATGGGCTGGTATTTTATCGTATGACAACACTACCTCCCTTTCAGCGGGTAGATATAAAGCACTGTTCCAATAGGGTTTTCCCCTTTCAGGATATTCTTGAATTTTATTCCCAGCATAGGCATATCAAGCACAATGATTCTATTGTCCGCGATTGTATAATCAAGCGCTTTCCCAGGGATATCGTCTATGATAGTCCTTTCCTCCATGGAAACTCCGGTCCACCATAAACTTCTAATCTGTGATTTGCTGTATCCTATGCCCTTAGCCATTCCGACAAGGGGAATTCTCTTTATAACCAGTATTTCCCTGTTCTGCATAAAAAGCCTGTCTTTTACCGCCCATTCACCTCTTTCCACCATTATAGTCGGCGTTACACGCTTAAATGTTGTCTGAAATCCTCCGTAATCCCCCTTGCTTCTCCATATCCTTATGCCCTCATCATAAAGATTCAAATGCCCTGCGTCATCATATGCAAGCGCTAACCTTTTGCCGTCTCGTTGCGAGTCGATTCCGACAGGCTCATTTATAAAAATAAAATCGTAAATATTCACGCCACGGGGAATGCTTACATTGTCTCCTTTTTTATATCCATTATCCCATGCAACTTTAAAGACAGCGCCTTTATACCCTTCCCCCCGCTCATATTCCTGAGCAATAAGTTCATTTCCTATCCGCCTTAAGAAAACATCGCCTTCCCACAGCACGAAAAATTTACCATCCTTAAACTCATAGATGCGTGAAACCACCATATCATCTTTCATCAGGGTCAGGATAACCTCATCCTTGCCATCCCTGTTGATGTCTAACACATCCAGCCAGAGATGGTCATCCTTAGGGGTGCCTTTAATCTCATAAAGGCCGCTGAGGTCTCCGGCAGCGCCTGATGAGTACAGGCGTATATCACTGCCTGTGCTCATCAAAAGCTCTGCCTTCCCATCACCATCAATATCTCCGGCTGTAATCAACCTGACCCCAAAAGGCAGGTCTACAAAGGTTCTCACATCGCCTTTCTGATGCCCGAAAAATTCTTCGCCAAATCTTAATTCTTTCATAAATGCAACAGCGACTCTTACCTCATCTTCGGCAAATTTTAAAGCATTATCAGCCCACAACAGCCTGTGTTTGAGCATTGTATCGCCGGCCGCCTCTTTTGCAGACAGAATTAGAACGATGTCAGCATTAAGCCTCTTTGCCTCGGCAATTATCTCTGAATCATTATCAGTCTCAATTGCCGTGTCAACAATCTCAAACCTGCCGGTCTCCTTTATGAGACGGTAATACGAGTCGCCGAGACTCCAGTCAACATTTTTACCCTGATAAAAAAGCATTCTAACCCCTGTTTCTGAAATCCTTACTTTATCAGACACTTTGACATCGCCCTTAAGAATAACTGCCGTCGATGTATCATGGCCGGCTTCCTTAATCTCAGCTTTTCCGATGACTGCTTCCAGCGTTCCTATAGGCGCCTTTGTGACAGGATGTAAAAACACCGACCCTTCTCTGAATACAATAAATCTCATCCCCTTCTTTACATTTGACCTCTCGCCTATATTAATTACAGCCATGCCATTATTAACAGATACAACCTTGCCTTTCAGAGGACTGAAATATGAAAGGACATCATCACGCATCAGACTGAGGGGATTATCATCAGCATAAGCAGTGAACAGTGAACAGTGAACAGTGAACAGTAAGAAAACAGTGAACAGTGAACAGTGAACAGTGAACAGTCTTCCGATTTTTATTAACTGACAACTAACAACTGACAACTGTTTTATTTGCCTCATTTCTTATCCTCTCCAAAACTTACATTAAATCCTAATCTTTTATTGCCGTTAAAATCAATTTTTTTCATAAATAAAAATGCTGTGCCCTGATATAATCTTTCAGCGCCACCCTCTGACAAAGAAACAGTCTCTATCGGATAATGCCACACATCTACTTTTTCATCAAAAGAGAATTCCAGTTTTACATTAAGGAATTTGTCTTTAATGTAAAAACTCTTTACATCGCTGTGCGCCCCTTTATCTTTCATAAAGAGAGCTTTTCCCCCTGCATGAATAGAGGGGTATGGAGAACCTAAAAAAGAAAGATTAAACTCTGTTGCAAATATGCCGCTATGCCTGCCTTCGATCAGATAGTCAACCCTAATTCCTGATTTTATAAACAGTACACTTTTATCAATCTTCACTTTATTGCCGGAAGCAAGTCCCTCTCTTGAGAGCCTGACACCCAATGCTTGCCTTTCGTTAATGCGTTCCAGAAGATAAGGACTGCCTATAAAATCACCTTTCTCATCGTATTCCGACCTCATCAGTTCATCAAGCTTTATATTATAATCAAAAAAATGGTCAAGCAGCGATGCTCTTCTATAATTGTCATATATCAGATAGTCCGTAATCCCTGATTCCTTGGCAGAAACCCTGTCATGGATTGTTTTCGTTTCCACGGAATCATTCTGCGATGTTTCAGATATTCTGGAATGATATGCCTCAGGCCTGCGCGTAAGGACATCAAGCACATTAACCTGTTTTCCTTTTATTGAAAACTCAATAAGCGCGCCGCTATCCTCTGTAAAGAATGCCGTTATATCTCCCTTGCTTATGCATATATCTCTGAATCCGTCACAATCAAGGTCGCCTTCCTCTATAAATTCTTTGACCCTTTGACCCTTTAATACCTCTTCTGCCATTGATTCGGCGTTAAGCAGGTGCCTGTACAATGAAGACCTCAGATGGGGCAGATAAATGCCTCCGAATATGCCATGCCAGTAGGCGTCATTGCATTGCCCTTTCCAGAGTTCGTGCAATAATAAGTGAGAAGTGGGAAGTGAGAAGTGGGAAGTTTTGGGGGATTTTTTAACTTTCAACTGTGAACTGTGAACTGTGAACTGTTTTACTGCCTTATGCACCTTCCTGCTTATCTGGAGCATTCTCTTATGGATATGATTTGACTCAGGATATTTCGCAAAAAAGGAACGCCATGTGCCTCCTCTCAAAAAACTCTTTGCCCTGTCTCCAAATAACCCTTTCAGCTCATTTAATGCATATTCATAGTCCAATGCTCCATCAGGAGGCAGAGCCCATTCACCCATCTCCCTGTAAGATGCCGCCGGTAGATATACCATCCCAACCGGATAGAATCTTTCCTGATACTCACTGAAGGTTGTGGTCTCTATCCAGTCAGAATTTTCCTCCAGCGCAGAGAAAAAATTTTCAAGCCAGCCGTCTTTATAACAATGGCTGAATGTTTCAGGCCAGACGCCGAACTTCTCTCCGTCATCCGCCAGTGTCAAAAGAGGAGATCCCCCAGTCATAGAAACCTCTTTAAGATATGACATTACATTGTCAACATCCTTGAATGGAATACTGTATCTCAGTTCCTCGCTGCCGGGAAAAACTTTTACCATGAAACCGTTTTCCTCTGTAACATGGTAACCCAGAAGGTCTCTGTCATTAACCCCTGCAAGTTTGAAATGATAATCATCCACCGGAAGGTATTCAATGCCGGCCTTTGAGATGCATTTCGGCATATGCGGCTCCCAGACTCTTTCCGCAAGCCACATCCCTCTGGGTGTATATCCAAACGTATCTTTTATGTAAGCAGTCATTTCCCGTATCTGCATAACCCTGTCATCTTCCGGCAGGGAGCAAAGAACCGGCTCGTAGAATCCTCCTGAAAGCAGTTCAACTCTTCCTGCCCGTATCAGAGCAGTTATCATATCAATCGCCTCAGGATGTTTCTTCTCCAGCCATACCAGCAGATTACCCGAATAATGCAGAACAAGCTTTAATTTTGGATGCAGAGCAAGCATCTTTAAAAAAGGCAGATACGCCTTTTCATAAGCATCCTCAAGCACATGGTCAAAATTCCCCACAGGCTGATGGTTGTGAATGGAGAGTATAAGATAAATTTTTGACATTAGAATTTAATATCCCTTAAATTATATAGAGCATCATAAATCAACAACAACAACGTCATTCCCCGACTTGCTCGGGGAATCCAGAAAACACTGGATTGTCCGGTCAAGCCGGACAATGACAAACTGATTACGACTTCTGACGCTGTGTATATGTATTTATTTTCCTGCAAATTTACGAATTGCCTTGCAGAACATCTCATTTTTAGTTCTACAATTATAGCACATACAATTCTCTTAATATCTTAATTTATACCTCAGAAGATATAGAATCTGATAATATAGAGCAGGCATGAAACTTATTTTCATAAAGAAAAACTTCCTGATTTACGGCGGCGCTGAGAACTATATGAAGACGCTCATAGACCGTTTTCGTGGAAAAGCCGACATCCACATTATGGCAAGAAAATGGGCGGAAACGCCTGAAGCAACCTTTCACAGAATAAATTCAATCCCGCTCAGTTCGTTTCTATCAATGATTACATTCAACCTGAATGCCTGCCGTGAAATAAAACACATTAAGGCTGACTGCATTATAAGTTTTGAGCGCACAACCTGCCAGGACATCTACAGGGCAGGAGAAGGATGTCACATAGAATGGCTCAGGCTCAGAAGAACAATAGAGCCATGGTGGAAAAGATATACCTTTCTGATAAACCCGCTGCATATAGCGCTCCTGAGGCTTGAGAAAAAGGCATTCTCTGACACAAAACTTATCATCGCAAATTCAAATATGGTCAAATCCCAGATAATAAACCATTACGCAGTCCCTGAGAAAAAGATAAAGGTCATCTATAATGGCGTAGACATAAAAAGATTCTCGCCGCTGAATGCAGAAATTTACAGGACTCGGGTAAAGAAGGAACTTTCAATCAGCGAGGATGCGGAAGTTATTCTCTTTGTGGGCTCGGGGTTTGAGAGGAAAGGGCTCGGGACGCTTATCCGCGCCGCATCTCTTATAAAATCAGAAAAAAACCTGAGACTCCTGATTATCGGCAGAGGGAACATTAATAAATTCAAATCCATGGCAAAAAAATGCGGCATTCAAAACAGTACAATATTTCTTGATGCTCAGAGTGAGGTAGAAAAGTTCTATGCAGCGGCTGATATATTCGTGCTTCCGACAATATATGACCCGTTCAGCAATGCAACGCTGGAGGCAATGGCATCAGGACTTCCTGTTATCACAACCAGAAACAATGGTGTGGCGGAACTGATACAGGATGGAGAGGAAGGCTTTATACTGGAAGACTTAACGGACTATAATGCTCTGGCCGAAAAAATAGGCATTGCCCTTTCCAGCCGCGAATCTATGGGATATAAGGCAAGACTCAAAGCAGAAGAGTATCCCATTGAAAAAGCAGCGGAAGAATTTATGAAATCCATATCCGGGCTAATATCTGTCCAAAACAGGCATTGAAAGACTTGATAGCATTGGATTCCGAAAGTGAAATTATCTTATTTATCAAGTGGCTCTGCTTTATCAATAAGCATTACCGGAATATCTTCCATTACCGGATATTTAAGTTTGCAATGGCTGCAAACCAGCCATTTCCCGTCCTCTGTCAGGTGCACTTCATTCTTGCAAGCCGGACATGCAAGAATCTTCAGGAGTTCTTTAGAAATTCCCATTTAAACCCTCCGTTTCAGGCTGGCGCCTCATTTTTAAATCCAAAAATCAACAGCCATATAAACTTAGAATATTCATTCATGACTCTCTTCCTGTCTCTTTCCCTCTTCCACCACTCATCAAACCTAAACCAGCTCTCCTCAGCAGGCGCGCTTATTATCTTTATCTTATCACCCATGACCCTCTTAAATATTTTCAATGCCCTTCTGCTGTGATAAGGAGAAGTGACAATTATGCATGATTTATATCCGTGCTTATCCATTAGCTCTTTTGTAAATATCGCGTCTTCTTCCGTAGTCTTTGATTTATCCGCAAGCAGGATTGCACTCTTTGGCACACCGAGATGCTCAGCATGTTCCTGCATAAGAGTTGCCCATGTATATTTCCAGACAAGCGGGCCTCCTGTCAGTATAATCCTATCCTTTCTTGACCATCCTTCTTTAAAAAGTTTTACACCGTGCTCAACCCTCTCAGTTTCTTCACCTGCAAGCACAACTATGACATCTGCCGGCTTGAGTTCATCCTTATAATATAAAAATCTTCCTGCCTCTTTTAATATAAACCCATGTCCTATATACAAAAGAACCGCAAGGATAATAAAAGCAATCAATATCTTAAGACATTTAAACATCCTGCCTCCTGCTTGGCATGGTTTTCAGATACCACACGAAGAGTTTAAATCCTGCCATTGCCTTTCTGATCAAATCTTTAACCCTGCTTTCCAATTTTCTTTTGCTTATATGTCACGATGTACAGCGCTAATCTCAACAGGATGTTTTTTTATAAGCGCTGCTATTTTTTCGGTTATCGCAGGAGAACGATGCCGTCCGCCTGTGCATCCGATACCGACAGTAAGATACGCCTTGCCTTCTTTTATATAGAGCGGGATTAGAAAATCAAGAAGTCCCTTCAGCCTCTTGATAAATTCTTTCGTCTGAGGCTTCTCAAAAATAAATTTTTTAACAGGCTGGTCTATACCCCGCAGTTCCTTGAGTTCAGGTATGAAGTTTGGATTTGGAATAAACCTCACATCAAAGAGAAGGTCAATGTTCTGCGGCACACCAAACTTATATCCGAAAGATATAAACGTTAATGACATAGCCTTGGACTTCTTGGTATTGCTGTATAACGAAGTAATCAGATGCCTCAGTTGATGGGGCGTGTAAGATGACGTATCTATAATCCTGTCAGCCTCTTTCCTTAGAGGCTGAAGCATATCCTTCTCCTTCTCTATTGCCTGATCAATATCAGCGCTGTCTGACGACAAAGGATGCGGCCTTCTTGTCTCTTTGAATCTCCTTACAAGAATACCTTTCTCCGCCTCGAGGAATACGATTTCGGTTCTGTATTTCTTCTTCAGGAGTAAAAGCGCAGAATTCATGCTTGAGAGAAATGCCTGCTCTCTTATGTCAATGCCTACTCCTATTTTTGTTATATTGCCTTTCTTTGGCAGCCTGGATACAAATAAATTAATAAGCGTGACAGGAAGGTTATCAACACAAAAAAAACCGCTGTCCTCAAGCGCCCTTAATGCAACAGTCTTCCCTGAACCTGAAAGACCGGTGATTATAACTATTGTCGGTTTCAATTTCTATACAGGATGCATGATACATGATTCATGATGCATGATATAAATCTCTTTTTTTGCATCGTGCATCTTGTATCCTGCATCATTTCTCATTTTGTAGGCTCTATGAGCCCGAAGTTCCCATCGCGCCTGCGATATACAACATTGATATCGCCGCTCACTTCATTGGTGAAAACAAAAAAATCCTTGTCAATGAGCTCCATCTGCATTACCGCCTCATCCGGCCCCATCGGTTTCATGTCAAACTGCTTTCTCTTTATAATCCCGCCTGTTTCCTGTGGCGCTTCCTGTGATGCCTCCTCTATATTCTTCCCTTCGCCTTTTCTGTGGGATACAAGTTTTTCTTTATATTTCTTTACCTGCTTCTCAAGTTTTTCAACCACTTCGTCTATCGAAGAATAGATTTCACCTGTGACTCCCTCTGCCTGTATCATAACTCCATTCGCTTTCAGCAGCACCTCTGCCTTATGCCTGTATTTTTCTATGCTGAGAGTCACAACTGCCTCGGTGATATTCGAAAAATACCGCTCAAACTTTTTAATCTTCTCTTCCGCATAATTCTTAAGCGCTGGAGTTAGATCCAGATGCCTCCCATTGACTATTATATTCATAATTATCCCCCTTTTTAGTCTAATCTCTTTCTCTGATTCTGAGACGGCACTTTAAGCTCATCTCTGTATTTTGCGATTGTTCTCCTTGCTATTACTATGTTTTGGCTTTTAAGCAGCTCAACGATACGCTGGTCGCTCAATGGCTTCCTGTGGTCTTCCTCTGATACTATCTTCTTTATCATGTCCTTTACAGAAGTAGAGGACACCGTTCCTGCATCGCTCTGAAGAGCACTGCTGAAAAAAAATTTAAGACAAAAAACCCCATATCCGCAGGACAGATACTTATTGGATGTAACCCTGCTGATAGTGCTTTCGTGCAGACTGAGTTCCCCCGCAACATTTTTGAGGTTCAAAGGCTTCATATACTGGACACCCCTGTCAAAAAAGTCGCGCTGAAAATTAATTATGCTCTCTGTCACCCTGTATATCGTCCTATTTCTCTGGTCAAGACTTTTTAACAGCCAAGAGGCAGAGCGCAATTTTTCATCAAGGAATTGTCTTTCCTCTTTTGAAAAAGAATTCTTCTGAAGCAGGAGCTTTTTATAGTAGCTATTTATTCTCAGTTTCGGCAGTCTCTCCTCATTCAGGATTATCTGACAGCCGTCGTCAGTCTTAACCACAAATACATCGGGGATAACATAATCGGTATTCGTACTAAAAAAATTCCTTGCCGGTCTCGGCTCCAAACCCTCAATGACCTTGACGGCAGCCAGCACTTCATCAACTGAAGTATTGCATAGCCGAGCTATCTGCTGATAGTTCTTCTTTTTAAGCTCCTCCATATTGTTCGAAATAATTCTCTCGGCAAGACTTCCGGCAAGTCCCAACTGCTTCAGCTGCAGTATCATACACTCCTTAAGGTCTCTTGCGCCTATGCCCGGCGGATCAAAGCTCTGTACGACATCAACAGCCTTCCTTACGTTAATAACATTCTCATTTGTCATCGCTGCGATTTCTTCATCCGTAGCTGTGAGATAGCCGTTCTCATCTATATTGCCTATTACAGCTTCTCCTATCAACCTAATATCCTCTCCAGCATCGGACAATCTCAACTGCCACAGAAGATGGTCATAAATATCAGGAGTTTTGCTCGCAAATTGCTCAAAAGAAACAGGGGTATTCGTCCCCGGCCCAAAATACCCGAGGTCTCTTCCATCACTGCTCCTCTCTTCAAAATATTCATCAACACTAAAGTCGGCTGAACCTGATATCATCTTTTCAAGAGGAGACTCTGCATCGTCAGTTTCCCTGTCAGTCTCCGCAGTCTCTCTCTCTTCTCCTGCAAATTCTTCACCTGTATTTTCTTCCTGCACATCTTCCAGAAACGGATTCTCAACGAGTTCCTGCGCAAGAGTTTGCGACAGCTCAATTAGGGGCATCTGCAAAAGCCTTATTGCAAGCTGGAGTTGAGGGGTAAGAATAAGTTTTTGAGAAAGCCGAAGGCTTAATTTATGCTCAAGAGCCATTAAAGCCTGAATTCCTCTCCAAGATATGCCTCTTTTACCTGAGGGTTAGCGATTATCGTTTCAGGCGCGCCCTCTGCAAGCACTTCACCGTTATTTATTATGTATGCCCTGTCTGTTATTGAAAGCGTATCCCTTACATTATGGTCTGTTATAAGTATGCCGAGACCTTTATTCTTAAGATAGGTCAGCATTTTTTTAAGCTCTATTATCGCAATCGGGTCAATGCCTGTAAATGGTTCATCAAAGAGTATAAACGTAGGTTTCAGCGCAAGCGCCCTTGCTATCTCTGTCCTTCTTCGTTCCCCGCCTGAAAGCCTGTAACCATTCCTGTCTGCAAACCCCCTGAGATTGAACTCATCAAGCAGGTCCTCCACCATGCCGGCAATATCTGCGTCAGGATAACCTTTTATTTCAAGCACTGCCCTGAGATTATCCCTTACTGTAAGCTTTCTGAATATGGACGGTTCCTGCGGGAGATAGCCTATTCCCCTGCGCGCCTTCTGATACATCGGGAGCTGGCCGATATCCTCGCCGTCAAGGAAAATACTGCCGTTCTCAGGCTTTATCATTCCGACAATCATATAAAAAGTTGTTGTCTTGCCTGCTCCGTTTGGCCCGAGCAGACCTACAATCTCGCCTGTGGTTACGTATAAGCTGAGATTTCTTACAACACATCTTTTGCCGTAGTTTTTTGTGATTTCCTTTACTTCAAGAATATGCATCTATTTCCCTTTTTTATTTTCAAGCAATACCCTGCTGTTCTCTACAAAAGAACGGTCTTCATTCATCCAGTATGTCATTTTTGTCCCTGTAATAATATCGCCTTTCTGCACTGCCTTCGGCTCACCGGTAAAGATGATCTTTTCCTCATCTGCGAAATAGTTTGCAACCTTTGATGTAACAACAAGGTCTTTTTTAACGAGCTTCACCCTGCCCTCTGCTTCTATCTTTGTCACATTTCCGCTTCCTTCCGCATAATAAACAAGCATTTTATCAGAGTAAAGCGTCATGTTTTCAGTCTTTGCAACGACAGAGCCTTCAAAAAGGGCAGTACGAGCCTTATTATCCGACAAAAGTGTCTGCGAAGTTATTACTATAGGCCCTTTTATCTGTTCTGTTTTCTCCTCGGCAAATATACTGCCTGCCAGAACAACACTAATAAAGACACTAACGATAAAAAGTTGCCTTAACATTTTTCAGTATCCTCACTTTCTGTTCTGAATCAGCCTCCATGCCGACTCCTTCAACATTAAATTTCTTACTCTCAATCTTCACAGCCTCTTTCGTCTTAATCTCTCCCTTGGACTGGTTCCACTCCACAGATTCGGTTATAATTGTATATCCCTTAGAAACCGCCCTTATCTTTCCGTTCAGAGTCAGGTCTCTGCTTTCCATATTATAAAATCCCTCTGGCGAGTATATTGTCATTTCTTTATTTTCAACCCTCAAAACTACGTCGTTAAGTTTTACCCTGTCACTGCCTTCTATAATATCTGCCCTGCTGGCATTGAGCGTCCACATACTGGTTCCATTTTTTTTATGGACAATTTTCAAGCCCTCTAAAAAAGAACCTCCTTTTAACAGCAGGTCCTTCTCCAGTTCCCTGTTATTGCCTAAAAGCAAAAAAAGTGCCAATAGCGAAAGCAGAGACAGAACGAGCAGCGATTTCCTTTTCATATCTTGAATTTTATCACACAGGTTTCGTCATGTAAAGCAAAAAGCATACCTGTTTTGCACATCAATGCGTTAAGAATTAATTATTTATGGAGCGGGCGACGGGATTTGAACCCGCGACCTTCAGCTTGGGAAGCTGACACTCTACCACTGAGTTACACCCGCAGATTGAGAGATACAAGGCATTATAACATATACTTTCACAGAGAGGAACTTATAGATAAATAGCTAACTTCCCGATTTCCCGCATCATATAAAAATGTGCCTGTCAGATTATGGACTATGGATTAAATTTATGCCGCTGCGTGTTTAAGTTCGTGAAATGAATGTATGGATTCAATCTCTTTTTTGTGCAGCTTCTGTGCTTCTTCAATGTCATAAAACGCCTGTAAATTCATCCAAAATTCCGCAGGGACACCGAAGAATTTCCCAAGTTTTACCGCAGTCTCAGCCGTAATGCTTCTGTTGCCTTTGATTATCTGACTTAACCTTGTCTCTGAAAGTCCTGTTTCTTTAGACAAACGATAAACAGATATTCCCATTGGCTCTAAAAATTCCTCTTTAAGCACTTCACCTGGATGAATGTTTTTTAAATATCTCATAATATCACCTAAACAATGATTTATGCCTTAATCGGCTCAAAAACATGCTATGCAGTCATCGTTGTAACTTCAACCAGATGATGTCTCTTACGCGCCTCGTTCACAATTCCTTCTAACCTTGCAGAAATGGCATCTTCGATCCAGTCTGCGCCGCACTGTGCGCACACAGTTGCGGGCACGTCTCTTACTACCACCACTCCAAAGCCTAAGTCAACAGTAAACGTAGTTTTCCCTTCCTTTTTTGCGCCTCCGCAAAGCGGGCATTTATCGGGGAAGTTCTTGAATGTCATTTTTGCCTCCTTGTCTTATAATCTGATTCAAAATGCTCTAAATCAGGCTTATATGCTGTAATAACAAAACCCCATCCTGTTAATAAGTCAATCGCTGCAACAACATGGAGAGGTTCTTCGTTTATCCATCCTAAAAATAATGCGCTCGGATACGGCTTATCATCAGGATAGTCCTCAATGATTTCTCCCTTTCTTAGAATCTCCTTAACGTCTTCTCTTGAAATCCCTCTTTCAAACATTCTTTCAAGAGAATGCCTCTGCCACTCAATATAACCATTTTCAATTGCGCTTTGTAATACATTCCTGTTCATTTACTTAATTATACTTTAATGGCAAGCAGCATTGCCATGATATTAGTAATTAAATCAGTTGCACTCTCCTGCGTCCGAAGGTGTTTCTGAGTGCGATGAGAAAAGGGGCGGTGTAACACCTTGCCATTTATTTTATAAAAGCACAGGCTACCCGACTTCCCGCAGCAGATAAAAAATGTGGGTGGCATTAGTCGGTTGTTTTCTCAACAGTTTCGAATTTCCCCCAAATACGGAATCTTTTATAGAAGGTTAATATAACCCAATAATGCGCATTTTTAGATGTAGGTATTGCTAAATAATGGAATACATCGAGAATATTCCTTTGCTTAGATCTCGGTGGGACATTTTGGGGTATCCATGGATTTTTTTGCCATTCGAATTTTGCAGGGGAATAAGATACGTTAAATGCCTCAAAAAGTACTGCCCGACATGTACGTTCGATAAATCTATCAATGATAGGTTGATCTAAATCGTACGCTCGGTTGGTCCCGACATAAATACCTGCGGGTGTATGTATATCTACAGTGACTAAAGTATCAGCTTGTTGCTGCGCTAAAGTTCGATCATGCAAAAAAGAACGATTCCGGCGATGAGCAACATCCGTCTCAACAACAGGATGAGCTTCGGTATCCCAAAATGAGCAAAATAAATTTCTAACGAACCCGTCATCCTGCTGATCCTTCTCTCGGCAATTTTCACAACAGGGTACAGTAATTAATTGAGCATTATTAGGAAGCTTTTTTTGAAAAAACCCTTTGGGAGGTATATGGTCGTCTGTCTCACCATTTCCATTTGCACAATATGTACAGCTTTTATTCATTTTATTTTATTTTATGCGTTAAAGCATATATTGAACGATTACCACTTTTCTCCCATTTTAAGCAGCGCGTCTTGTGCAGTCTTAAATCCGAGTCGTGCAGCTATTTGCAAGTCCTTAATTTTGTGTTGATAGTTACCGAGCTTGCCATAAACAAGTCCCCGACTGTAATACGCCTCTGCATACTCAGGTTTAAGTTCAATGGCTTTATAAAAATCCTTTATCGCCTGCTGATAATTGCCAAGATTTTTATATACAATGCCACGATCATTGTAATGATATGCCTCATCAGGTTCTAATTTAATTGCTCTATTGTAGTCCTTAATCGCCTGTTGATAATTGCCAAGCTTGCTATAAGCAAAGCCGCGATTATTATAAGCCAATGTATAATCAGGTTCTAATTCGATGACTTTAGTGAAGTCCTTAATCGCCTGTTGATAGTTAGCAAGCTTGCCATAAGCAAAGCCGCGAACAAGGTAAACATTTGCAGCATCGGGTTCTAATTTAATGGCTTTAGTGAGGTCATTAATCGCCTGTTGATGATTGCCAATATTGTCATAAGCAAGTCCACGCTCGCTATACGCCTCTACATAATCTGGCTTTAATTCAATGGCTTTACTGTATGCCTCTATTGCTCTTTCATACCTTCCTTTCATAGCTGACTCATTGCCCTTATCAAGCCACTCAACCGCACTTAATCCCTGTATCGCTGTTTTATATTCCTGCTGAATTTTCTTGCTCGGTTGTTTATTCGTAGCTTTAGCAAGCTCTTTGTTCAGTCTCTCCACCTCTTTGGTCAGTTCCTCAGCCTTTTTCCTCGTCTCTTCAAGTTCTTTTCCCTTAAACGGGTCATCCATTATTTTCTTTAATGCCTTTGATACTTCCTTGGGGTCTGCTGAGACTCTTGCCTTAAGCCAATAGGTTTTCCCATCCCACTTATCCTCTATAATCTCAGCGCCTACAATTCCTGCGCTGTAGGTTTTTACCTGTTCTTTTGTTAGCTTAAAATCCTTTACCTCTGTCTCGCTTATCAAATATGTGCCGAGTTCTTCAAGAAGCAGTCTCTTCACCATCTCAAGCGAAATAGTTCTGCATGACGCCTTGCTGTCAAGCTCGCTCGCCTGATAGGTGTATTCTTTTACGAAGGTGACTTTCTCTGCATGGGAAGGAACTGCGAAAGATAGAAAAACGATGACAAGGGCTATGACTATTGCACGTATGTGATGATTCAAAGTCGCCATGATATACCCCCTTGCTTAAGTTATAGCAAGATTATATCATTTCGTAAAATAAAACAGATGTGAAAATTACCCAAATTTAGCCATGTCTTTTGGCTGAGGTTCTCAGATAACATCTGAATTAAGAGGAGCGGAATTTTTAAATATTCTCAACCAGCGCTTTTAGCATCACCTCAACAGGCGGTTTTTTGCCTGTCCATAATTCAAATGCAAATGCGCCCTGCCATAAAAGCATGCCGAGCCCGTTAAGAGTCCTACAGCCTTTCTTTGCCGCTTTATCAAGCAGCACGGTCTTCTTATAAATCAGGTCGCAGACTATATGTCTTGGTTTAAGCAGACGAACATCCACAGGAACAGGGTCGTTCTTCCTCAGCCCGAGAGGAGTTGCGTTTATAATTACATCGTATTTGTCCAGGTTATTTATGTTCTCTGCTGAATATACGTTATTGTTTATTTTTTTCAGAGCCCTTATGAGTTTTCCTGCCTTTTTCTTATCAATGTCATATAAGAATAATCCCGATGCCTTCTTGCTTAGGTAATAACCTATTGCCCGCGAAGCTCCGCCTGCTCCGAGTATCAGGACATTCTTTTTGTTAACTGCTATCTGTGCCTCGGATAATGACCTCATAAAACCTCTTCCGTCAGTGTTGTATCCTATCAATTTCCCGTTACTGTTAACTATTGTATTAACAGCTCCTATAAAAGAGGCATCGGCATCTACTCCGTCAAGCAAAGGGATAACGTTCTCTTTATGCGGCATCGTCACATTTACCCCTGCAAGATTAAGCGCTCTTACTGACCTCACCGCGTCCTTCAAAAATCCGGGCTTAACAGGGAATGTCACATAACAGCAGTCAAGCCTGAGGTGTTCAAATGCGGCGTTGTGCATTGTAGGTGAAAGGCTATGCTCAACAGGATAGCCAAGCAAACCAAGCACCTTTGTCTTCCCGCTTATTTTCAGCAAACAGCCTCCATTCCTTTCATAATGCCCTCCGGTGTAGATTCTATTACCTTCACTTTTATACCAAGGGCATTTTCAATATCTTCCTTTGAGGTGTCATCAAGCAATACATTCTCTCCCTCTCTCATAACAGTATCAGGGACAAACAGGCACTCGCAGCCGTCTGTCTTATCGGACAAAGCCCTTATAACATCCCTTCCTGTCAGGAGTCCTGTAACTGTTATTGCCCTGCCAAAAAAAGTGTTTTCCACAGGGATAACGTTTATGTTTATGCCTTCTTTCTCAAGCAGTCTGTCTGTGATTTTCTTAAGATACGGATAAAACGAGGTCCCTGCGAAGGTAAGAAATTTCTTTTTTTGCTGATGGCTGATGGCTGATAGCTGACGGCTAATCCTTTTTGACTGCGACATAAACAACTGTACCATGCCAACACCATTCTCTATCTGGGGCAGTTCTCCATATTCGCTTAATGCCGGGAAATTCACTCCTCCTTTTATGTACAACTCGTCTGCGCCATAAACAACAGAGACCCCGTGCTTCTTCCTGAACCGTTTCTGAAAAGAGTCGATGATACCTATTGCCCTTACTGCATCCTCTTTTTCAACAGGTTTTATTGCCTGCCTCCTGTGCATTGTAATACCAACCGGAACGACAGCAATTGATGATACATAGGGATAGAACCCATAAAGGTCCCTTATTGTTCTCTGAAGTTCTCTTTCATCATTGTATCCGGGACACAGCACAATCTGAACATGCATCCGGATTTTATTTTCTTTTAAGAACTTCAGCTCCTTCAGAACATCTCCTGCCTTAGGATTTCCAAGCAGCGTATTGCGGATGACTTTATTGGTTGAGTGCACAGATATATAAAGCGGACTCAGACGCTGCTGTGCAATCCTCTTCTTGTCCTGAGCGCTCAGATTTGTGAGGGTAACATAATTGCCGTAAAGGAACGACATCCTGTAGTCTTCATCTTTTATATAAAGAGATTTCCTTAGTCCTTTAGGGAGCTGGGACACAAAACAGAATATGCAGTTATTAATGCATCTCTTTATCTTGAAAGGTTTCAGTGTGATGCCAATGTCTCCTGTTTCTTTCGGCATGACTTTTAAGGACATTTTTTTGCCCTTTCTCACAGCGCCAATATTCAGTTCAGGTTCATTCCTGTAAAACATAAAGTCTATACCGTCGTTAAGCCTGCGCCCGTTTATTGAAAGGAGCAAATCTCCCGGCAGAAGTCCTTCTGTTTCTGCAACGCTTCCCGGCATAATTGCCTCTATTTCAACTCCGCATTTATTCTGCATTTGTCAATTTCAACCCTCTGTATATATAGTGCAGGCCCGAAATAATTGTCAGCGCCGCTGTCAGCCATATAAGCACATTCTGGATGTCAGGCAGGAAGCCTACGTTTCTATTAAGAAGCACATAACATAAAAGCACCAGCTGCATCGCTATTGCAGCCTTGCCTGTTACTGTCGGTTTTACGTTTGATGTATGCGTTATCAGATAAACAAGCACCCATCCTGTTATCACGATAACATCTCTGCTTATCACGGTTATGGTCAGCCACTTCGGCAGCCAGCCGTTCATAGAAAATATTATAAAAGATGTAATAAGAAGAAACTTATCTGCAATCGGATCAAGAAATGTTCCAAGCGCTGTCTTCTGATTGGTAAGCCTTGCAATAAATCCGTCAAGGGCATCTGTTAATGCGGCAACAATAAACATATACAGCGCATAATCATATCTTTTATATATGACCGCTATTGTAAAAAGAGGGATTATTACTATTCTTGCTATTGTAAGCGAATTAGGAAGATTCAGAACTCTCACAGCAACCCCACTTCAGTGTCAGTTATCAGTGTCAGTCTTTTAACTGTTTACTGTCACTGTTGACTGACACTTGTTTATGGAATATTAAACGGTATGGATTGGAACTTCAATTTCAATCCAAGTTTATTATAACACCTATTTCCACTCTTTCCATTGTTTTTATTTACAAACGATAACAATGCGACTGCATGGCAGTTCTCCACAGAAAATCCATCGGAAAGAGAATCTCTAAACGCAGCATTCAGATTCACCAGCGCAGAAGAAAGCCTGCCTCTTAAAAATTCTATCTCACCCATGCCGAGTTTGCAGTATATAATCCCCCTTGGATCTTTTGTCTTCTTGAAAAATCCGCAGGATTGCTTGAAATAATCCATTGCCTTATCAAGCTTGCCAAGCATGGTGTATGTCTTGCCGAGGCTCCAGAGAGTATATGAGAAACTTACAATATCACCTATCTTCCTGTAAAGAGTTGTTGCCTTTCTGAAATGAAGGAGAGCGCCTGAGTAATCAGCCTTCATTCTCAGGGCATTCCCGATGCCGCAGTGGGAATATGCAACTCCAAACGTATCATTTAATTCAGAAAATAATTTATTGGCAGCAGTGTAGTATTTAAAGGAATCGCCGAACAGCCCTGCCACTCTGGACACACCTCCAAGTCCGCACAGGTTATAGCCTATTCCATGCTTGTCTCCAAGCTTTCTGAAGAGCTTGAGTGATTTCTTAAACGACTTGAGAGAATCCGCTGCATCCCCTTTGATGCGAAAAGCGCCGCCCTTAGCCCAGAGCACAAATGCCATTCCTTCGCTGTCCTTTTTCTCTCTGTACACCTTTTCAGCTCCGGAAAACATCTCCAGCGCCTCCTTCCACCTGCCAAGCCCCCTTACTGAAAGACCGAGCCCAACAGCAGCATCTGCCGCAGCTGTCGTGTCCTTCAGCTTCCTGCTTATTTTTATTGATTCAGAATAATTCTTCCCTGCAAGTTCAAATTTTCCTGTCATGCGATAGACATCACCGATGGACATAAAACAGCGAAGCCTGCCTTCTCGTAGAGTCGAGTCTCCGACAGTGATATTATCTTTTTCGTATGCCCTCTTTGCCCGCTTGAAAAGCAGAAGCGCATCTTTGTATCGAGCCCTGTTTTTCAACTCGCTTGCTTTATGAAAAAGTCTGTCTGCTGTCATATGCCGGCCAGTATTTCACGCAGTTTCTTTGTAAGCAACGCGTAGTCTTTGGAACTGAAAAATGCTGAACCCATTACAAGTATATCAGCGCCTGCCTCGGCAACCATCCTGGCATTATCAGGTTTTACGCCGCCGTCAACCTCAATAAGAGTTTTAAGCCCTCTGACCGAAATCATTTTCTTTAACGCCTTAATCTTGTCTATGACCTGCGGAATAAAACTCTGCCCCCCAAACCCGGGATTAACAGACATCAGAAGCACAAAATCCACATCCTGAATAATATCGTCAATGCTGCCGAGCGGAGTTGCAGGATTAAGCGATACGCCTGCCTTTACCTTGCTCTCTTTTATTTTTTGTACTGTGCGGTGCAGATGCATTGCAGCTTCAAAGTGCACCGTAAGATAATCCGACCCCGCTTTTATAAAATCGTTCAGGTATTTGTCAGGCTCTTCTATCATCAGATGCACATCAAGAGGAACAGATGTTATCTTTTTAATTGCTTCTACAATCGAAGGTCCGATAGTTATGTTCGGCACAAAATGGCCGTCCATTATATCTATGTGAAACATATCAATGCCTGCAGCTTCCGCTGTCTTTATTTCCTCGCCAAGCCTTAAGAAATCCGCAGAAAGTATTGACGGCGCAATTTTAATCATTTCAACCTCCGAAATTTAAAATAAAAAATTGTCTGAACTAACTTTAAACTCTTATTCTATTCTCCCTCAAGCATCAGATACACCGTATCGCCTGTCTTAATCTGGCTTCCGGGCTTGGGTTTCTGTGATTTTACGGTTTCTCCTGCGCCTGTGACATTAAGTTTAATATCAAGTTTTTCCGCAAGCTGCTCAGCCTCCTGCTTTGTCTTGCCCTGAAAATCAGGGCAATAATAAATTGCCTCATAATGCCCTGAACTGACAACAAGCGTAACCTTTTCAGTAATCTTCTCGCCGGGAGCCGGTTTCTGTGCGATAACCCTGTCTTTCTCCGCAGAGGTTGAATGCACATGGATAACCTTAGCTACTTTCAAACCATTCTGTAAAAGTACGGATTCCGCCTTATCCAGAGATTCTCCTACTACCGAGGGGACGGACTGAACCCTCGGCCCTTTGCTTACAAACACTCTTACACTGCGCTGTTCTTTAACCCTGCTTCCGAAAGGTAAATCCTGTCTTATTATGTGCCCTGCCGGAACATCCGAATCATAATCTTCGCCCTCTATCTTCAGATTAAGCCCCTTCATACTCAGAAGCTCATTAACCTCAACAAGACTTTTACCTGAAAGGTCAGGGACATCCACCGTCCTGCTGAAACTCAACAATTTGAATGTAATGTATGCAAAAAGCAGGACTACAAGAACAAAAGCTAAGAAATAAAGAGAAAATTTTGCTATGTTGCTTGCAGCTTTCAAATTTTAACTCTTCACCATGGATGCACGATGCATGATTTATGATACCCCCCTTTAATTCCCCCCTTGCCAAGGGGGGATAGAGGGGGGTTGTATCTTGCATCCTGCATCAGTTAGTCCTTCTCAACCACTTTGCTTATGCTGACGATTTTATCTTCTGCGTCAACATCCATAAGCTTGACTCCCTGCGTATTTCTCCCGTGCAGGGATATGTTGTTTGCGGTAGTTCTTATAAGCTTGCCGGAATTCGTAATCATGACTATCTCATCCTCTTCTCGCACCTGTATAAGACCAACCGCCTTCCCGCCTTTCTCTATAACCTTTATAGATATTACTCCCTTACCGCCTCTGCCCTGAACACGGTACTCTTCTATCTTGGTCCGCTTGCCAAGTCCTCTTTCCGTGACTGTCAGCAGCGCTGTTCTTTCCTCGGCAACTCCCGCTGAGACAACCTCATCTCCTTTTGCAAGACGTATTCCAATAACTCCCTTTGCAGTCCGCCCCATCTCGCGGACATCCTCTTCATTAAAGCGGATTGAAAGTCCATTCTTTGTGCCAATAATGAGATCACTCTTGCCGTCTGTCTTTTTAACCGCGATAAGTTCGTCTCCATCTTCAATCGTAACTGCTATTATGCCCTTGCCTCTTGGATTGCTGTATTCTTCAAGCGCGGTCTTTTTAACTGTTCCGTTCTTTGTGAACATAACAAGAAATCCCGCTTTAAAATCCCTCACCGGAAGCGCCGTTGCAATTCTTTCGCCTTCTGATAATTGAAGGAGATTGATAAGCGCCTTGCCTTTTGCAGCGCGCCCTGCTTCGGGAATCTGATAAGTCTTGAGCCAGTAGAGCCTTCCGAGATTGGAAAAGAAGAGCATATAGTCATGAGTTGAACCTATAAAAAGCTGCTCAACAAAATCTTCCTCTTTTGTTTCCATTCCGATAAGCCCCTTTCCGCCCCTGCGCTGGCTTCTATACGCGGACAACGGATTTCTCTTGATATATCCCTGATGAGAGATGGTGATAACCATATCTTCTTCTGTTATGAGGTCTTCAATTGTAATCTCTTTTAATTCCGCGGCAATCTCAGTCCTTCTTTCATCAGCATACCGGGTTTTTATCTCATTCAGCTCATCTTTGACTATCTTTGATACAAGGGCGTCGCTTCTGAGTATTGCATTCAGTCTCTCAATCTCTTTTAATGTCTCTGTGTATTCCTTTATTATCTTTTCACGCTCAAGGCCTGTGAGCCTCTGTAATTTCATGTCAAGTATTGCCTGCGCCTGAATCTCAGACAAAGGATAATTATCCATGAGCCCGTGTTTTGCTTCATCAGGCGTCTTTGACTTTCTTATCAATGCGATAATTGCGTCAAGATGATCAAGGGCAACCTTGAGTCCTTCAAGTATGTGCGCCCTTTCTTCCGCCTTTCTAAGTTCAAATTTTGTTCTTCTTATGACAACATCCCGCCTGTGCTGCAGAAAATGGCTGAATATCTTCTTTAAAGGCAGCACCTGAGGCTGGCCGCTTACAATGGCAAGCATTATAATTCCGAATGTGGATTCCATCTGCGTATGTTTGTAAAGATTGTTCAGGACTACCTCTGCCATCTCGCCCCTTTTAAGATCAAGGACAACCCTTATGCCTTCCCTGTCAGATTCATCCCGTATCTCGGATATGCCCTCTATTTTTTTCCCTCTTACAAGCTCGGCAATCTTTTCTATCAGCCTTGCCTTATTCACCTGATACGGAACCTCCGTGATTATGATATTTTCTCCGCCTCTGTATTCCTGCTCAATCTTCGCCTTCGCCCTGACCTTAATAATGCCCCTGCCTGTGGTGTATGCATCAACGATTCCCTGAATTCCATGAATCAAACCGCCTGTAGGAAAATCAGGCCCCTTTACTGCATTCATCAGGTCATTGACAGTCACTTCGGGATTATCAAGGAGCATAATAAGCCCGTCTATTACCTCGCCGAGATTATGCGGCGGTATATTGGTCGCCATCCCGACGGCAATGCCTGAGGAGCCGTTTACTATAAGATTCGGCACTCTTGATGGAAGCACCAACGGCTCTTCCGTGGTCTCATCAAAATTTGATTGAAAGTCAACCGTCTCCTTATCTATGTCCGCAAGGATTTCTTCCGAGAGTTTTGCAAGCCTTGCCTCTGTGTAACGGTATGCGGCAGGAGGGTCTCCGTCAATTGAGCCGAAGTTGCCCTGTCCGTCTATCAGGGGGTATCTCATGTTGAAATCCTGCGCAAGCCTCACAAGGGCGTCATAAACAGCAGTGTCGCCATGGGGATGATACTTCTTTAAAACCTCTCCGACAACACCGGCACACTTTGAATATCTTTTGCCCGGGAGGAGACCCTCCCTGAACATCGCATAAAGTATTCTTCTCTGCACAGGCTTAAGCCCGTCTCTTACCTCAGGAAGCGCCCTGCCGATTATTACGCTCATGGCGTAATTAAGGTAGGACACCTTCATTTCTTCTTCAATGCTTACAGGAACCTTTGCCATTTTCCCCTCTTCTTACCCTGTTAGAGATTTATCTCTAACAGGGCTTACAAGAAACAAATGATTTCAGCGCTTCAGAAAAACATTGTATTTTACCATAAATAATATGCTAAATTGGCATATATTATATGCGCTAAAAACTTTGTCTAAGGAGGCTGTGGCTGGATTCAGGCAAGATTCACGGGTCTGTCAGAATAGGGGCTGAAGTCGCAATGAAGTGGAGCGGATAGCCCCGCATACGAATTTGTAAGAACCTGATATATTGTACTAACATCTGCACCATTGTAATGGTAGTTTAATATTGCCGAAAGACAGACACAGCCTCCTGCTTTATGCCCTGTGATATTCCTGAATGGATTTTATGCTTATATTTTTCCTGCGGAGCATGTCTATCGCATTTACGACTGCCTTTGCGCCGGAAACAGTCGTAGTATAAGGCACCCTGTACTGGAGCGCGCTCTGCCTTATTGAAAAGGAATCCCTCTGAGCCTGTGCATCGCTCACTGTATTGATGATGAAATTCACTTCCTTGTTTTTGATTAAATCCACTATATGAGGCCTTCCTTCCTTTACCTTGTTTATTACTTCAACTTCTATTCCTTTGCTGCTAAGATGCTCTGCAGTGCCGCGGGTTGCTATCACCTCAAAACCCATGGCGTGGAGTTTCTTCACAATATCACATATCCCGTCCTTGTCTTCATCCCTGACGCTTATCACAATCTTACCCGACGTAGGTATCCTGTTGTTGGATGATAACTGAGCCTTTGCGTATGCAATACCGAAATCCTCGTCTATTCCCATCACTTCTCCTGTGGATTTCATCTCAGGGCCGAGGATTGTATCAACACCGCTGAACCTGTCAAACGGGAACACGGCCTCTTTAACGGCAACGTGCTTTATCTCCTTTTCAGTTGTCAGACCGAGTTCCTTCAATGTTCTGCCGAGCATAACCTTTGCGGCAAGTTTTGCCAGCGGAACGCCCGTTGCCTTGCTCACATAAGGTATTGTTCTTGACGCTCTTGGATTTACCTCAAGAATATATATCTCGTTATCCTTGACAGCAAACTGGATATTCATAAGCCCTATGACATTGAGCTCACGCGCTAATGCCTTTGCCTGCTTTTTAAGCTCAGCAACAATATCTTTATTCAGAGAATAAGGCGGCAGGGAACATGCCGAATCACCTGAATGTATTCCTGCCTCCTCTATATGTTCCATAACGCCGCCGACAATTACATCAACACCGTCTGAAATAGCATCGACATCCACCTCAACAGCGCCGGACAGATATTTATCAATGAGAACATAATGCTCAGGTGATGCCTTTACAGCCCTCTCCATGTAATCAAGAAGTGAACTCTCATCATAGACAATCTCCATAGCCCTGCCTCCAAGCACATAAGAAGGCCTCACCATAACGGGATACCCTATCTTCCTCGCAATCACTACGGCATCTTCAGGAGACATGGCAGTGTCACTTTCCGCCTGCCTCAGATTGAGTTTATGGAGAAGTTCTTTGAATCTCCTCCTGTCTTCTGCGCGGTCTATTGAGTCAGGGGAAGTGCCGAGAATCTTTACGCCCTCTTTTTCAAGAGGCACTGCAAGTTTTAACGGAGTCTGTCCTCCGAACTGAACTATGATGCCTTCCGGCTTTTCAGCCTCGATAATACTCAGCACATCCTCTATTGTCAGCGGTTCAAAATATAACCTGTCGGCAGTGTCATAATCAGTGCTTACTGTCTCAGGATTACAGTTGACCATTATAGTCTCGTAACCAAGCTCCTTCAAAGCAAAGACTGCATGGACGCAGCAGTAATCAAATTCAATCCCCTGCCCTATCCTGTTCGGACCTGATCCGAGAATAATTACCTTTTTGCGCTCAGTGGGATTGATTTCAGAGTCAACTTTAAAAGTGGGAAGTGGGAAATGGGAAGTAGGAGGTGAAAAATTATCTCCAAGCTTCTCGTTTGTTTTTTCTTTTACTTCTAACTTCTCACTTCTTACTTCCAACTTGTAGAACGGTTTTTCATACGTTGAATACATATACGGAGTATATGCCGCAAATTCCGCTGCGCATGTATCCACCATTTTATAGACAGGCTTTATTCCGGATTCATTCCTCAACTTTCTTATCTCCGCCTCTGTCTTTCCTGAAAGTTTGGCTATACGCCTGTCAGAGAAACCATATTCCTTTGCCTTACGCAGAATTTCTACGAGTTCGGAGATATTGTGAACTTTTGACTTTTCACTTTCAACTTTCAACTTTTCCTCCATCTCTACAATCTGCCTTATGTTGTTCAGAAACCACGGGTCAATCCATGTGAGTTCATAAATTTCATTAACAGACATTCCGTTTCTCATAGCCTGCGCAATATACCAGAGCCTGTCTGCATTCGGTATCTTGAGTTTCGCTTTAAGTTCTGCTGTGCTTATGTCAATTTCTTCAAAACCGTAACTGTCAATCTCAAGGCTTCTTATTGCCTTCTGCAAAGATTCTTTAAAAGTTCTGCCTATGGACATAACCTCTCCGACAGATTTCATCTGTGTTGTGAGCGTGGAATCAGCGGCAGGAAATTTTTCAAATGCAAATCTTGGAACCTTTGTCACAACATAATCAATCGCAGGCTCAAAGGATGCAGGCGTTTCCCTTGTTATGTCATTTGGTATTTCTTCAAGCGTAAGCCCCACTGCAAGCTTTGCAGCAATCTTTGCTATAGGAAATCCTGTTGCCTTGCTTGCAAGCGCAGATGATCTTGAAACACGAGGATTCATCTCTATAACAACCATTCTGCCGTCTTTCGGATTCAATGCAAACTGGATATTTGAACCTCCTGTGTCAACTCCTATTTCCCTGATGATTGCTATCGATGCATCGCGCATCCTCTGGTATTCCTTGTCTGTCAGGGTCTGGGCAGGAGCAACAGTGATTGAGTCTCCCGTATGAACTCCCATCGGATCAAAGTTTTCTATAGAGCAGATGATAACAACATTGTCCTTCATATCCCGCATCACCTCAAGCTCATATTCCTTCCATCCGATAACTGATTTCTCCACAAGCACCTGATGAACAGGACTCAGCTTCAGTCCCTTGTCAAGAAGCTCTGTGTATTCTTCCATGTTATACGCAATTCCGCTTCCTGTTCCTCCGAGAGTGAATGAGGGACGTAATATTGCCGGAAAGCCGATATATTCAATCGCATCCATCCCTTTTTTCAGGTTCATGACGGCAGCGCTCTTCGGAACCTCAAGCCCGATCTTTGCCATCGCCTCTTTAAACAATTCTCTGTCCTCAGCCTTCTTTATTGCATGAAGTTTTGCACCGATGAGTTCAACCTTATACTTTTCAAGCACTCCGCTTTCAGCAAGCTCAACAGCGAGATTAAGCGCAGTCTGACCGCCCATTGTCGGAAGAAGTGCATCGGGTCTTTCTTTCTTTATTATCAGTTCAACAATGTCTGCTGTTAACGGCTCTATGTAAGTTGCATCAGCAATCTCTGGGTCTGTCATTATCGTTGCAGGGTTTGAATTTATAAGAACTACTTTGTAGCCTTCTTCCTTCAATGCCTTGCATGCCTGAGTTCCCGAATAGTCAAACTCGCATGCCTGTCCTATGACAATAGGGCCTGAGCCGATTAATAAGATTTTTTTGATGTCAGTACGTTTAGGCATTTAATCTAACCCGCGCTTAGCTTTCATCATTGTCCCGAAAATACCTCTTTCTCGTCATTCCCGCAGTCATTAAGCGGGAATCCACTCTTTTGTCTTTTCTCTGGATTCCGCATCAAGTGCGGAATGACAGAATTTATCTAAAATACACCATCCTTGAACCACCCAGATGTAATGGGATATCTGCATCCTCAGACCATAATCCATTTTTTAAATATCTATCATCAGCATGCGCAGAAACTACATTGCCAAAGAACGCATAACACTCGCCTGCATCAATCGTATTCCTCAATTTACACTCTATAAAGCCGATGCATCCATCAATAAGAGGCGACTTTATTTTTTTGGCTTTTTTAATCCTTATGCTGGCTTTTTTGAATTTGTCAGTATCCCTACCTGAAGTTTTTCCGCATATCCATAATTCCCTCAGAAGTTTCTTCGTTGGGATATTTATCACAAATTCCTTTGTCTGTTTAATAAGTTTTGCCGTATAGCTTTCCTTTGACACGCATACAACCACAATCGGCGGCTCTTCGCTCACAGGTGTTGCCCATGCACACGCCATAACATTCGGCTTGCCTTTCTTGCTTATGCTCGTAAGAAAGAAAGCAATTTTTGGATGTAAAAGATGATAGATATCTAATGAAATTTCTTTTAACAAATTATTCACCTACTTTAAAACAATTTATTTGCAACTTATAATTTTCATAAACTCTCACACTGACTAAATAATATCTAACGAGAAAAAACTAAATGATCTTCCCCATGAACTAGTGATTTCATATTTTCCCACTCCGAAACAACTCCTGCATCTCGATAGTTTTTCGTGGAAGAAATCTTCTCATCTTGTTTGCAAAAAAAGCCATTTCAGTCTTATTCTCATATGCCCACCTCAATTACTTCAAACCTCTCCCCTTTAGCTGCAAGTGCCAACTTTTTATCAGCAGTAATAAAAGGGAAAGTAATTTCTGTTATATTTCTCAGGATCATTAACGATGCCAGATGTATAGCATCAAGTGTTTTAATAGATGATTTAAAGACCAGCGCCTGTGCCTCGTTTATGACATCATCGCTTACCTCGATCATCCCTGTCCTCATGCAATCGGAAAGAAACATCTCTTTTGTTTTTTCCACATTTTCTTTTGAAATCTCCCGCATCTGAAGTTTTCTGGATAAAGCTGAGAATACCTCAACTTGCACAATAGAGGAGGCATATACCTTATATGTGGTTATATACTTAGAAGCAAACGAAGAACCAGCTTCATTCTCCACATAGTGTTTAACGAGAACGCTTGAGTCAACATAAGCGATCTTTACCATCCCGCCTCTCTCTCCTCAAGAATAATATCTGTCAGGGATTTCCCTTTAAGTTTAATCTTCTTGTGGTGAGGGATATTTTCGTCCTTCTGAGGAAGACGGATAAGACCTCTCATAGCAGCTAATTCCAGTTTCTCCTGAAAATCAGTCCCTTTAGGAATTGGACTTATTAAAGCTACCGGTTTTTCTCTCTCCGTAATCAATATTTCTTTGCCCATCTTTACCATTCTTACATACTGAGTAAAATGGTCCCTAACTTCTTTAATGCCTTTTTTTAACATTATAAGCTCCTTAATTTTGTGGTCATTGTGGTCATTTTATCATTTGAGTCATTAAAAATCAAGTTGTCTTACCCTCTATCATCTCCCTGAATCTCTTGAACAAGTGATCTGAGTCATTCGGCCCGGGTCCTGCCTCAGGATGATGCTGGACAGAGAATACAGGAAGTTCAACATGCTGCATTCCCTCTTCAGTGCCGTCATAAAGATTTTTATGCGTGAGTTTAACCTGCCCTTTAAGGCTGTTTATGTCAACGCAATAATTGTGATTCTGCGATGTTATCTCAACCCTGCCTGTTGATAAATCTTTTACAGGGTGGTTTCCGCCGTGATGTCCGAATTTGAGTTTATAAGTCCTCCCGCCCATTGCAAGCCCAAGTATCTGATGTCCGAGGCATATTCCGAATATAGGCTTCTTGCCCATCAGCTTCTTTGTGCTTTCAATTGCATAAGTTACTGTCTGCGGGTCGCCGGGCCCGTTGCTTAAAACTATTCCGTCAGGATTCATCTCAAGAACTTTTTCGGCAGGGGTCTGCGCAGGGACAACAGTAACATCAAAACCTGCATCAACAAGGTTTCTCAGTATATTGAACTTTATGCCGAAGTCATAGACGACAACCTTTTTAAGTGAGAAGTGGGAATTAGGAAGTGAGAAGTTTTCTACGAAGGGCTGATGACTGTTAATTGAAGGGTTTATTTTAGCGTCTTTACTTCTTACTTCTAACTTCTGACTTCTAACTTCTGAAGATTGCCATTTCCAAACGCCTTCTTCCCATTTGTATTGCTTTGATGTGGTTACTTCTTTTACAAGGTCAAATGCAGAGATGCCCGGATGCTTTCTCACTTTCTCAAGGAGGCTTTCAGGTTTTGAATCAACAGTGGAAATTATCCCCATCTGTGCGCCATGATTTCTTAAATGCCTTGTCAGCGCCCTTGTGTCAATACCCTGAATCCCCACGATTCCATATTCTCTTAAATAATCCCCTAAAGATTTTATAACCGTGAACCGTGAACCGTGAACCGTGAACTTTTCAGATCGCCAGTTGCTCGGAAACTCGCAAACCTCTTTCACGATAAAACCCTCTGCCTTAATTCCGCCTTGCGATTCAATGTCTTCCTCGTTTATGCCGTAATTTCCGATCTGGGGGTAAGTCATTGTAACAATCTGTCCCTTATATGATGAATCCGTGAGTATCTCCTGATACCCTGTCATTGAAGTATTAAAGACAACTTCACCAATGGTTTCGCCTTCAGAGCCAAAACCCTCACCCTCAAACACAACCCCATCAGAAAGGACTAATAATGCTTTACTCATACACCTTTCCCTTACATATCGTCATTACCGGCATCCCCTTCAATATCCAGCCGTCAAAAGGCGTGTTCCTGCCTTTAGAAATAAATCTTTCTGATTCAACTTTGAATTCTTTATTCGCATCAACTATAACCACATCAGCATCAGAGCCTATTTTCAGAGCGCCTTTATTTAACCCTAAAATCTTAGCGGGATTCACTGCCATTTTCTCAACAAGCTGTGACATAGTCAGGACACCTTCATGCACAAGTCTCAAACTCAGGTTCAGCGCTGTTTCAAGACCTGATATGCCTGACGGAGACTGGTCAAATTCCTTTAATTTCTCATCCCTGTGATGCGGCGCATGGTCTGTTGCAATAACATCAATTGTGCCGTCTTTCAGCCCCTGCTTAATAGCATCCGCATCTTTCTTTGTCCTCAACGGCGGATTCACTTTTGCATTTGTGTTATATCCTTCAACAGTCTTCTCTGTAATGCTGAAGTAATGCGGGCATGTCTCTGCAGTTACATCTATTCCCCTTTCCTTAGCGTCTCTGATTATTCTTACAGAGCCTTCTGTTGAGACATGAGCTATGTGAAGCCTTCCATTGGTAAGTTTGGCAAGCGCAATGTCCCTGCTGATCATTATCTCTTCTGCTTCGGAAGGTATTCCCTTTAATCCGAGGGTCAATGACAACAGTCCTTCATTCATCACACCGCCTTCGGAAAGGTCTATATCCTCGCAATGAGAGATTATCGGGACATTGAATGTCCTTGCATATTCAAGCGCCCTCCTCATAATAAGACTGCTCATGACAGGTTTTCCGTCATCTGAAAAAGCAACACAGCCCTCTGAATACATTATGCCCATCTCTGCAAGCTCTTCGCCTTTCTGCCCCTTTGTTATTGCGCCAATCGGATAGACAGTGCATGCGCCTTCCTGAATAGCCTTCCTGATAATAAAATCCGTAACGCTTGAATTATCGTTGACAGGGTTTGTGTTAGGCATTGCGCAGACTGTTGTAAACCCGCCTTTAACAGCTGCCATCGTCCCTGTCTTTATAGTTTCCTTGTATTCATATCCCGGCTCTCTGAGATGTGTATGCATGTCTATAAGACCGGGGAAGACATACAAGCCCGCAGCATCGATAGTTTTACTTTCTGATTCATGATGCACGATACATGATGCCTGATTTTTCTTTTTCTTATCCTGTATCCTGTATCCTGCATCCTGCATCCTTATTTCTGTTATCTTCCCATCCTCGATTAATATATCGCCTATCCCATCTATTCCCTGCGATGGGTCTATTATGCGGCCATTTTTTATTAATATTTTCATTCCCTCACTCCTGCCAGCAAATACATTACAGCCATTCTTACAGCAAGCCCGTTGGTAACCTGCTCAAGTATCACAGACCTTGGCCCGTCAGCAACATCAGAAGCCACCTCCACACCACGGTTCATAGGTCCGGGATGCATCACAATCGCATCCTTGTCAGCCCTGCGAAATCTCTCTGAAGTAAGCCCCCAGTTCTTTGAATATTCAAGCGTGGATGGGAAAAATCCCTTCCCCTGCCTTTCCATCTGAATCCTCAACACCATAACAGCATTAACACCATCCAGTCCTGAGTCCATATCATGGAAAACCTTCACGCCGAGTTGTTCCAGTTCCTGCGGGACTAATGTAGGAGGCCCTATAAGCCTGACCTCTGCGCCAAATTTAGTCAGCAAATAGATATTTGACTTTGCTACCCTGCTGTGAAGTATATCCCCGACTATCGCAATCTTTAATCCTTCAATCTTTCCTATCTTTTCTTTGATTGTAAATGCGTCAAGCAGAGCCTGTGTTGGATGTTCGTTTATGCCGTCGCCTCCGTTTATAACAGTGGCGTCAATGTGCTTTGAGATGAGATGCGGCGCACCTGATGATGAATGCCTTATCACCATGAAATCCGCGCCAAGCGCCTGAACATTGAGGGCTGTATCTATAAGGCTTTCTCCCTTCACAACACTGCTTGTTGTAACCGACAGGTTTAAGACATCGAGGCTCAGTCTTTTTTCTGCAAGTTCAAACGAGGTTCTCGTCCTTGTTGAGGGCTCAAAAAAGAGATTAATAGCAGTCTTTCCTCTCAGTGCAGGGACTTTCTTAATATCACGCTTAAGCACATCCTTAAATCCTGATGCTGTATCAAGAATAAGGGTTATCTCGTCTTTTGTGAGTTCCTTTATGCCCAGAAGGTCTTTAGATGAAAGTTTCACTCTAAAAACTCCTTGTTTTTCATTTTATTGTCACCTTATCCTCAAGCCCATCTTCTTCAAGGCTGACCTCTACATTCTCATCTGTTGCAGTTGGTATATTTTTGCCTGCAAAATCAGCCTTTATCGGAAGCTCCCTGTGCCCCCTGTCTATTAAAACCGCAAGCTGTATGCACGAGGGCCTTCCCATATCCATAAGCGCATCCATAGCAGCCCTTATTGACCTGCCTGTAAAAAGCACATCATCAACAAGGACAACCTTCATATCCGTTATCTCACACGGCACCTCTGTTCTCCTTATCTGCGGCTGTTCTTTTCGTATGTTAAGGTCATCCCTGTAAAAGGCTATATCAAGAGAGCCGACAGGAATTTCCCTGCCCTCTATTTCCTTAATCTTGCCCGCAAGCCTTTTTGCAAGGTGCACCCCGCCTCTCTGTATGCCTACAAGGCAGAGGTCTTTTGTCCCTTTGTTCTTCTCAAGGATTTCATGCGCCATCCGCGCAAGTATCCTGTCCATGTCTTTTTTATCCAGCAGTTCCTTAGGCATAGGCAAGCTCCGAAGCAGACTTATTGGCATAAAAAAACCTTCCCCGCTTGTGATGAGGAAGGTTAATGTGTTTTTTATATTCGCAGCTCACGCTGCCTCCTTTGCCTTCTTAACCTCGCAGGGCTATCCTTAAAAGCAAACCTATTAAAACATAAAGCTTAAGACTATGTCAAATTCTTAAAAATGCACTTGTCACATTTGTTAAACTCAGGCCCGCAAAGTCCTGATATCCCATAGTGGCACATTGCAAAATCATATTTAAGCGGGTCATCGGGATCAAATTTCTTTAATGCATTTGTTATCTCAACAGCCATTCTCCATCCCTGAGATCTGCGCTTTGTAAAGCCAAGGCACTTTGAAATCTTCGCTATGTGAGTGTCCAGAGGTATAATGAGCTTGTTTTCAGGAATGCCTTTCCAGATGCCAAAATCAATGTCCCTCTTCCTTATCATCCACCGCAGAAAAAGGTTCATCCTTTTGCATGCGCTTCCTTTTGATGGTGAAGGGAAAAACTGGATCAAGCTGCCCCCTCCCCATCGCCCCCCTCCCCTGTCTGCCGACAGGCAGGCACAAGGGGAGGGGGAATCTTTTTTAATTGCCCTCTCCATTGATTGGGGACACTCCTTCTCTTTCCCCTCCATTGATGGGAGGGGATTAAGGGGAGGGTGAGATAAACCTATTGCGAGTAGAGTGTCAACAAAACCAATCAATCCATTACCTGTATTTAAGTCATTGTCTTTATAATGCAATTTAAATAAAGCCTCTATACTTCCATATTTTTTCACCACTGTTCTCAAAATATATAGAAGGCAGATGATGTCCTTATTCTCGTTAAACCTGTACTTTATCCCTGAAAACAGCCTGACGTCTTTTTTTACTTTAAACTCCATGAGAAAATCATACGGACTGCCGCTCATTGCTGAAAGGACTTTTTCTATTACAGGCTTGAATAAACCAACTTTTCCATAGGCAAAACATGAGGCAATAAAGCCGGCGATTTCTATATCCTCACGCCTTTTGTATCTGTGAGGGAATTCTATGGGGTCATGGAGTATCCTTTCTTTAAAATCGTATTCACTGTAAAACTTATCAAGCAGGACTTTAACCGACAACATCCAGCTTCCTTACCCTGAGCTTAACGCCTAATTCATCTGTAATCTTCCTGCATTTCTCAACATCAACGCCTTCCATTTCAACAACAGTAGCCTGAACATCAGGAATATACTGCCTTGCCTCCTTTATGAATGATATGACCTCATGGAATGCATTCTTAAAATCAGGATTGCATATCCTGTCGTAAACCTTCTCATCAGATGCGTCAAGGCTGACAGAGATGACATCCACGAAACCTTTTAATTCAGGAAGTATGTTCCGGCGGTTTATAAGGCTGCCGTGCCCGTTTGTATTAATCCTGACCCTGCCGCCTCTCTCTTTTATCCACCGGGCAAGATTTTTAACTACTTCAAATCTAAGAAACGGCTCGCCATATCCGCAGAAAACAATCTCTTTATATTGAACAGGGTCGCCTATCGCTGTTTTAAGTTCTTCTTCTGTCGGTTCAGCGGAAAGCCTGAGATTATGCCCCTTCACATAGTCGCTATGAAACCTCACACAGAACGAGCACTTATTTGTGCATCTGTTCGTTATATTTAGATAAAGGCTGTCTCTTATCTTATAGGCTATCTCCCCTTCCTGAATGGACTTTCCTATCCTGAAAAGCCGTTTTGCATTGAGTGTTGTAATCCTTGCAATATCTTCAAGGCTCACTCTCCTCATCTCCGCTATTTTTTCAGCAGTATTCACTAAAAAAGCCGGTTCATTCCTTCTACCTCTGAACGGTTCAGGTGTGAGATATGGAGCGTCTGTCTCTATGAGGAGATAATCGTCAGGTATCGCCTCTGTTATCGCCCGTAATTTGCTTGCATTCTTGAACGTGACAGGTCCTGCTATGGATATGTAAAGCCCCATCTCCATAGCCTTCTCCGCCATATCCATGTCTCCTGAGAAGCAGTGCAGAACTCCCCTGTTTATCCCTGAATCTCCGAGTATTTCAAGCGTATCCTTTTTTGCCTCCCTGCTGTGTATGATTACCGGCAGTTCAAGCTCTTTTGCAAGCAGAAGATGTTTTTTAAAAACCTCTTTCTGAATATCCCTCGGCGAGTTGTCGTAATGATAATCAAGACCTGTCTCTCCGATTGCAACAACCTTTGAAAGCGAAGATGCATGATGCATGATGCATGATTCATGGTTTTTTAATTCTTTATCCTGCATCCTGTATCTTGTATCTTGTATCCTGCATCGCGTTGCCCATTCTTTCAACTGCTTATATATTTCCTCTGTAAAATCCTTTGCATCATGAGGATGTATGCCGACTGATGAGTAGATGAAATCATATTTTTCAGAAAGCCTTAGACTCCCGATATTGCCTTTCAGATCAGAGCCCACTGTGATAACAGCTTCTACCCCTGCCTCTCTTGCCCTTTGTATTACAGCATCCCTGTCCTCATCAAATTCGGACATCTCAAGGTGACAATGGGTGTCGAGAAGTGAAAAGTGAGAAGTGAGAGGTGAGAAGTTTACCCCCCCTTCAATCCCCCCCTTGCTAAGGGGGGGCTGGGGGGGTGTCGACTGCTGATTGCTGATGGCTAAGTTACGCACCGAATTTCTTGAGACGCAATGCATTTGCGAGCGCTAATGGCATGAGATTAACTGTTGGGAATATTCCGAGTTCTCCTCTGGTACACTCCCTCTCTGAAAAAGAATTGCAGAGTCCTCCAAAGACATAAGCAGAATTGAGAATTAAAGGTACTGGGTGCCAGCTATGACCTTTAAGCAAAGATGGTGTTGAATGGTCGCCTGTAATGATTAAGACCTCCGGTTCCAGCGCAAGGATTCTCGGCAGAATGCGGTCAAATCTTTCAATCTCCGCCGCTTTTTCTTTAAAATTGCCGTCCTCTCCGTATGAATCCACCTTCTTTATATGGACAAAAAAGAAGTCATATTTCTTGTAACTCTGCTTAAGAAAATCTATTTCTTCTTTCATTCCGCCTGTTACATCAGGGGCATCCATGCCGATGAGTTTTGCAAGCCCCCTGTACATCGGATAAGTTGCAATTGCAACTGATTTAAGTCCGTACACTTCCTCAAAATGCGGAATATCAGGCGCCTGAGAAAAACCTCTGAGCAGGATAGAGTTTGCCTTATCCTGATTCCTGATGATTTCTGTCACCGCCTTTATCAGTTTTTCTATAATCTTCGCAACCTTTTCTGCCTGTGGACACATCGGTGTAACTTTGACCGGAGGGTTTCCCTCTTTCTGCGGATCTGTATCCATAATATCTGCTGCGCCCTTTTCCAGCGGCGCGGGAAATCTCAAGACAACTGCAAACCTGTGTTCCATTCCCGGAGCAAAAATCACCTCTGCGTTTTCAATCTTCCTTATTTTCTTTTGCAGCCTCTCTGTAATCTTTCGGCTTTTTTCTGTTGGTATTCTGCCTGCGCGCCTGTCCTTAATAACACCATTTTCAATTGTCGCATAATTACACCTGACAGCTATATCGGTCTTTTTTAATTCTATCCCAAGCCCGAGAGCCTCAAGCACACCTCTTCCTATCTGCCATTTTATTGTGTCATAACCAAAGAGCGCTAAATGCCCGGGTCCGCTTCCGGGAGTTATGCCGAAAGACACGGGTGTATGCAGTCCGCATGCTGAATTCCTTGCAAGCATATCAAGATTCGGAATGTCGGCAACTTCCAGTTCGCTCTTGCCGTGCATCGGAAGCCCTCCGAGACCGTCAAGAACAACCATCACTATCTTTGAATCATTTTTCTGGATAATACTTTTAACGATGTCCTGCATAAAATCCTCTGCTTTCTAAAATACTTCTCTCCCCTGAATCACAGCGATAGTAAAATATTACTTCAAAGAAGATTATGTTTGCAAGTTGAACCATTATCTTCTCCTAATGTAAAAATTCATTTATTTATAAATTCTTTCAAGAAGATGCCCGCCGACAAAGCCCGATGCGCCGGCAATGAAGATCATGATGAAAGTGAAAAGTTTAACAACAGGAAAAATCCTGACTTATAAGCCAGACTGTTTTGAGCGACTTTCGAGATGTTTCGGGAACAGTTCTTGGCGAAATGAAACGGCCACAGCCTCGACTGTTTGAGGTCGCTACGACCGAGTTTCGAGGATGTAGTGGAATGAGCCTTAGAATTGTCGAAAAATCTCGCAGAAAGCGAGAGACTGTCCGGCTTATAAAAAATGTCTGATGTCATTTTATAAGTTTCTTTAGCGCTGAGCCCGATTTCTTCGCAATATCACTATGCAGGCTTCTTCCGTATGCGTCCATCGTCACTATCGCAGGAAAATTCTCCACCTCCAGCAGCCACATCGCCTCAGGAACACCAAAATCTTCAAGCTTCCAGACATCAACAACCCGTTTTACTCTGTCAGCAAGATACGCTGCGGCGCCTCCTATGGTATGGAAATATACGCAGCCGTTTTTTTTCATTGCATCCAGAGTGCGCTCACACATGCCGCCCTTTCCCATAATGCCCCTGATTCCGTACGAAGATATTATCCTGTGTTCATATGTCTCAACCCTTATGCTTGTTGTCGGCCCCGACGCAATAATCTTATAGCCGCTATCGGATTTTTTGACTATAGGCCCGCAATGATAGAGAATCGTCCCGCTGAGATTAAAAGGAATATCTTTCTTTAACGGCCTCTCGTAAAAGAAAAACTTATGTATCTTATCCCTTCCGGTTACTATCATGCCGTTTATTAAAACCACATCTCCGGCATTAAGCCCCATGACATCTTTCTTTGATAATGGCAGATTTATTATCTTTTCTTTTTGATCTGTGAACTGTGAACTGTGAACTGTGAACTGTTTTTCTACCATATCAGCCTTCCTCTTCTGTTGGCCCAGCAGCATACAGATATATCCACGAAGTAAGATGCAGGATGGCGGTGGTTAACGCCTATATTTACACCGAGAGCAGTTGTTTTTCCACCAAAACCAAGAGGACCTATGCCGAGGGTGTTTATTTCCTTCAGCAGTCTTTTTTCAAGCTTAAAAAGAACCTCAATATTATTCGTATCAGTTAGTCTTCTCATAAGCTGTTCCTTTGCAAGACGAGTAACCTGATCTTTTGCCGCACCTATTCCAACTCCGATGGTATATGGCGAACATCCCCTGCCCTGTGCCCTATAAACCGCATCAAGAACGCATTTTCTTACACCATCAAGGTCTCTGTCTGCCTTCAACTCTTCTTTGGGAAGCTTGTATGTCTGCCCCACATTTTCACAGCCTGAGCCTTTAAGCATCAGGTCTATTGAAAGGGTGCTGTCAGGCGTCTCCCTGAAATAGATTACGGGAAATCCTATGCCTGTATTGTCCCCTGTATTTTTATCTGTGATTATATCAACGGCATTCGGCCTTAATGGAACTTTCTCAGTTGCAATGCGGGTTGCCTCTATGATTGTCTTTTCAAGTTCAATTTGGCTTAGACCTATCGGGGTTTTAACATAAAAAACAGGCACGCCGGTATCCTGACAAATAGGCCTTGCGGTCTCTCTTGCAATGCGTATGTTTTCAAGGATTACCTCAAGAGCATACCTTGCATTTGAACCTTTCTTTTCAGAAACACACGCTGCCTTAAGCGAATCCTCAACATCAGGAGGCAATGATGTTGCGACTTTTCTGTAAAGCTCTACTATCCCGTCACGAAGTTTCAGCATATTAGAAGTATATCATTTATCAGTATGAATTAGGCAATTGAGGAATAGATTTTAAAGACTGGTTTTCAGTCACATTCGTTATATCAGAAATAGTACGGTTATAGCCGAGTTAAACGCCTGATTAAAACCGGATTATAATGCTTTTGTACAGGGGATGGCTTTTGAAATCAGGTCTCCGCGCAAGGCACGGAGACCTGTGTATGTTTTACTTCTTGGGCTTCTCTTTTGAAGGTTCTTTCTTCTCTTCCTTTACTGCTTCTTCCTTTTTGGGATCTTCCTTCTTAACATCTTCTTTCTTAGGCTCCTCTTTCTTAGAAAGACCTGCAATCGCCTCTTTGTTCACATCAATCTTATATGACTTCTTAAGATTTTCAACATACCCATCAAAAACTTCCTTCTGTTTCTGCGCTGTCAGCCGCTGTGCAAGCATATCCCTTATCTTTTCAAACTCAATTGTCTTGCCCTGCACCATAAAGTCAGCCTTGTTCTTTTCATAGAAGTCTCTTACATCTTTGTCGGACAACTTTGCCTTATCCTCTATCTCCTTTTCAAGAAGCGCGCTTATGAGAATCAGTTTTTGGGAATCTGCAACTTTTTTAAGATATGCGGCATCCCTGTCAAGTCCTTTCTTCTTAGCTTCCTGATAGAGAAGCTCTTTTTTGATGAGTTCATCAATAAGCCTCGCTATTCCTTCCTCACCCTCAAACATTTTCTGCGCAAACGGTGGAAGGGCTTCAACCTCTTTCTTGAGGTCTTCCTTTGTTATGGTAACGCCGTTTATCTTTACAAGATACTGACCTTTCTGTTCTTCTTTCTTTGCGCAGCCAAAGACAAGAAAAACAGTCAATACAAAAACCGCAATCTTTTTCATTTACTCCTCCATTCTTTTAGTATTCAGTGTCGGCAGTTAGTGTCAGTAAAAAACTGACACGGACACTAATCACTGACACTCTAATAATGTTTCTTTAGTTCAAGCAAAACCTGCTTGGCAACACCTTTCAGCGTCTCGAAAACCCCTACGCCGGTAGTTGCCACTCCCTCAAACCACTGCACACTGTTTAATCAACTGTAAACTATTCTGTTCCTGATGCCTTAAGCAGAGATCCCCACTCTTTATCCACCATTTCCTGAAAATTTTTAAGCATGTTTTCGTTTTCAGGCGCAAAAAGGTGCTTGAATCTTCCCTGAGGCTTAAGGAAATCCACAAGCGGCTTCTTTTCCTTTGGCTTAAAGGTTATTTTTGTGACTCCGTTCTCTATCTCATAAAGCGGCCAGTAGCATGTCTCAACAGCGAGCCTGCTGAGCTGAATAGCGTCATCTGTTTTGGATCTCCATCCTCGATTGCAAGGAGATAAGATGTTCATAAACTTGGGGCCCTTAATTTCAAGCGCCTTTTTTACTTTCTTTACAAGGTCCATCCAATGGCTTGGCGACGCCTGCGCTGTGTATGGAATATCATGCGCAGCCATTATCTTTGTAAGGTTTTTTCTCGGTTGAGGCTTGCCTTTGATAACGCTCCCCGCAGGACAGGTTGTAGTGTCCGCGCCGTAAGGAGTGGCGCTTGAACGCTGGATGCCTGTATTCATATATGCGCCGTTGTCATAGCATACATAAAGCATGTCATGCCCGCGCTCCATTGCTCCGGAAAGGCTCTGCAACCCTATGTCATAAGTGCCTCCGTCGCCGCCGAATGCAATGAACTTAATCTCCTTATCAATCTTGCCCTGCTTCTTCAATGACCTGTACATTGTCTCAACGCCTGAAAGTGTTGCCGCAGCATTTTCAAATGCATTATGTATCCATGGAATCTTCCATGCAGTGTAATCAGATATGCAGGTAGAGACTTCAAGACATCCAGTTGCATTGGCTGCAACTAAAGGATACTCCGAAGCAAGAAGAACCATTTTCACAATAATAGGAGCGCCGCATCCTGAACACATCCTGTGCCCAGATGTTAGCAATATTTCTTTTTTTGAAAGTTCTTTTAATGTAAGTGGTGTCGCCATATTATTCCCTCACCCCGATATATTCTTTAAGAGTTTTAACCTTGCCTGTCTTTGCTATCTCAACGAGTTCGTTAATGGCATACTCTGCATGTTCAGGCAGATAATCCCTTCCTCCGAGGCCATATATCTTATTAACAACCACAGGCTTGTCCTTATAATGATAGAGGCTTGATGCTGTCTCCATGAACAAGGGCCCGTAAGAGCCTCCGAATGCATCAGCCCTGTCAAGCACACAGATTGCTTTCAGGTGCTTTAGCGCATTTCCTATTTCATCGTACGGGAACGGCCTGAACAATCTCGGCTTTAATAACCCTGCCTTTATTCCTTTTTCCCTGAACGAATCAATAACATCTTTTGATGTGCCTGCAGCGGAGTTCAGGATAACAATCCCTATCTCAGCATCATCAAGCCTGTACGCCTCAAAGAGCCCGTATTTCCTGCCGGATATTTTTTCAAAGTCCTTAGCGACATCCAATACAATGCCGGGAACCTTTGACATAACCTCAGCATGCGCCCTTCTGTATTCCATATAATAGTCCGGGAGTATCAATGGCCCGTAACTTACAGGATGCTCCAGATCAAGCAGTGGATTCAACTGCTTATACTCACCGACAAGTTTGCTGACAGCGTCATCGTCGATATATTCTATCCTTTCTATCGAATGGCTTATGATAAAGCCGTCAAGACATACCATGACAGGAAGCCTTATGTCCAGATGTTCTGCAATGCGGAATGCCTGAATTGTATTGTCATATGCCTCCTGAGCATTCTCAGACCAGAGGTGTATCCATCCGCAGTCTCTTGCGCCCATGCCGTCAGAATGATCGCCGTGGATATTTAATGGCGCAGACAATGCCCTGTTTACAAGTGCCATAACTATCGGCAGCCTTGTGCCTGAAGCAATGAATAATTCTTCCCACATAAGTGCAAGTCCCTGCGAAGAGGTAGCGGTCATAACCCTTCCGCCTGCGGCAGATGCGCCTATGCAGGCGCTCATTGCGCTGTGTTCGCTCTCAACGAGAACCATCTCAGTCTTTACCTGCCCGTCTGATACAAAACTTGCAAATCTCTGCATAATATCTGTCGCAGGGGTTATGGGGTATGCTGCGCTGACATCAGGGTTCACCTGCCTCAATGCCTCTGCAACAGCCTCGTTTCCTGTAACCGCAACTATTCTTCCAGATTTCTGGGCCATTATTTCCCCTCCTCTTCCATGACTATCGCCTTGTTCCTTTTTTTCCCCGGACACTCAAGAGCGCATATTCCGCAGCCCTTGCAATAGTCATAATCAAACCCTGTCATTTTTCCGTCCTTGACATTAACAGCCATGTCAGGGCAGTATGCCCAGCAGAAAAGACACTGGATGCAGTTTTCCTCTATCCATTTCGGCCTGTATGCCCTCCATGAGCCTGTCTTAAACTGTAAAGCGCTTCCTGCCTCTGTGCAAACAGCGCCGGGATTTACATTCTTCCATCCTTTAAGCTTCATCCTTCTTTTACCTCCCCGTATCCGCGCCTTGCAGCTTCAAGATTTCCGTCTATTATCTTCTGTGAAAATTTCTTACCAAAACTCTTCCTGATATCTTCAAGAAGATTATCCAGAGTAACAATATTGGTTGCCTTGCATATGGCTCCGAGCATGGGAGCATTCGGCAGCGCCCTTCCGATGCAGTCTATTGCTATCTTTGTAGCATCAACGGTAAAAATCTTTTGTTCCGGTGTTGCTTTGAGCTTCGCCCTTATTTCTTCAGGATTCTTCGATGTGTTAACAAGAAAAATTGCATTTTTTGTAGCGCCTTCAGCAACATTTATGCTGTCAAGCAAAGTAGCGTCAACAATACTTACAATCTGAGGATTCAAAACAGGGCAGTGCATCCTGAGTTCCTTAGAACTAATTCTGTTATATGCCCTCAGAGGCGCACCGGCCCTTTCAGGCCCGTATTCAGGGAATGCCTGCACATGCCTTCCGCTGCTGAGGCATGCGTCAGCAAGCACCTTTGCGGCAGTGACAGTTCCCTGTCCTCCCCTTCCGTGCCACCGGATTTCAACCATATCAGCCATTTTTTTCCTCCACAATAAAAGTTTATAATTTTATCCAATTATCCGCTTATTTTGCAAGTCATCAATCTTAATAGGTTTATTTATTTTTGTGATAGGAGAATATAGAATTTGAGCGGATGACAGGGTTAGGTTGAACGACATCAGAGATTTTTCGTTCTCGTTCTTGGCGAATGGAGCGTTACAGCCGCAACTGTCTGAACCCGAAGGGTGAGTTTTGCGGATGTAGCATAATGAGCCTTAGAACGACAGAAAAATATCTGCAGAAAGTGAAAGCCGACCCTGTCTGTAGCATCTTAGAAAACTGTCGCTATCTGCGATGGCGGCAGCCCGTGACTGTACCTCAAATCAATCTCAGTTCCTCTGAAAACTTCCTGAAAAGCTCAAGACCCTTTCTGTGTTCATCTCCAAAATCATAAGACATGTTCTCCCAGTAAGCTGTAAGCTCTGCCTCTGTTAAGATTCCTCTCATGGGGGATTGAAGGGCAATCTTTTTAAAGTTCTTAAGGGCAAGTTTTTTTGCCTTGTTTAAATCGTTCTTGAATCTCTCAAGGAGTTCAGGTTTTTCTCTGCAGCAGTCTTTTCTGTAAATCCACAGGGCATAAGTAAAAGGCAGTCCTGTGTGTTCTTGCCATAGCTCACCGAGGTCGTAGATATACATAAGTTGAGCGTTGAGAGTTGAGAGTTGAGAGTTACTTTCACTCATAACTTTTTTCGCCTCAGGTCGCCTCAGGCGACTCGTTCTCCTCGGCGAATCCGCCTGAGTGCGGACCGAGGAGAGCGAACCCGCCGAAGGAGGGAACTCATAACTCTTAACTGCCTTTAATGCGTCATCACCTATAAGAAGACATGCATCTGCTGACTGAAGGCTGAATTCAGAATGTTGAAGGCTGATTTCTGCCGGTTTTAAACTGCAAATCACATTAAAAAACTTTCTTAAAATTATCTCAAGAAGTACAACAGATGTCTCAGACTGAGACGATGTAAGAACCGACAGCCCGTTCAACTCCTCTATTGATTTTCCGCTGAGAAGAATGATACTGCCGACAGGCCCCATTGAGCTTATTGAGTGGTCTTCTACAATTGCATACTCATCGCTGTGTCTCAGATATTCTATGGATGACGAAGAACTGACATCAACCTCTCCCATACGGAGCATGTAGTTGAGAGCGGAAGGCACACCTTCTACAAATTCGTATCCCGAGCAATCGCATTCACTCTCAAGCATATAAAATATCGGGAACAGGTTTGCATAAGGAATTTTGCCTATTCTGAGTTTTTGATCAGTCATGTATTTGCCAAAACATGCTATCGGGTATCAGTTTCCAAATCTATAATGTCATTCCGCACTTGCCTGCCCTCGAAGTCCTTAATCGGGGGATGCGGAATCCAGCACTGTTCTACTTTCTGGATTCCTGCTGGAGTTTATCCCGTACTTGATACGGGGCAGGAATGACAAAGAAAAACATGTCATCATTTTTACCCCAAAACAAAACTTTGATAAATTCTTTTATTTAAAGATACTTTCTGATAATTTCCATGTTCAGATTTTTTAAGACTGTTTTCTCAAACGCCTCATCCGACATATCATCAAGATAAGGGAAGATACCGATAAGCGGGACAAGACTTAGCTGTTCTATAACCTGAGGATTCGTCTTCTCTGCCATGCTGCCTTTGGACTGATAGGAATAATTTATAATTATACCGGCAACATTGAGTCCTTCTTTTAGCGCATAATTTACTGTAAGCAATGTATGGTTTATTGTTCCGAGTCCTGGCCTTGCCACAACAACCAACGGAAGCCCCATTTCTCTGGCAAGGTCAATAATAAAGTAATCTTTGTTTATAGGGACTAATAATCCTCCAACCCCTTCAACGATAATCGCCTGATACGTCCTTCCAAGCTTATCAAACGCTCCTCTTATCCTGTTAAGATCAACCGTTATTCCTTCCATTTCAGCAGAAACCATCGGGGCAAGTTCATGTTCAAAACAGCAGGGGGTTATATGGCTTACTGTTTCGTCCATATGTGCAATTTCTTTCAGGAACATGCCGTCAGAAGGCACCATTACGTTTCCTTCTCTGATACAGCCTGTTTCAACGGGCTTCATACCGCACGCC
>JBAQLV010000021.1:0-39721 GCA_049302185.1 Thermodesulfovibrionales bacterium | reverse complement strand
GCTGTATACCGCGTGGGAAAGCGAGGCATCTTTTATCGGCCGTTTATTTATGAATATGAATTGGTGCGCCTTGCTGTTCCTGAAATTCCCTATGTCAGAGACAAATGCGCTTATTTTTATAATCCCATTGCCCTCTTCTTTATGAACCTCTATCAGCCCGTTTACAAATTCATCGCCGTACACCTGCATCAGCCTTTCCCTGAGTCCTGACGCCTTAGGGAAAATCATGGTTTCCTGATTTTCAGTCAAGAGCGTGAATCCAATCTCATAATGCGAAAACGCTTCCTTTGTTACAGTGTCAATGATATGGAAAAGCTCTGTGCTGTTTGTTTTCAGGAATTTTTTCCTTGCAGGCGTATTGAAGAATAAATCCTTCACCTCAACAGACGTCCCTGAAAACGGGGATTCTTTTATCTCTTTTATTTCTCCTCCGGCGCTTTCTATTGATATCCCGGATTCAGAGCCTTTTAATCCTGTAATAAGTTTTGTTTTTGAGACTGATGCGATTGAAGGAAGCGCTTCTCCGCGAAACCCCATTGTCGTGATATTGAACAGATCGGCATCACTGCTGATTTTGCTTGTCGCGTGGCGCTCAAAACACAAACGCGCGTCTTCTTCATCCATGCCTGTGCCGTTGTCCGAAACCCTGATTAGCCTCTTGCCTCCATAAAGTATTTCTATATTTATCTCTGTGCTTTCAGCGTCAATTGAGTTTTCTATGAGTTCCTTCACAACAGAGGCAGGTCGTTCAACTACCTCTCCGGCAGCGATTTTATTTCTTAAGTCAACAGGAAGAACCTTTATATCAGGCATAAGACATTTTAAAGTCAGGCAAAGGATTTGGCAATAGGGAAAGCCATAAATTACGGTTGAAACTATTATGAGAGTTATTTAGAATTAACTCTTTTCAGGATGCTTTTTCAAGACGCTCTGCTACCCATACTTTGATGATTGATTGCCGAGGCACACCCAAACGCCGCGCTTCCCTATCCAATAAGTGGATCATCCATACAGGGAAATCAACATTTACCCTTTTCTGTTCCTGATCGGGCCTTTTGGCTTTTGACACATCAAGGTATTTGGAAATATCCCCGCCTTCATCAAATTTTTTATCAAATTCTTTAGCTTTTATTTTCATAGATTTCAACCTCCTTAATTATACCTGTTGTCAGCTGAATATTCTTTGATTCTAACGCTGAAATCAACAGCAGAGCTTGCCCATCCGCATCCAGTTTTGTTAGTTATTTATTTTGTAAAACCTTCAATGCCATGCACCCAGTCTCACTTCCCATATCACATGCCTTCTGGAAATCAGAGATAGCCCTGCCATACTGCCCTTTGCCATAATAATAAGCAACACCACGACCAGCGTAGGCTTTTGCATCATTCGGATTTATAGATATTGCTCTGTTATAATCCTCAATCGCCCTGTCATATTGCCCTTTGCTGTCATAAGTCGCCCCACGACCAAAGTAGGCATTTGCATCATTCGGATTTAAAGTAATTGCCTTGTTAAAGTCCTCAATTGCTCTGTCATGCTGACCTTTGTACACATAAACAAGTCCACGACTACCGTAGGCATCCGCATTATTCGGATTTAAAGCTATTACCCTGTTAAAATCCTCAATCGCCCTGTCATATTGCCCTTTCAACGTATAAGCAAGCCCACGCTTGTCGTAGGCTTTAAAATCATTCGGATTTAAGGCTATTGCGCTTGTAAATGCCTCTATTGCTTTATCATATTCTTTGTTTAAACCATATTCGTATCCTCTATCAAACCACTCATTTGCCTGAAATATTCTTTCATCATCAGAAATCTTTGCCTCAACCTGTTTCTTCTCCTTCTCACTCTTTGTCTGTGCTAATTGTTTTTTTAATTCCTCAATTTCCCTCTGGCTCTTGTCGTAAGCCTCCTGAATCTTTTTGTAATCATCAACAACTGATTTCTCTTTAACCTTCTTTGCCATCTCCTGAATCCTGTCAGGATTGACCTTTGCCTTTATCTTTACCCAAAAGCGAAAGCCGTCGCCGACAATAGTCCTTTTCTTATCAAGTATCTCTACATCCATAATTCCTGATGCCAGAACCTGTATCTCATCTTCTGTTACCTGAATATTCTTTACCTTTGTATAACTCTCGACATAAGTCCCTGCCTGTTCAAGGGCAATCCTCTTTGCATTAAGCAATGCCCTGCTCTCTGCAATACTCGGTGTCTCTACGTCACCCATGTTGTATGCCCCTTCGGAAACAATCTCCTTAACCACTGAAAAACCCTGTGTGGGATAAAACAAAAAAAGGGAAGCAGTCATAATTGCAAAAATATGTCTCATATCACACCTCCGCATATACTATACTTCGGGATGGCAGTTTTTTATGCCCCTTCTTTTTTGGTTTCTTCCGCTTAACCATGTTTTATCTCTAAGAATAACGCCGTCATCAGCTGCTGAGCCACAAACTTTTGAAACCGTGCCCAGTTTAATCACAGTTCAGCTGGATGAATTTGTTATGCGAGACTTCTACTCCAGTTCAATTCGGACTACCTCAATGCAATCTGGAACTATTGCAAAATTGAGCTTATTCTCGGCGTTGGCGTGGGCATTTTCGTAAAGTGTAATTCCAACGCTTTCTCTAGTCTGATACAAAAATCCTACAGCGCTAAAGTACGTGCTCTTGTCTTTGCTGAACGAGCGATTCCGACCGTGGAAATAATCAGTAAATTTATTCTCATTCTTATCAAACGTTAAGGTCATCTCTCCGTACATTGCCGTTTTGAAGTCCTGCGGACTTGTACCAAACCGTTGTAATCCATCCAAGTTGTTGTAAACCAACAATATGGCTGGGGCACCTTGCTTTGAAACAGCTTTTACTTGCCTTCTTGCTTCCTTTATTTTTTCTCTTATATGTGATCCTAGAGTCCTAGAACTACGAGGGGCATTAAAATTATCATCTTTATCAATTTGTTTGACTTCTATGTAAACGATATCACCGTTGAAAAAAACTTTGTAATCTGGGGCTGCATTTTCGCCTTCTTTTATTTTTTCCCATTTGATATTGTTTGAGTTGCAGAACCTCTCGAAGACTGTTTCTGCTTCAGGTTTTTTTATCATAATTTATGAATTTCCGCCTAACACTGATTGTACCAATTGCATTTTTACAGCTTTCATGGAAGAAATATATCACATTGTAAGGTTTTGATAAAGGAAAAAACATTTAAAGCAAAAACGGTGTGTGAACACGCTACTTCGCCGTTTGTGGTAATATGGATAAAAATTGATTGTCGATGACTCGAAGAGGAAACTTCCCCGATGAAAAAGCTAAAAATAAAGGTAATCACAAACGCGAAGAAAAATGCGGTTGTTGAAGGAGAAGGGACGCTGAAGGTTTATGTAAATGCCCCTCCTGTTGACGGAAAGGCAAATAAGGTTGTGGCTGAAGTTCTGGCAGAACATTTTAAGGTAAGAAAAAGCAGCGTGAAGATACTCAGGGGCGAAAAATCAAAGGAGAAGGTAATAGAAATTGATACGTAAAAACCCTAATCTCCGCCTGTTATAAACTCACATCCCATACAAGCCCGTCTTTTTTCTCTATCGCCTCTTTGATCTTATTCCAGTCAACCTTTTCAAGCGCATTGAGTTCTTTAAGCCTTTCCTTTATCTTGTCATCGTAATTTATGCGCCTTTTATAAAAATCCTTATAAACCTCAATCACAATCCTGTTGTCAGAGGTCTTTGCTGCTTTTACCGGCTCATAAATTACAATCCCTTTTGTCCCGACAGCCACATCGTTAAATAAAAACTCGGCAACCTCCGGCCTTAGCCTCATACAGCCGTGGCTCCTGAATTTGTATATGCTATGGGGTGAGTTTGTGCCATGAAGCCCTATGCCTTGGAGTGAAAGTTGAAGCCAGTATTTCCCGAGCGGGTTTTCAGCCCCGGGAGGTATTTCTACTATAACATCCTGACCGCTGACCTCCATCTCCTTCTGGATGGACGGAGGAACATACCATGTCGGATCTTTTGCCTTGTTCTTTATGGTAAATTCACCGAGCGGCGTCTGCCATGTAGGTTTGCCTGCCGCAATGAAATAATAATCCTTGAGTTTTCCGTCAGAAAATCTGTAAAGAGTTCTGTCGGGTATATTTATGATTATGCCGTTGTCAATACGGGGCGGAATAATCCGCCTGAACTTTACCTTCAGCGACTGCCATATAGCCAGAGGCGCGCTGGGATTAATGGAATTGGCTGAAGCTATGTCTGGCCAGCTTATGCCGAGCTTGCCCTCTATCATTTCTCCGTAATCGCCCTTTACAACCGTATAAGCTATATCTTTTTCAATTATGACTTCGTCGGCATAAAGATTCATCGGGAGCACAAATAAAAATAACAGGAGTAACCCTTGCGGTTGCTGACAAATCCTTTGAGCGACATTAGAGAATTTTTGGTAACAAATCTCGGCGAAGTGGAAGATAAGCAATTTCAACTGTTTGAGCCCGTCAGACTCGTCTGATTCGCCGAGGCGAAAAGGCGAGTTTTGAAATTGCCTGTAACGAGCCATAGATTTGTCAAAAAGTCTCTGCAGAAAGCGAGAAGGGTTTGTCAGCAAATTACACATTTTCATCATTGCCTTAATAACTTAAGCGCCTCCTTATGAAGTTCTTCGTTTCCTGATGCAAGCAGTGATGTACTTTTTTTAAGACTAATCTCCGCTGCCTCAATAGGATTGCCTTTTATATCCGTAAATATTCCGCCTGCTTCTTTAACAAGGAGCCAGCCTCCTCCGAAATCAAAGCTTCTTGAAAGCGAAAGATTCGCAAATATACTGATTGAACCGCAGGCAAGGTATGCAAGGTCAAGAGCTGTTGCTCCAAGGCAGCGGGTTTTCCTTGACTTTGAGAGCAGGGGCATTATCCCCTGTATATCCCTTCCAGGAGACTGCGCCTCATATGCGACAAGATACATCTCTCTGTCTTTCTGTGTTGAAATTCTTTCGCCGTTCAAGAAAGCGCCTTTATTTTTCTCTGCCCAGAACTCATCCCCATTGATAAGGTTCACAATGTATGAAAGCTCAATGTCGCCGATTGTGCTGCCGTCGGCAACTGCAATTGATGTGCAATAAAACGGGATTCCTGCTATTGCATTCTTGCTGCCGTCAATAGGGTCTATCAATACTTTCCTGCCGCCGCCTTTTATATCGTGGATGCCTGCTTCCTCTGAGACAATGGTTAAAGGCTCTCCTGATGCCTCAAGCCCTGAGATGATAATATCCTCTGCTTTCTTATCTATCGGGAAAGTTTTATCTCCTGAGGCGCCGACCCCGAGGGCTGTCTGCGTAAGGGGTTTTTGTCTTAACAGCGGAATCTCTTTCAGAAGCTGCCTGCCTATATTCCTTAACAATTCAATCTTCACATTATCTCTCTCACAGCTTTTAAAAGCGCCTCTTTTGCTGTCTTAAAGTCTGAGCGGATCTTATATCCTGCCGCATTGCTGTGACCGCCTCCCTCAAACATCTCGGCTATTTTTGCGACGTTTATCTTGCTCCCTTTTGAACGAAGGCTTATCTTATAGTAGTTATTCTCTATCTCCCTGAAGAGCGCTGAAATTTTTATTGATCTCAGCTTCCTTGGAAATCCCGGAAAAGTTTCTGTATCTGCAATTGCAGCGCCTGTTTCCCTGAACATCTCAAGCGTAACATGAGTGATTGCAATATCATTGTATATCTCCAGCGTGTTAAGAACCTTAAGGAGAAGCCTGAACCTGCTGTCTGTCCATGTCTCATAGATGTTTTCAGCGATATATGACGGGTCTGCTCCGGCTTCAACCAGTTCTGCTGACACCCGCAAAACAGCAGGAGTAGTATTGCTGTATCTGAAAGTGCCTGTATCAATAGCAATAGCAGCGTAAAGGTTTACAGCAATCTCTTTTGTTACATTTACGCCCAATTCCTTTATCAAATAAAAAATCATCAGCCCGGTTGCAGGCGACTTTGGGTCTATCCACTTTATATCGCCGAAGTCCCTTACTGTTTCATGGTGGTCTATGACTGCCGAGGAAGCAAATTGCAGCTTTTCTATCCCTGCGCGCTCAGCATCATTGCAGTCAATAAGAATTAAATTTGGAATCTGGAATCTGGAATTTGGAATTGAATCTGTGAATCTTTCACTGCCCGGCAGAAATTTGTAAAATTCAGGCACAGGATCTTTGTCATAGACTATTGTTTTTTTTCCGAGGGATTCAAGCGCCATTGAGAGCGCAATGGAAGAGCCAAGGGCATCACCGTCAGGGCTTATATGCGTTGCGATTACAAAATCATTTTCTTTCTTTAAAAAGTGGAGCAGTTCTTTCGGAGGGATCATTTTATTAGCGCCGGACATCTTTATGGTTTAATCCTCCTTTTTTATCTCCCTCAGAAGTTTTTCAATCCTGACCCCGCATTCAAGGGATTCGTCTATTCTGAATGTAAGCGAAGGGATAAACTTCATCCTGACCCTTTTTGCCAGCTCTGCGCGGATAAAACCTTTTGCTGAATTAAGCATCTCCAGCGTTGTTTCTTTTTCTTCCTCTTTAAAAATGCTTATATAAACCGTAGCTATTTTCAGATCCTCTGTTATCTTTGCTCCCGTGACTGTGACAAAACCCAGCCTGGGGTCTTTCACTTTATTCATTATGATATCAGCGATTTCTTCTCTTATTAGGTCGCTGACTCTCTGTGAGCGTTTATATGGAAGCATAATTAAATTAGGTGTCAGGTCTCAGGTTTTAGGTTTTAACTGACACCTGACACCTAATATCTGTCACCTGTCTTTTACAGTTTCCCTGCTATCTTCTCAATGACATAATTTTCAATGATGTCTCCAACCTTCATGTCATTGTAATTCTCTATTGTGATGCCGCATTCATATCCTGTCTGAACTTCCCTGACATCATCCTTGAATCTTTTTAAGGATGAGAGCTTGCCTTCATAAATAACGATATTGTCTCTGATAATCCTGACCCCGTCGCTTGCACGGCTGACGGCGCCGTCAATAACATAACAGCCTGCTATTGTCCCGATTCTTGATACTTGGAATGTCTGCCTCACCTCTGCCCTGCCGAGAATCTTTTCCTTAAGAGTAGGCTCAAGCAGTCCTTCAAGCGCTTTTTTCACATCTTCTATGGCTTCATAGATGATATTGTAAAGCCTTATGTCAACGCCTTCCTTCTCTGCTGTCTGAGATGCCTTTATTTCAGGCCTTACATTGAACCCTATTACAATGGCATTTGATGCCGCAGCCAGCATAACGTCTGATTCATTAATTCCGCCCACTGCTGTATGTATGACCTTAACCTTAACCTGCGGATGGGTGATGCGCTCCAGGGCGTCACGTGTGGCTTCTACAGAGCCCTGAACATCCCCCTTTATTATCATATTAAGCTCTCTTACTTCTCCTTCTTTTATCTTCGCATAGAGATCATCCAGTGTAAGCTTTCTTCTCTTTGCCATTTCTGCCTGTCTTTCCTTCTGCAGCCGTGTAAGCGCAATCTGCCTTGCACGCTTTTCATCATCTACTGCAGTAAATACAGCTCCTGCTGTAGGAACCTCAGGAAAGCCTATGACCTCAACAGGTGTTGAAGGGCCCGCGGTTTGAATGCGTTTTCCTGTGTCATCTATCAAAGCCCTTACTCTTCCCACGCTTGTGCCTGCAAGAAAATTATCTCCAACCTTAAGGGTGCCTGCCTGAATAAGCACGGTTGCGACAGGGCCTCTTCCTTTATCAAGTTTTGCCTCTATGATTGTCCCCTTTGCCAATCTGTCAGGGTTTGCCTTGAGCTCCATTACCTCTGCCTGAAGCAGTATCATCTCAAGGAGATGTTCAATGCCGATGCGTTTCTTGGCGGATACCTCAACAAATATGTTCTGGCCTCCCCATTCTTCGGAGAGTATCCCGCGCTCTGCAAGTTCAGTTCTAACCTTCTGGAGATTTGCCTCCGGTTTATCTATTTTATTTATCGCTACGAGAATAGGTACGTTTGCAGCCCTTGCATGGTCTATCGCCTCAATGGTCTGCGGCATTACTCCGTCATCTGCGCCAACAACAAGCACAACTACATCCGTCACCTTTGCACCCCTTGCCCGCAAGGCAGTGAAGGCTTCATGTCCGGGTGTATCAAGAAATACTATATCTTTCCCTTTAAGCTTAACTTTATATGCTCCGATATGCTGTGTTATTCCGCCTGCCTCTGTCTCTGTAACCTTTGTCTCTCTTATCGCATCAAGCAAAGAGGTTTTGCCGTGGTCAACATGTCCCATTATTGTGACTACGGGCGGCCGAAGGCTAAGCCTTGATAAATCCTCTGCTTCCTCTTCTACAATTAATTCCTCTTCTACAGCCATTACTTCAAGTTTTATCCCAACGCTATCTGCGATGAGCATGGCAGCGTCTATGTCCACAGGCTCATTTATTGTAGTCATATGCCCTAATTCCATAAATTTTTTCATGACATCGGATACTTTTATGCTTATGAGTTCTGCAAATTCTTTTACTGTCATTCCTTCACGCAGTTTTAATGTCTTTTTCCGCGCTATGACAGGCTGTAACTGCGGTCTTTGTTCTTCTCTCTGGATGAATCTGTCCTTGCCTGTCCTTTTAAACTGTTTAATGTCATGCCATTTCTTCGTCTCTATTTTTCTTATAGCCTGGAAAGCCCGCTGCATCTGCGGTTTTGCCTTAAATTTTTCTTCTTTTTCAGTTTCCAGCTCTTTCTTGAATCTGTCTGGAACCTTTTGCACAACCTCTTCCTCAGGCAGCGGCACAGCAGTCTCTGCAGACAGCGCTTCCTCGACAGGAACAGGCAGTGGTTTTTCCTCTGGGAGTTTTATCTCCTTCGGCTGGATTTTTTCTTCTATTGCCTTTTCAGGCTCTTTAACCTTCTCCGGCTGAACTGTTGGCTGGACAGGTTGTTTAACCTCTGCAGCGGGTTCAGCTTCGGCCGCTAATCCGGCCTCGGCAGGTTTTTTTACTGCCCGCACAGCTTTCGCCGGCTTAGGCTTAAGTTTTTTCTCCTCCGGTTTTTTTTCTTCGGAAGGTTTCTTTTTCTCAGGCTTCGCAGCTGTCTTTTTAGGTTTAACTGCCGGCGCTGTCTTTTTCTTAAGCAGTTTTTCTATTTTTTCAGCGGCCTCGGTCTCTACTGTTGAGGAATGCGTCTTGCCTTTAACCCCAAGGTCTGAAAGCGCTTTTAATATCTCTTTATTGTCAACGCCAAGTTTTTTGGCAAGTTCATGGACTCTTAATTTGGACATATAGCTTATTTGCCTCTTCCCCCCTAGACTAAGCCCCCTCGATGACAGGCTTGTAACATTGGTCTTAAAATGTTATCATAAAAAACCTTTTTAAAGCAATTTCATGCAATGACTCTTGAAAGGAGGAAAAACGTTGGCAAGCTGTTTTGTATGTGGAAAGACAAGGACAATAGGCAATAATGTAAGCCATGCAAACAACAGAACAAAGCGGCAGATACTTCCGAATCTGCAGAGGGCAAAGATAGTAACATCTCACGGCACAAAGAGAGAATACGTCTGCACAAGGTGCCTGCGCTCAGGTAAAGTCAAAAAGGCTGTTTAGTGAAAAGGGCTGATTCTCTGCTTGCTCCCCTGATTAAGAATCTTAAGCTGGAAGACGCAGTAAAACTGGGACGCATAAAGACAGGGTGGGCGGATATTTTTGAAAAGCCGGTCTCTCTTCATATGTTCCCGGCAATTCTGAAAGAGGGAGAACTGCTCATTAATGTAGATTCACCCATATGGATGCAGCAGCTCAGTTTTTATAAAGATAAAATGGCTGATAAACTCCATGGCTTTGGAGTAAAAGCAGTCCGTCTCAGGCTGGGAAAGGTCATGCCATGGGAAAAAGAAAAAAGGGGGGAGGAAATCCTCCACAAGCCAATCACAGCAGACGACCGTTCTTACATAGAAAAAACTGTATCCCCGATACATGATGAAGAATTAAGAAACGGAATTAAAAAAGCAATAGAAAAATCAATTAGTTTCAAAAGGCCGTGAGAACACCCGGAGGTAATATGAAAAAGGCGCTAATCTTACTATTAATTGCAGTACTTCCACTTTTATCCTGCGGGAAAAAAGAAGTTAAAAAAGTTACCGACGAATCAAAAACAGCCCAGGAGGCAATTGCCTTAGCAGAGGAAATAAAGGAAGCCTACCTGAAAAAAGACCTTGCAGTAATTGAAAAGAACACAACAAAAGAAGGCTACAGAGAGCTTCTCGGCGCAATAAAGAGATTTGACAAGGCAGAGCTTACGTTTTCTTCCAAATGGGTTGGTATAGAAAAAACATCTGTCTCCATGAAAATCGTGTGGAGCGGGAAATGGGTTGTAAGCGGGGAAACAACAGAGGAGCGCGGCACTGCAATATTCATATTTGAAGGGAGCCCTTTGAAACTAAGCCGCGTTCTCAGAGCAAACCCGTTCCGTCAGCCTGAGTAAAAAAATATCAGTGACAGCTTGTGCATGTTGATTTGGCGCAGGATGAACAGCTTGCAGATGATGTTCCTGCAAATGGTTTCTCAACTCCGCTCATTCCGAATATGGACATCTTCTTTTTTATCTCTGAGGAATTGCATTTCGGGCATGTGATCTTCTGGCTTCCGAACACAAGCTTTTCAAAATCCTCTTCGCATTTTGTGCATTTATATTCATAAATAGGCATCTTATTCCTGATTGCCCGTTAGCAGCTATCCGCTATTTTTTCGGAACCTTTTCCCAGTCTTTTAAGAACTTTTCAATCCCGATATCTGTTAAGGGATGTTTTGTCAGCTGTGCTATCACTGAATACGGAATTGTTGCAACATGCGCTCCCATCTTTGCCGCCTCAACAACATGAAGCGGATTCCTTATGCTTGCAACTATGACCTGCGTATCAAAATCGTAGTTTTCATAGATTGTCATTATCTCCTGAATCAGGCCCATTCCATAATGGCTTATGTCGTCAAGCCTTCCTACAAAAGGGCTTGCATAAGTTGCCCCTGCCTTAGCGGCAAGAAGCGCCTGGCTCGGAGAAAATACGAGTGTGACATTCGTCTTTATCCCCATGCCCGAAAGTTTTTTCACTGCCCTGAGTCCGTCCTCGGTCATCGGTATTTTTACGACTATGTTTTTATGTATCTTTGCAAGGGATTCTGCTTCTTTTACCATTTCCTCTGCCTTCAAACCAACCACCTCGGCGCTCACAGGGCCGTCAACAATGCTGCATATCTCTTTAAGAAGTTCTATGGGATCTCTGCCTTCTTTTGAGATAAGCGACGGGTTTGTTGTAACGCCGTCAACAACACCGACCTCCCATGCCTTTTTAATCTCGTTTACATTCGCTGTGTCAATAAAGAATTTCATTATTCCTCCTGGTATCTTTTACCTAACAAAACCGTAAGTAAAGACACTTTTACATAGGCATTTCCGTCATTCCGTGCTTGACACGGAATCCAGTCTTTCCTCTGGATTCCCGCTTTCGCGGGAATGACAAATTGTGAGGCTTTACCTATGAACTCATAAGTAAGATTTAGTATATTATACCCCATCACTGTCACAGTATGCCTCCTCAATAAGTTCTATGATATGAAACACAGGGATCTCGGTAATTGCCCTGCCAAGCTGCATCATGCAGGCGGGACATGCTGTAACAACAGCCGCCGCGCCTGTCTTTAAACAGCTTTCAGCCTGCTTTTTGAGAAGACTGCCTGAAATATCTTTATTTGTGAGGCTGAAAAGCCCTCCTGAACCGCAGCAGCCATTTTCTTTTTTCTCAATGATATTTGCGCCGATTTTTTTCAGCATCCTCCTCGGCTCATCCTTTATGCCAAGCCCGTATGCAAGATGGCACGGGTCATGGTATGTAACCGTTGCGTATTTCTGTGAAAAAAGTGACGGCTGGGCAAAGTCTAATCTTTCAAGCAGAAAACTTGACACATCCATTGCATTGCTTATTCCGCTGTTAATAATCTTTGGGTATTGTTTTTTTATCATAGTAACACAGGTGGGGCAGAGGCTCAGGACTGCTTCTGCTTTTAACTTTCCGAATATCCGCATATTTCTTTTTGCAAGTTCGCGCGCTTCTTCCTCAAGCCCGAGTGCCCTCAGGGGCATTCCGCAGCATACCTCGCCTCCGGGCACTATCACCTCATAACCTGATTTAAGGAGTATGTTTATCAATGACAGCCCAAGGTGAGGATATAAAAAATTGGTAACACAACCTGTGAATACAGCCACCCTTCCGCGCCTTTTCGGAACCTTATAAACCTGCGTCCTTTCTTTGAAAGAACTTTCAGGAAGCTTAAAGTTAGGGGGGATAATCCCTTTTTTCGTAAGATACGGGAACAATATATACTGAGACATCTGAAGCATTTTATAGCTCAGGTCAGGATTACTGATAAAAAACTTGGCAAGGAGCCTCAAATATTTCCTCCTCTTATCCCCCTGCCTGAGCATATTCCTTCCTCTGTAAATGTTCTCCGTTATATCAACTCCGTTCGGACAGAGGCCGGAACATGCCTCGCAGAGGATACAGCTGAAAATTTTTTCATTGAGCAATGGCGTGGGTTTTAACTCCTGAAGCAGAAGCCCTCTCAGAAGGGCGAGCCTGCCCCTTGCTCCCATTGCCTCTGTATTGTCTTCATCATAGGTCGGACAATATGCCTTACAACTTCCGCATCTGACGCATTTTTCAAGGTCTTTAAGATCAGGCAGGTTTTTCATTTTGCTTATTTTCTATCCCTTCGTTCATCCTTCCGCTTCTGAAACCTTCTATGTCAATGACAACAAATCTGTATCCTATGGATTTAAGTTTTTCTGTGATGGCTTTTCTCGTCTCAGGTTTAAGCGCCATAGCCATATCTTCTTCTTTAAGCTCAATCCGTGCAATATCACTGTGATGCCTCACCCTGAATTCTTTAAAACCCAATGACCTCAGAAAACCTTCCGCCTCTGCAACCTGTTTTAATGCCTCTGCGGTTATCTGTTCTCCGTAGGGAAACCTTGATGCAAGACATGGAGAAGACGGTTTATCCCATGATGGAAGATTAAGCCTCTGGGATATTTCTCTTATATCTTTTTTATCCAGCCCTGCCTCTATCAAAGGGCTTCTTACGCTGTGGTTTAAAGCAGCCTTTCTGCCCGGCCGCCAGTCCGCCGTATCATCAAGATTGCTTCCGTCAAGCACAAACCTGTAACCCTCATCACCTGCTATTTCCCTTATCTTGCTGAATAGTTCGTCTTTGCAATAGAAGCACCTGTCATGAGGATTCTTTGCAAAATTCTCTATGTTCAGCTCCTCTGTTTTTATAATGCGCTGATTTATGCCTGTCTCTTCACACATTTTTTTTGAAAATAACAGATCATTTTCAGGCATGGTTTCAGAAACGGCTGTTACTGCAAGCGCCTTGATGCCTGAAAGCTGAATCACTTTTAAGAGAAGCGTGCTGTCAACACCTCCGGAATAGGCAAGCACAGCGCTTTCAATGGTTTTAATTGTTTCTATGAGATGAGAGAATTTTTCATCAGCCATCAAATTATTTTAACCTAAGATTGTCCTTAAAATCTTTCAGCTATAGCGTGGCGATGGTCTTTGAGCGGTTTCATTTTGTCACATTTTAGAATATGGCACTTTTGACAAAATGCCTAGGAGTGAAACGAGAATGAGCGAGAAGGCTATCTCCGCGCTGTAGGATATTTGATAATATTTCACAAGGAGGTTATCTCGTACTTCTCCTGATGAAGGATATTACTCTCTTTAATAATTACCTTAATGCCGTATCTGTTTTCAATATCTTCAAGGCCAAGCCTCTCTTCGTCAGACAGGAGTTCCGCGACAGAAGGATGGGCAGTAATGATTATCTTTTCGCTGCCATGCATCGCAAGCTTGCTTATATCCCTGAATATCTCATAACAGAGCGTGCGCGGAGATTTCACAAATCCCTTCCCCTCGCAGTATGGACACGGCTCACAGAGAGTCCTGCCGAGGCTTTCCCTTACTCGCTTCCTTGTCATCTGTATAAGCCCGAGTTCTGATATATGCAGGATTGTGTTTTTAGCCCTGTCTTTTTTCATCGCCTCAACAAATGCGTTAAACACTTTTTCCCTGTTTTCCTGTTTTTCCATATCAATGAAGTCAACTATTATTATTCCGCCGAGATTCCTCAGCCTTATCTGGTATGCTATCTCCTTGACAGCCTCAAGATTTGTCTTTAATATCGTGTCCTCCAAATCGTCCTTGCCGACAAACTTCCCTGTATTGACATCTATTACAGTCATCGCCTCTGTCTGATCAGTCACGATATAGCCTCCTGACTTGAGCCAGACCCTTCTGCCGAGCGCCCTTGAGATATCCAGTTCTACACCGAATGCATCAAATATCGGTTCCTGTCCCTCATAGAAAACTATCTTGTCAAGGAGCTTTGGGAAATATGTCCTAACAAATTCCTTTATCCTTTCATACTCCTCGGCAGAATCAATAACAAGTCTCTCAACGTCCTGCGTAAGCAGGTCTCTGACGCTTCTGAACACAAGATCAAGGTCGCTGTAAAGTAGAGAAGGCGCTGTTACCTTTTCTTTTTTCCTCTGTATGTTTTCCCACAGCAGAATAAGAAAATCCAGATCCTTTTTCAGTTCTTCTTCACTGCACCTTTCGCTGGCAGTCCTGATTATAAGCCCATAACCTTTCGGCTTTATTGTTTCTGCGATTGTTTTTAACCGGGTCCTCTCCTGTTCATCGGCAATTCTCCTTGAAATGCCTACATGCTCAACATTCGGCATAAGCACCAGATAGCGGCCCGGCAGCGTGATGTATGATGTCACGCGCGCGCCTTTGCTGCCTATAGGGTCTTTTGAGACATGGACGAGGATTTCCTGCCCGGACTGAATGAGGTCTTCTATGGCAAGATCCGACCTGCCTTTGCGCGAGATAAATTCTACGGAATCGCCTTTTTCTTCCTCTTCAAGAAACGGAGCGTACTCTTCAATGTCAGCCCTTATGTCAGCAACATAAAGAAACACCGCCCTTTCAAGCCCGATATCAATAAAGGCAGACTGCATTCCCGGAAGTATCTTGACAACCTTTCCCTTGTAGATATTGCCGACAAGGCTTGCATCGCGCTTCCTCTCAATATAGAATTCAACCACCTGCCCGCCCTCAAGGAGCGCTACTCTTATTTCTTCATGTGTTGCATTAATCAGGATTTCGCTAACCATGTTATATTCCTTTTCAGTCGTTGCGACTCGATTCCGAGAGGCAGCGACCATTCGCCCTTCCAGCCGTACATCGCAACTCTTGTTATATCAAGCTCTTTATATGATACACCGAATATCTCAGGGAGTATCTCGCTAAGTTTTACTCTTTTACCCTTTTTATCTTTGCTGTCAACAAGTATAAGCCTCACAGTTTTATTGTCCATAACTGAAATATCTTCAACTCCTTCAATTTCTAATTTTTGCTCCAAATACCTTTTAGCCGCTGCTGAGTCATCACAGATTATTTCGTATTCGTACCGTGATATGAAACTGCTCAGGGACGGCTCTTTGTCAGGCATTAAGGCTGCGTCATTTATTTTTAAGCCTTCCGGCAGAACAGAATTCATCCCTTGCATAAAATAGTCTATATCAAACGGCGGTGTTATCTCCATATCAAAGTATTCTCTGATGCCTGCTACGCCCACGCCGAGAGCAGGCCCGAAAGACACCCTTGGTGATGGATGAAATCCCTGCGAATACCTCATTGGTATCTCTGCCCTCCTCATTGAGCGGAATATCGCTGTAACAAGTTCAAGATGGGATAGATATTTCAAAACACCTGCTTTTGAGAATTCTACGCGGATTCTGACGCTGGATGCATGATGCATGATACCCCCCCCCTTAATTCCCCCCTTACTAAGGGGGGATAGAGGGAGGTTGTATTCTTTATCCTGTATCCTGTATCCTGCATCCTGCATCTGTTCTTTACACTTCAGCCCGCACGCATGACAAACCTTTCTGCAGTCAGATGTTTTTTCTCCTACTACTGCTCTCTGATATTCCTTGCAGAGGAAGTCTTTATTTACCCCTGTATCAATAATGTCCCACGGCAGCCTTTCATCTGTCCCGTAAGTCTTTTCTGCATATGCTGCTGCATTTATGCCTGTCTCTTCTATTGCCTGAGTCCATTTCTGAAAATCAAATGTCTCTCCCCACGCATCAAGCCTGCATCCCAGAGACCACGCCTTCTCTATTAAAGGAGCAAGCCTCTCATCTCCTCGCGCAAACACTGCCTCAAGAAAACTCATATCTTCCCTGTGCCCCTTAAACTCAAATCTCTTTTTCCTGAATATCTCTTTCAGATATTTCATCTTCCTCTTTATACTCTCAATGTTTTCCTGACCATGCCACTGAAACGGCGTATGGGATTTTGGGACAAATGGAGAGACGCCCACATTTATTTTTACATGCCTTCCTGTGTGCGATTTTGCGATTCTTAAAGCCTTCATTATCATCTCAGGTATTGCCTGTATATCCTCATCGGTCTCGGTCGGAAGCCCTACCATATAATACAGCTTGAGATTCTGCCAGCCTTCTTCAAAGAGCGCATTAAGGCTTCTCTCATAATCTTCCTCTGTGAAATCTTTATTTATGACATTCCGCAGTCTTTCAGTCCCGGCCTCGGGAGCTATTGTAAAGCCTGTTTTCCTGACGCTCTTTATCTCTTTAAGGATGTCTCTATCAACAGCAGCAACCCTTAAAGAAGGCAGTGAAAGTGAAATTTTTTTATCAGAAAACCGGTTGTTGAATTCTTTAATCAAAGGCAAAAGGCATGAGTAATCTCCTGCGCTCAGGGATGTGAAGGAGACATCTTCGTATCCCGTATTCCTGAGAGAATTCCCTGCAATTTTCAGGATATTTTCAGGGTTTCTTTCACGAAGCGGCCTGTAAATCATCCCTGCCTGACAGAACCTGCATCCCATCGTGCAGCCGCGCGATACCTCTATATTCACTCTGTCATGGACGATGGCTGTGTAAGGCACAATCGGAGCCTCTGGATATGGGGATAAATCAAGAGATTCAATATATCTTCTTTTAACTTTCAACTCTGAACTTTCAACTTTTAACTTGTCACAAAGTAATGGCACATACATCCCTTCAATCTGTGAAAGGGCTTTTAAGGCAGATTCCCTTTTCCCGTCCCCTTCTTTTTTCCATCTTCTGTATGTCTCTAAAATTTCTATTACCGCTTCTTCACCGTCTCCGATTAAAAATGCATCTATGAAAGGAGACATTGGAAGGGGATTGACAGTGCAGGGGCCTCCTGCGATTATCAGCGGCCAGTTTCCTTTTGCCCGTTCTTCGCTCTTTATCGGGATTCCTCCGAGATGAAGCATATTAAGGACAGTTGTGTATGAAAGTTCATACTGAAGGCTGAATCCGACAACATCAAAATCCTTGAGCGCTCTTTTTGTCTCAAGAGAAGAAAGCAGGATGCCTTTATTCCTCATCTCCTCTTCCAGATCAAGCCATGGGTGGAATACTCTTTCAGCAGAGGCGTATGGAAGGTCATTGATTACCTTATAGAGGATTCTCAGCCCGAGGTGCGACATCCCGATATCATAGATGTCAGGAAAGGATAGGGCGACTCTAATCTCTGCCTCTTTCCTGAGCGAGTTTACCTCGTTATCTATGTATCTGCTTGGTTTTTGAAAGAGTGATAAATTCACATTTTAAGGATAACATAAAAGGCGGATTACAGACAGAAAGAGTCACCTGTATGTATAATAATCTTATGTTTATTGTAGGGCTGACAGGGAATTATGGCATGGGGAAGAGCGCTGTGCTTCAGATGTTCAGGGAGCTTGGCGCTGTCACAATTGATGCTGACTGGGTTGTGCAACAGCTTCTCAGGGAAAAACAAGTCCACAAAAAGATAAAAGCACTTTTTGGCGCAGGTGTTTTTGACAAAAAGGGCAATCTTGACAAGAGCAAAATCGCTCAAAGGATTTTTAGAAATAAATCACTGCGGATTAAGCTTGAAGACCTTCTTCATCCATTAGTCTTTGAAAGGATTGACGATTTCTTTAGAAAAACTAAAAACGGAAGTAAGGTGTTTATTATTGAAGCTCCTTTGATATTTGAGCGCGGATATGAAAGCAGGTTTGATAAGATGATTACTGTATTCACCAAAGAAACCACAGCAATTAACAGGCTGTCCATGTTTGGCATATCGCCAAAGGATGCAATTGAAAGGCTCAAATGCCAGCTTCCGATAAAAGAAAAGATTAAGAAGTCTGATTTTGTGATTGATAACAGCATGAACCCTGAAAAGACAAAAAAACAGGTTACAGCGGTTTACAAAGAACTCTTAAAAGAGGCAAAAGCCAAAAATCTTATTCTTGAAGGCAAGGTGGACAGGGTTGCAAAAATCCTCGGAAAGCCTTTTTCAATAGAAGGGACAGTTATTAAAGGCGCTGGAAGGGGAGAAAAGCTCCTTCATACCCCGACTGCAAATATTTCATTTAAGGGCTATTCTCCTAAGGAAGGTGTTTATGCAGTAAGGGTCGCAATTCTCAAAGGGCAGGTGTCAGGTATCAGGTATCAGGGGAAAAATAACCTATCCCCTAGCACCTTGCACCTAGCCGCTAAGACCTTCAACGCCGTTGCCAACATCGGTAAGAACCCGACATTCGGCGCGTCAGAATTAAGTTTTGAGGTTCATATTTTTAATTTCTCAGGAGATCTTCTCGGCAAAAAATTGAAGGTGCTTTTTATAAAGCGCATCCGTGATGAAAAGAAATTTCCGAATGCAAAGGCGCTTGAAGTGCAGATAAAAAAAGATATAAAAAAAGCAAAGGGAATTTTGGGATGAAAAAATCTGAATTGCTTGCGCCAGCCGGAGATTTTGAGAAACTTAGGACAGCCATTCACTATGGAGCTGATGCCGTCTATCTCGGCGATTCAAGGTTCAGCCTCAGGTGTAAAGCTGGTAATTTTGAACCCGAAGAATTGAAAGAAGCAATAAGCTATGCTCACGCCAGAAATAAAAAGGCTTATGTCACAGTAAACATCTTCCCTCATAATGCGGACTTAAAAGAGATGGAAGAATACATAGGGTTTCTTAAAGATGCAATGCCTGACGCAGTGATACTGTCTGACCCCGGGTTTTTCATGATGTTCAAAAAAAGCGCTCCTGAGATTGCAATCCATGTAAGCACACAGGCGAATATCACAAACAGCGAAGCAGCAAGATTCTGGGAAAATCTCGGCGCAAAGAGGCTTGTGCTTTCAAGAGAACTGACGATAGATGAGATTAAGGAGATCCGCTCTAAGGTAAAAATTGAACTGGAGGTCTTTGTTCACGGCTCTATCTGTATCTCATATTCAGGAAGATGTTACATAAGCAGCTTTCTTACATCAAGAAGCGCAAACAGGGGTGAATGCACGAATTCATGCAGGTGGAACTATACCCTCATGGAGGAAAAAAGGCAGGGAGAGCACTTCCCTGTATTTGAGGATGACAGGGGGACTTATATCATGAGCTCAAAAGACCTCTGCATGATAGAACATCTGCATCTTCTGATAGATGCCGGCATAGACAGCTTCAAGATTGAAGGAAGGATGAAGGGCATAAATTATGTTGCCGGTGTTGTAAAGACTTACAGGGAAGCAGTAGATTCCCTCGGAAATGGAAAATACGCTGTTAATCCAAGGTGGCTGAAGGAGCTTTCAATGTTCTCAAGCAGGGGATATACAACAGGGATGTTCTTTGGCAAGCAGTCTGATAACGACTATAACTTTGACGGCGAAAGCTACAGAATGAGCCATGAGCTTGTCGGGATTATCCTTGAAATTAAGAACAGCATTGCAAAGGTTGAGTTGAGAAACAGGCTTGATAAGGGAGATACCGTAGAATATCTTTCGCCGGGGCTTGAAGAGAAACTGTTTGCTCTTGAATCAATGAAAGATGCTGATGGAATGGATATTACAACTGCGAGAAATGAGAATATTGTTTTTATGCCTGTGCCTGCCGGGGTAAGGGAAGGGGATCTGATAAGAAGGGATAAGAGTTTCAGAAGGGCTTCTTCGTATTCAGGATAAAGAGTTGAAGATATAAGTCAGACTGACACTTCACTCAGCCCTAAATTCAACATCTTGCTTTTCTCGCTTTATATATCTGTTGGGATGAGCGTGTTTTTCATCCACCTTTATGTAAGCAAGTTCAAAAGAACATTGAAAAAGCTCTATTACATATCTGTTGCCGCCTTGGTTTCTGCTTATTGTGGGGAAAGGGAATCTGCTCGGAGTTGTCGCCAACAAACCATACGGCCCATGTCCTGTCTGCATTCGAGAAGTTTATGAATAAAGCAGGCTAAGGGTCAATCGCAATTTTTACATTCAAACATTTGTAGCTGCCGAGAAGCTCCAGAAATCTCTTTACAGAAGAATGTAAATTCTTTTTTGACACTGCTTTAAAAAGCAGGGAATATTCCTCTTCTCCCTTTTTGGTAGGCGTGACTGAAGGACCAAGAACCTCTAAAGCCTTATTGCCTGAAAGTATCTCCCTGATTGCCTTTTCTGTCCTGACTGTATCGCAATCTCTGCCCTTAAAAGTTATTAGTGCCAGCTTTGAAAACGGAGGATATAACATTTCTTTTCTCTTTTGTAATTCTTCATCGCAGAAGGAAGCATAGTCATGGTTTTTAAGATGCCTGAAGATATAGTTCTGCGGCATCCTTGTCTGAATGAAAAGCGAACCGCCGGGTTTTATCTTGTCGGTAATGCCGTACATCTCATGGAATGTCCTTTCAGCAGAGCGGAAGTCAGGCTGATTCAGATAGCTGTCAGCATTCAGCACTGCCGCCATCCCTAATTTTTCTGAGCTATGCAGCCTTTTTGTAAGAAGCTTTGTCCCAAGGATTATGGGTTTGCCCTCTGTTATATCAGAGAGGTCTTCAGGAATGCGTTTCCTCTTAAGCATATTGCTGTCAATTCTCAGCGGCTCAATATCAAATATCTTTTTAATATTTTCTTCCACCCGTTCTATGCCGGAGCCTGTTGGTTCAAGAGAAAAGCTTCCGCATCTTCTGCACTTCTCGGGAGAACCGGCTATCGCCCCGCAGTAGTGGCATCTCAGGGACTTATCCCCTTTATAGAACATAAGCGGAATGCTGCACTTGCCGCATGTCTCGGTGCAGCCGCATTCCTTGCATGTGAGCATGGAATAGCCTTTCCTGTTTATCACAAACATTATTTTCTCGTTTTTCCTGATAGAAGACAGCGCTTCATTTATAACTGTCTTTGAAAGATTAGGGGCTGGCTGGCGTTCATTCCTCATGTTAAGTATTCTTATCTTCGGGCGCTGGGAATATACGTCAGGCCTGATAAGCGTGTATTTATTCCGTTTTGAATTATAAACGGATTCTATTGAAGGACAGACGGATGACAATACAACCGCCGCTTTTTCAAGATAGCCCCGCATAACGGCAATATCCCTTGCACTGAATCTCAGGCCTTCTTCTGTCCTGTATGAACTGCTGTGCTCCTGCATAACTGAAATAAGAGATACATTTTTCAACGGCGCAAAGACTGCCATCCTTGTGCCGAGGACAACATTGCATTGCCCTGAAATGATTTTTTCCATAGCCTCTGAGCGCTGCCCCTTGCTTAAACCACTGTGTAGTACGCATAACCTCTCTCCTGCTATTTCTTTGATAAAAGGAAGGGCATGACTTATGTGTACAATTTCAGGCACGAGAATTATCGCGCTTTTGCCCTGAGGCAGGATTTTTGTAACCATTGCGGTTTCGTATAATGGACTTGGGGCATGAACGAGAAAGGTTTTATATTCTCTTTTAGAGATAAATTCCTTGATTTTTGAAAGTAAATTTTCATCTATTAAACTTTCACCCCCCTCTTGCCCCCCCTTGGCAAGGGGGGGATGGGGGGGTAAGGAATCGCCGGATTTTCTTGCTTTTACTCTTTTGAATGTCTCCTGCGGCAGCATGTTCTTAAGGACAAGTCCTTTATTTGCGATGATGTAATAATCCGCCATCCAGTTAAGGAGTTTCAACAATGGCGGTTCAAGGAGAGGCGATTCGCCATGGATATCGCTTATTGCTTTTATCCCTTTAGCCTCAGGATTTGACGGCTTCCCCAGAATGATTCCTTTTGTTGTCTGGGTCTTCAGAGGCGCTGAAACAAGCATGCCCGGCAATGCCTTGCCGCTAAGATGAGGGGGACATTTATAAGTAAGCGGTCCGAGATTAATCGGGAAAAGAACATCAACAAAATCCATGATGGATTTTAGCATAGGAATAGATGATTCAGGTGACTTTGGGACTATGGGCTACGCTGCGGATCAGCAGCCACAGTTTTTTGTGGTTCGCTGAATCCGATGGGTTGGAGCAGTCGTTGGTTTGTCAACTTCTATGATGTCGCCTTGAGTCTGATGTACCTTTCAAGGTCTTCACGGATTCCTTTCCACTCGAAGTCCTGACGATACATCTCGGACATTGAGGAGACCCATCTCTTCTGCATCAGTGTCAAGGGAGACCACCGGAGCCACTTGTTGTAATGAGCACAGAACCTCACATTGATATGGCTCGTCTCCCAAGCCCTTTCAGGGGGAGAGACGTCATGGACAAGTTTGGAGATGAAGCCGAACTTAGCCATTGCCCCGCCGCCACGTACTTGCATGTCTATCTTGAAGCTAACGTTTACGTTCTTGACTATGATCTGGATCCTCCCCCTATCACGTTTCACTTCAAGAGTTGAGCCTGATGGAATGGCCAAACGACCAAGATGCTTCTTTTCGGTGAACAACTGGTTTGACTTGAGAAGAGGCCATAATTCGTCAGGTCCATACAGCCGCGGCTTCTTTTCGGCATCTGCTGCCTGCCGCATGCCGCCACCTCCGCCACCTATGCCACGAAAGAACTCGCGCTCAATTAACCAGTTGTCGTGATACCTCTCGACCAACCATTGCCAGAGAGCTTTTTCCAACACATCAAGTGTATACTGACGGCGCATCTCGAACGCGTCATTGGGGTCATTGGGAAGGTTCTCTGTCCTGGCTGTGCCAGGATTGGCAAATAGCAGATACCTGTAGTAGTCAGAATGCTCGGAGTCCACCTCGAGGAGGGGTCTCCCGATGTTAGCCAGATTGAGTTGCTCATCGACAATGACTATCACTGGAACATCCACGATGTCATCTTCGAGGGGAGAGCGCAATTCGTAAACGAGTAAGAATACTGCCGCGCCGATGGGGACAATCATCTTGAAGAAGAGTGACCAGGATTTGTCGCTTTCCCGATTCCACCAGAGGAGAATAGAGAGCACAACTACCAGAGCAAGCGCCAGAAATGAGCCAAACAGCAAAACCCAAGGCTTCACATTGTTCTCCTTCTGTCAGTAAGATGCCCTGTCATTATTTCTTATACTGATTCTACAGTTGATTAGATTATAGCCATGCAAAAATGTAGTGTCAAGGTAGAAATCGTTGAAGTGACCGAATCCATATAATTTAGTCGGCGTCAAAAGTCCGCTCGACAAATAATTACGCTAAATTATCTTATTGGTTTTTTCATTTAAATTTTCTCCCAAATCATTTATAATTATCCAAGCGCATGACAGCGATTGTGATTATTCCTGCCCGTTATGATTCAGCCCGTTTTCCGGGAAAGCCCCTTGCACCCCTAAATGGCAAACCTTTGATACGGCATGTGTATGAGAATTCAAAAAAGTCAAAGCTTGCAGAAGATGTCATAGTTGCAACAGACAGCGAGAACATATTCAATGCCGTGATTGAATTCGGCGGCAAGGCTGTAATGACTTCAAAGGAACATGCATCAGGCACAGACCGCATAGCAGAGGTGGCAGGCTCTCTGGATTATGATATAATTGTCAATGTTCAGGGAGATGAGCCTCTCATCAAAGCTGAAATGATAGACGATGTTATCAGGCTGCTTGATGACAAAAGGGCGGCAATGGGAACTCTGGTAAAAAAAATAGAAGACCCTGAAGAAGTATTTGATCCCAATGTTGTTAAGACTGTTTTTGATAAAGAAGGCTTTGCAATGTATTTTTCAAGGGCTCCGATTCCGTTTGACAGAGACAAATTCATGATACAGGATGCAGGATACAAGATACAGGATAAAGACAATCGTGCATCATGCATCATGTATCATGCATCAGATATTCAGACTTCTGAACTATTGATGTTCAAGCATATCGGCATTTACAGTTACAGGCGCGATGTGCTTTTAAATCTTGCAAAAATGGAACCCGTGGAATTAGAGAAAACAGAGAAACTTGAACAGCTTCGGGCGCTCGTAAATGGATTTCGCATAAAAGTAAAAGAAACAACTTGCGAGACTGTGGGTGTTGATACACCGCAGGACTTGGAGAGGGTGAAGGAATGGCTAAGTTTATCTTCGTAACAGGCGGAGTTGTATCGTCGCTGGGGAAAGGTATTGCTGCTGCTGCAACAGGCGCCCTTCTTGAGGCAAGGGGGCTGAAAGTCACAATCCAGAAGCTTGACCCTTACATCAATGTTGACCCCGGCACGCTGAGCCCGTTTCAGCACGGCGAGGTCTTCGTAACAGATGACGGCGCAGAAACAGACCTCGACCTCGGGCATTATGAGAGATTCACGCATATAAGAACCTCTCAGGCAAATAATTATACTACGGGAAAGATATACTACAATGTCATAACAAAAGAAAGGCGCGGCGATTACCTCGGAGACACGGTTCAGGTTGTGCCTCATCTCACTGATGAGATAAAGCGCGCCATAAAATCCGTAAGCAATAATAATGATGTAGTTATAGTTGAGATAGGCGGCACAATCGGCGATATTGAGAGCCTTCCGTTCCTTGAGGCAATAAGGCAGATGCGCTATGACGTAGGAAGGGAAAACGTTCTTTATATGCATCTTACGCTGGTGCCTTATATAAAGACAGCAGGAGAGCTTAAGACAAAGCCCACGCAGCACAGTGTAAGGGAGCTCCGTGCAATAGGTATCCAGCCTGATCTGCTCTTATGCAGAACAGACAAGCCGATCACGCCTGAGGCAAAGAAAAAGATAGCGCTCCATTGTAACCTTGATGGCGACGCAGTCATCACGGCAATGGATGTTGATACCATATATGAGGTGCCCATGGCGCTTAATGCAGAAGGGCTTGACCAGCAGATTATCAATAAGCTAAAGCTCCCTGCAAAAGACGCTGACCTTATGCAGTGGAAAGACATAGTAAGAAAATTAAAGGAGCCGAAACATGAGGTGAATATTGCGATAGTCGGCAAATACGTAGGGCTTAAAGATTCATACAAAAGCCTTATAGAAGCGCTGACACACGGCGGAATCGCGAATGATGCGAGGGTAAATCTGCAGTGGATTGATTCCGAAGAGATAGAAGTCCACGGAGCGGATAAATACTTATCGGATGCGGACGGCATCCTCGTGCCCGGAGGGTTTGGTTATAGGGGGATTGAAGGCAAGATTGAGGCTGTAAGATATGCCCGTGAGAAAAAGGTGCCTTATTTCGGGATATGCCTTGGGATGCAGTGCGCCGTGATTGAGTATGCACGGAATGTATGCGGGCTTAACGCAAACAGCACAGAGTTTGACCTGAATGCAAAAGACCCTGTAATTTATCTCATGGAGAGATGGTTTGATTTCAGGAAGGGCAGGATAGAGGAAAGGACTGATGTCTCGGATAAAGGCGGAACAATGCGGCTTGGCGCATACCCTTGTGTTCTGGAAAGCAACACAAATGCATTCAGGGCTTACGCCATAAAGGAAATCTCAGAAAGGCACAGGCACAGGTATGAGTTTAATAATGCATATAAGGGGATTTTAACAAGGCATGGCATGAAGATAAGCGGAACAAGCCCTGACGGAGAGCTTGTTGAGATAATAGAAGTGGAAGACCATCCGTGGTTTTTAGGCTGCCAGTTCCATCCTGAATTTAAGTCACGGCCGACTGATCCTCATCCGTTATTCAGAGAATTTATAGCCGCTTCTTTAAAGGAAAAGCGCGCATTGTTTCAGTATGACGAGAGCGAAGTAGAGATGAAAAAAGATAAAGAGGAAAAACGCTCTTAATGGTTACGCTGACAAAAGAGGTGAATATAGCGGGTATAAAGCTTGGGGGAAATAATCCTCCCCTGATAATTGCGGGCCCGTGTGTTATTGAGAGCGAAGATGTAACGCTTCATACAGCCCAAAAGCTGAAGGATATATGCAGTAGCGCCGGCCTGCCCTTTGTATTTAAATGCTCCTATGACAAGGCAAACAGGACATCAATAAAATCTTTCAGGGGCCCGGGGATTGAAAAAGGATTAAGAATACTTTCAGACATAAAAAGCGAATTAAACATTCCCGTTATTTCTGATGTGCATTCTGCTGCGGAGGTCAAACCTGCGTCGGAGGCGCTTGACGCATTGCAGATACCCGCATTTCTATGCAGGCAGACAGACCTGATTTCAGCGGCAGCAAAAACAGGGAAGCCTGTGAATATCAAAAAAGGGCAGTTCCTTGCGCCATGGGATGTTAAAAACATAATAGAGAAATTCACAGCAGAGGGCAATCATAATTTATCCATCACAGAGAGAGGCTCCTCATTCGGCTATAATAATCTTGTTGTTGATTTCAGGGCATTTCCGATAATGCGTTCCTTCGGCTATCCTGTTATATTTGATATAACGCACAGCCTCCAGCTCCCCGGCGGACAGGGCAGTTCATCAGGAGGCCAGAGGGAATTCGCAGAGCCTCTTGCAAGGGCAGCAGTTGCAGTCGGTGTTGACGGCTTATTCTTTGAGGTTCATCCGGAGCCTGAGAAGGCATTATGCGACGGCCCGAATATGATAAGGCTTGATGATTTGGAAAAGATATTATCAACTATAAAAGCTATCTATGAATTATTAAAATGAAATTTAAAAAAACAAAAAAAAGAGATAAAATTCTAATTGCAGAAACTATTGCGAGCTACAGACCGATAAACAATCTATTTTCTGAGATCATAAATCGCATTATACAGGGAGATAATCTGAGCGTATTAAAGCTAATTCCTGCATATAAGATAAACTTAGTAATCACATCGCCACCATATTTCAAACAAAGAGATTATGGAGGCGGTATTGGAAACGAAAAAACCATTAATGAATATATAGAAAATTTACTTCTTGTTTTTTCAGAATGTGTCCGTATCTTAAAAGACGATGGAAGCATTGTATTTAATCTGGGTGATAAATACTTAGAAAGCAATCTCCAATTGATACCGTATAGATTTGCCATAAGCGTTTTGGAAAAATTTCCAGTAAAGCTCATAAATAACGTTACATGGGTAAAACTCAACCCTACCCCAAGACAGTATCAGAGAAGACTTGTAAGTAGTACCGAGCCTTTTTTTCATTTTGTAAAGAGCGAGGAATATTATTATAACTTTGCTGATTTTATGAACAATAATGGAGCAAAAAACAAACGGACTAATGGCAATAATATCGGCAAAAAATATTTTGAACTGATAGAAAGTTCAAGTCTAACATTAGAGCAGAAGAAAATGGCGCTCTGCGAATTACAGGAAGTAATCGAAGAGGTAAGAGCTGGAAAGATTGAAAGTTTCAGAATGAAAATAAGAGGTATACATTCCGAACCATTTGGAGGGCAAGATGGCGGAAGAAAATATCAACTTATGAGAAAAGGGTTTACAATTATAAAAATAAAAGGCGAACCAATAAAGCGAGATGTAATAGGCTCTGCTGTTGAAACAATAAAAGGTTGTAAGCACCCTGCAATATATCCGCTATATATTATTAAAGAGCTTATAAGGCTTCTTTCTAGACCCGGCGAAATTATCTTAGACCCATTTATTGGTAGCGGAACTACCGCAGTAGCTGCCAAAGAGCTTGGCAGGCGATATATAGGAATAGATATAAATGAAGAATATTGTAAATATGCCAAATTAAGACTTGAAAACTCAGGTATAAATAAACCGCAGGAGCTTTTTACATGAATTCTATTTATAAAAGAAAACCCCATACAAAAATACTTCGCAAGATTTATCAAAAAGCGCTTAATCTTTTAAACGAAAGCAAGCTTGAGGCATTAATTGATTCTTTAGATATTACAGAGAGAAATCATATACAAATTATTGCGGACAACTTTGAAAAAGGTAAAGGCGTAATAACAGTATTGATAACAAGTCTCGTTCATAAACTTCATAATCCAAAACAAGATATTAGACAACACCAGGACAATATGGATAAAGGTTATTCTGGGAGAGGCATAGATACAAAATATATAACGCCTTTTATGAAGGAAATGGGATTCCCAGCGATGTCTGAAAGTGGTTGGTTAACAAGGTCTTTAGAGCAAAATCTGCTATATGACCTTGATTACCCGGGCAAAATAACACCAAAGGAACTAAAAGAAGCTTTCCTTTATTTGCTGAACCAGATTCAAACTTATAACAAATCCCCAGAAGAATATCTATTGATTTTATTTGCAAAACTAATTGAACATCGTGAGAAGAAAAAAATTGATTTAGCCAAGCCGACAAATCTTACTATTTCAACAATCATTCTTTATCTAAAACAACATTTTGAAGCTGGCTATGCGTCTCGCGGAGCTTCCAGATTGCCTACATTAGCTGTTTATGCTGTATATCAATGCATGGTAAACGAGATGAAAAGATTCGACGGTAAAACATTGATGCCTTTAGAGGAACATACATCTTCGGATAAAAGTTCGGGTAGGGTTGGCGACATTGAAGTTAGAAACGATAGAGGAAAAGTATTTGAGGCAGTTGAGATTAAACATGGTATAGCAATAACCCCTCAATTAATTAAGGATGCTTACGAAAAGTTTAAATCTCATCCGATTCAAAGATTTTATATGCTCTCTACAGTAGAAGATATTCAAGAAGGTGTAAATATAAGCAAAGAGACTTCCAAAATAATGAAAATTCATGGATGTCAAGTAATTGTCAATGGAATCTATCCTTCATTAAAATATTATTTAAGACTCTTGCATAATACATACGATTTTATAGACAATTACGTTGAGAATCTCAAAAAAGACAATACTATAAAATATGAACATAAACTAAAATGGAACGAGATTGTCGGTCAACAGGCATCGGACTAACACATGGAAAATATCCTTGACATCGCAAAAAAGGTTTTAAAGATTGAGGCGGATGCCGTCGCTGCTCTCGCGGAAAGACTTAACAGCACTTTTGAAAAGGCAATAGATATTATATTCAAGAGCAAGGGCAGGGTTGTTGTCACAGGCATGGGTAAATCAGGGCTTGTGGGCAAAAAGATTGCTGCAACGCTTGCCTCAACCGGCACGCCTGCATTTTTCATGCATCCTGCGGAGGCAAGTCACGGCGACCTCGGCATGGTAACGTCAAATGATGTAATCATCGCCATATCAAACAGCGGCGAGACAGCGGAGCTTTCAGGGCTGATTCCTTTTTTAAAGAGATTTAACGTAAGCCTTATTGCAATGACAGGCAGCCTGAACTCCACCCTTGCAAAATCAGCAGATGTGCATCTTGATGTGTCTGTCAAAGAAGAGGCTTGCCCTCTCGGAGTCGTGCCCACAGCATCAACAACAGCAGCGCTTGCAATGGGAGATGCGATTGCTGTTGCCCTTCTTGTGAAGCGGGGCCTGAAGCAGGAAGATTTTGCATTCTTTCATCCCGGAGGGAACCTCGGGAAAAAGTTATTCATAAAAGTCAAAGACCTCATGCACACAGGAGACGCCCTTCCTTTTGTATCTCCGGAAACCGCCATGACAAAAGCGGTTGTAGAAATATCATCAAAACGGCTTGGAGTTGCGATTGTCAGTGACACCAGCAGAAAGATCTTGGGTGTTTTAACTGACGGCGATATACGCCGAGGCATAGAAAAATGGGGCAAGGAATTCTTTGATATGAAGGCTGGAGAGGTTATGACAAAAACCCCAAAGACAATATCCGAAGACGAACTCGCAGTAAAGGCGCTCTCAATAATGGAAACCCACTCTATAACTTCCCTTGCAGTTCCTGATTCAGATGGAAAGGCAATTGGCGTCATCCATCTGCATGATATTTTAAAACAGGGGATTGCGTAGTAACATCTTTTTCACTTTCTGCAACAAGAAGGCTGTGCTTGGATTGCCTACGGGTCGTAGAGGAGGTAGTAATATTCTTAAGTCACTATATAACCTGTCAAGGCAATTTAGAAATGTCCGGTTTTTCACGCTGCTTCCTCCATCACGCTTTTCTGTTGTTTATGCTGTTTCATAAATCCCCTTATGTTGAACTTCTTCCATGGATGCTCTGCTGATGGAATATTGGGTTTTCTTCTCTTGATCCTTATCTGTTGCTTTTGCTGTCTTTCCGGCCTGACTGCTATCTCTTTGAACTTTAATCCCTTTCCTTTATATGTGATAAGCATCCTGCCGTTAATGTGTTGTTCTACCGTTATTTTGCCTCCTTTTACCGGTTCTTCTATCTGATATAGTTTCTTTTTGTGCGCTATGGTATTGTCGTTTCTTACTGTGCGCTCTGTCCTTATGCATAATATCTTGTCAAGGTTCATCCCTTCGGGAATAGCCCTGTGGAGATCTGCTTCTTTTTGTGCCTTCCTTGCAAATTTCCTGTTGTATATAGGCAGATAATGTTTTAGGAACTTGTTGGCTTCTCCTATTGTGCTTATGCCACTCAATCTCAGCTCCTTTACCAGCCACTATAAGATACGTCCGTACTGTCTCTTTGCTTAACTGTATGTCTTCTAATTCATAAAGTTTCTCCGATGTAAGCGTTGGCCCAAATCCTTTGTACTTCTGCCGGTATAGTCCTATAATCCTGTCCACGGTTTTTTTAGGAATCCTCCGGTTAGATGCCCTCCCGCGGGACTGATGCTGTATCCCTCCATCCCCCTCATCTCTTATCCGCCTTACTATACGTCGTACCTGGCGCTCACTTAATGATAAGATTTCTGCCGCCTGCCCCTGCGTTAATGCTCCTTCAAAAACTTTGTGTATTACGTGTAACCACTTCAGTTCCTTCTGCCTCACCATGATAATGTCCCTTCCTGCCATCCTGCCTCCTTAGCTTAAAAGAGTCAGTATAGCAACTGCCAGAATAGGACATTTCTATTTTGCTCTGATAGGACATTATCATTTTGCTGTTACATGGGCAAACTTGTAAGCTCCATAGAGGCCATGAGGAAAGGGCTTGTAGGATTAATACATCAGGTCAGAGATTCTCTGTTCAACCATACGCGAGAAAGGCATAACATCCATCCATGAGTCTGTAAAAAGGATTCCGCTGATGACACAGCCAAGATTGTTAAAGGCATGAGAAAATCATCTGAAAAGATAGACGAAATTGTGCAGGTTATAGCTGAGGTCGCTGATGAGACAAAACTCCTTGCCCTTAATGCCGCAATCCTGTCCGCTCAGGCAGGAGAGCACGGCAAGGGGTTTAGCGTTGTCGCTGATGAAATAGGAAGGCTTGCAGAGCGCACAGCCCAGAACACAAAGGAAATCACAACTATAATAGAAGAAGTTAAAGGGTATATAAACAATGTCGCAACTGCCGAGGAAAAGACTGTGAGCCTGATAGGAAAGGGGTTAGAACTGATAACAGATGCAGGCGTTGTATTTAACGGCATCCTTGAAACTTCCACCGCATCAGCCTCTCAGACTGCCTTTATAGAAAAGGCGACTGCGGAACAGGCAAAGACAATGGAGGACATGAAGGCAGGAAGCATAGCCATAACCAAACGCATAGAGGCTATAACGTATATTGCAAAAGATAACCTCGGGCTTGCCAAAGAAATGACAAAGGAATCTTCTGTTCTCGGGGATGCAGTGGGAACTTTAGACGGCGAGATTAACAGATTCAGGAGTTGAGATGGCACAGAAAAGTCTACAGCTCGTAGGGAACAATAACCGCATAGGCTATAGCTTTGACAAGGAAGAATTACGCGAGTCAATCAGCTGGTTTATAAAGCTCAGATGGATTGGCATCCACAGGAGTAACCATGGAGGCAACGCCTATCTTTATGGGCTGTTTCGGATGCGCGGATGTGTTTTCAGAAGACTTCGCCGCATCATAACACATCGGTTTTTGCAGGGGGAAAAAACAGACCAAATGATTATACTTAACCCTATAACAAATCTGAATCTCATTGCTTCCGCAAGCTGTCCTTCCCTAAACCAAGACTTACTAATACGGTCATTAGTAAGGACACATTTAACCTATTTTTTGACGTCATGCCCGAAGTTCTTAATCGGGCATCCAGAGCCTTTCTGGATTCTCCGGTCAAGCCGGAGAATGACAAGAATGTATCCCGTCTTCGTAAATAACTCCGGGGCAAATAGACTAAAAGGGTCATCATTAGAATTTTCTCTTGACAAAGATTGCAATTACTGGCATATTTAGTTTAGCCATATTCTGTTATTATATGATATTGAGTCAGGTAATATACAAGCATCACCCAGGGCATCAGCTCTGGGATTTTATTTTTGGGAGGAAGCATGGGTAATAGACTTTATGTAGGGAATATCTCGTTTCAGGCATCGGAAGATGACCTGAAAGAACTGTTTTCAAAGGCAGGAACAGTAGCATCCACAAAACTGATAATGGATGCCGCTACAGGCAGGCCAAGAGGTTTTGGTTTCGTTGAGATGAGCTCAGACGAAGAGGCACAGAAGGCAATAGAGCTGCTGAACAACAGCAGTTTCCTTGATAGGAACATTGTGGTCAACGAAGCAAAGCCGCAGGGCGAAAGGGATCGCAGCAGCCGCGGTGGCCCCTCAAGAGAAAGAGGTGGATTCAGGGAAAGAAGGCCCGGCGGAAGAAGATAGACCTATCTAACTTTTCCAGCTATACAGGCAGGTCAGGATTTTTTTAAAAGCATAGACCCCTTAGAAAGTCCCAGTTCTTTTGAAACTGCATCGCATTTGGACTGAAAGAGGAAGAATATTCTTTTTTGAGACCCTATTAACGTCTCAAAATTCCCCTGCCCTTTGCTGATAATAAGGGAGGCGTTTGCAAAATCGCTCTGGAATTTTTCTGACGTCCATTCCAGTATTGTTCCTACGGCGTCAGAACCATTGTCTATGACATGGCAGGTTTCTGTCAGATGCGTTTCACGTGCGTCCTGCATGGTTGAATCGTTTATAATATCCGAACCTTTTACAACTGCGGTTACTTTTTTGCCGTGAGAAACAAGGGCCTCTATAAGAATTCTGTCAAAGACTATCTCGCCTGCATTGTCAAGCAGATAAAGGATTTTATCATGCTTTTTGATTTCATCTTTAAATGCCGGATAATCATCAATTGCTATAGGGCCTCCTAATGCCCTTTCTACTGCTCCTTCAATGTCCACGGAAGTGAATATGCCAAAGTCAATAACATTGCCGGCAATTGCAAGGCGTGATGCAGTGCACAGTGGATCAGGGCTCTCCTCAACACGCCTTTTAAAAAAAGGGTAGAGGGTTAAAGCAATCTGATTGTATTCTGATTTTATGTCTTTAAACGGATCTCTTCCCAAAAGATTCCGTATCTCTCTGTGGAGAAAGGTGGTTGTATGGGCAGGGGTCTTTGAAGTATCAACTTCTCCGATAGCAGCCGCTATTTTTTTGAGAACATATTCTCTTTTTTCATTGTCTTTTGTCCCGAGCCTTGCCGCAATAATCGCCTGCCTTAAAAAACACGGGTAACAGTCAAGATGAACCCGCATTACTTTCTCCTAAGCGCTTTTGCCTTCCTCTCAACTTCCTCTTCAAGCCTCTTTTTATACTCTTTCAATTGCCTTACAATCTTTGCATCCTTTCTTCCGATAATCTCTGCGGCAAAGATTGCCGCATTCTTTGCGCCTGCCGTCCCAACAGCCATCGTTGCGACAGGAATTCCCGGCGGCATCTGCACTGTGGAAAAGAGGGCATCAAAGCCCTGGAGAGGGGATGAATTTATGGGGACGCCTATCACAGGAAGTATTGTGTGCGCTGCAATAACTCCGGCAAGGTGCGCTGCCGCGCCCGCGCCTGCAATAATTACTTCAAACCCCTTTTTCTCTGCGCCCTTTGCAAGCCTTACTGCCCTCTCGGGTGAACGATGCGCTGACGCTATTGTCGTTTCAAAGGAGATTCCGAATGCTTTCAATATCTTTTCTGTTTCCTCCATAACCGGCAAATCAGAATCGCTTCCCATTATTATCAGAACCTTTGGTTTCATATATAACCTCCATTAAGTCATGATTCAAGATACATGATACAAGATTCAGGATAAAAAAATCATACATCATGCATCGTTCATCTTGAATCTGTTTATTGCCCTGTCGGCAATATCCCTTCGGTAATGCATTCCCTTGAAATGAATCTTCTCTATGGCATTATACGCTTTATTTTTTGCATCCCTTATGTCCCTGCCGAGCGCTGTTACTCCGAGCGCCCTTCCGCCCGATGTTACAATTTTATTGTCATTAAATGATGTGCCTGAATGAAAAACAAAGACATCATCCATTTTTTTGACATCATTGAGCCCTTCTATGGCCCTGCCTTTTTCGTATGCGCCCGGATAGCCCTTTGACGCTATTACAACACAGACTGAATGCTCCGGTCTCCATTCAAGATTGACGCTTGATAACTTTTCATCGGCTATAGCAAGGGCAATATCCACAAAGTCTGTTTTAAGCCTTGTGAGAACAGGCTGAGTCTCAGGGTCTCCAAGCCTGCAGTTAAACTCCAATGCGTATGGTTTATTTTCTTTTATCATAAGGCCTGCGTAGAGTATCCCCTTGTATTTTATCCCCTCAGACAGCAATCCCTTTATTACCGGGCGCATTACCTTTTCCATCACCACTGATTCAAGCTCCGGTGTAATCACAGGGGCAGGGCTGTATGCTCCCATGCCGCCTGTGTTGGGCCCCTTATCCCCGTCAAAAATCCGCTTGTGGTCCTGAGCGCTTACCATCGGAAGTATTGATTTTCCGTCAGTGAATGCCATGAAAGATGCCTCTTCGCCCCGGATACATTCTTCAACAAGCACTTTGTTGCCTGCATCCCCGAATGCCCGGTCTTTCATTATAAGTTTAAGCCCTGCTATTGCCTCATCAACGGTTTCTGCTACTATCACGCCTTTCCCTGCTGCAAGTCCGTCTGCCTTTATGACAATGGGAGCGCCTTTCATACGCACATAATCTTCTGCATGAAGATAGGAAGTAAATGCCTTATACTCTGCGGTTGGTATCCCGTACCGCTTCATAAGGTCTTTTGCAAACACCTTGCTGCCCTCAAGCTGCGCTGCCTTTATGTTAGGCCCGACTATCTTCCTTCCGTTTTTCTCAAATACATCAACTATGCCTCTTGATAACGGCGCCTCAGGCCCTACAATCGTCAGGTCAATTCCCTCGTATCTGGCAAAATCAACAAGCGAATCAAAGTTATTGTCATCAACGCTTATGCATTCCGCCAACTCCGAAATGCCCGCATTCCCGGGACAGCAGAATATTTTATCTGTATGCCTGCTCTGAGAAAGTTTCCAGACAATGGCGTGCTCTCTCCCGCCGCCGCCGATAACAAGAACCTTCATTCCGAATCCTCCCTGAAAATTAGATGCAAGATGCACGATTCATGATGAACGATCCGAGATTTTATCATGTATCTTGTATCCTGAATCATGTATCATCTATTCTCTTCCTCTGCCTTTATTAAATAATCAGCGATTGCATTGTCATACCTTGACGTAAGCCTGAAGACCTTTTTCGCAAGTTCAAGCCGCGTCCTGTAACTGAGGTCTCCCTTAAGCTCTTTCATCTCCTTAATAATGCTGCCATAGTCATTATAGTCGGTCACTACTGCAACGTCCTTAAAGTTTTTTGAGGCAGAACGAAGCATTGTGGGCCCGCCTATATCTATATTTTCTATTGCCTCTGCAAATGCAACGTCTCGTAGAGTCGAGTCTCCGACAGGTTTTGCCACAGTCTCCTCAAAGGGATAAAGATTTACAACAACCATGTCTATGAGTTCTATGCCGTATTCTTTTATATCCTCCATATCCTTCGGGTTGTCCCTCCTTGAGAGAAGGCCGCCGTGAATTTTCGGATGGAGTGTTTTGAGCCTGCCGTCAAGCATCTCAGGGAACCCCGTATAATCAGAGACGTCTTTCACAGGAACGCCTGCATCCCGCAGCGCCTTTGCAGTGCCTCCTGTTGACAGTATCTCAACACCCAATGAATGAAGCGACTTTGCAAATTCAGCCAACCCCTTTTTGTTTGACACACTTACAACTGCCCTCTTTATCTTCGGCATTTAACCCCTCCCCTTGGTATTTTTCATATATCCATCATCCATAAGACTTGTGTGCCTGCTGTCCCCTATTATCACATGGTCAAGAACCTTTATGCCTACGATTTCACCTGTCTGCACAAGCCTCTCGGTTATGGCTATGTCCTCACGGCTTGGCGCAGGGTCTCCGCTTGGATGGTTATGTATAAAGATAACAGATGCTGCCGACTCCTTTATTGCGTTCTTAAATGCCTCCCTCGGATGAATGAGAGAATTTGTAAGTGTTCCCTCGGAAATCCTGCAATCCCTGAATATCCTGTTCTTTGCATCAAGCATAGCGCAAAAAAGAATTTCTTTTTTAAAGTCTCTGACAAGCGGGTAATAATAAGAATACACATCATTACTTGAAGAGAACACAGGGCCTTTAACATCACGTTCCATAAAAAGTCTCCTCCCTAATTCAAATGCGGCCTTAATCTGTGCTGCCTTTGCATTGCCGATTCCTTTAAAAGAAGCGAGTTCTTTTATTGACGCGTTTTCAATATTTTTCAGATTCTTTAAAGAGTCAAGCATCTCCATTGCAAGATCTATTGCGCTCTTTCTGCCGCTGCCTGTCCTGAGTATAATAGCTAAAAGCTGGGCGCTGGACAGGTTAGAGGCCCCAAGACTGAGAAGCCTTTCTCTTGGTCTTTCTTCTTCGGGCCAGTCCTTTATGCTCTTGTATGACATAAGATTGAGGATTCTAACATCTTCGCATCTATTTTTCCAAAGTCATAAACCTGTGCGATATTTTTATGCGTGAGGCGCGCGGCAAGTTTTGCCTCGGCTATGAACATATTTACAAATTCCTCGTCAGATGAAAGGTGCGGCAGAATTCTCTTTACAGCCAATACCTGTTCAAAGCCTTCTATTCTTATTTTCTTCGCTTTGAAAATCTCCGCCATGCCTCCGTAAGCAACTTTTTCAAGCAATATGTATTGGCCGAATCTTTCCATATATGCCTACATTTTATCAGATTTTAGATTTTTAAAACCAGAGAGAATAGAAAGACATTTTTCCTTGACTTGACTATATCCTTCCCCTTCACTATAATTCATCATATTATTGAATCAACATAAAATATAATGTTAGCCGTCAAGATATTATGCTTCGAGTCTTTCTAGACACGACCGTTGTGAGAAATTCACAGCAGAAGCGCGTCGTATGGGATGAAGAACCACAATTGATCAACTGGGGAGACCGAGAGTTTGAGGTTCCGGTCGTTACGCCGCACGAACTGACTCCGAATGAGAAGTTTAAAAATCAGGGAAATCTAAAAGCATATCAAGATGCGAAGAGGATTCAGTACATTGAAAAAATTGCGAGGCTAAAACTCATCAAACTACTTTGGCATTTTGAGCTTCATTGGGAGTTTATTAGTCGCCGGACAATGAGCAAGGGAACCCCGTCGATATGTCAATATATCGAAGCAGCAAATTCTCCGTTGTTATACGGCAGAACCGTTGCATCAGCATTTTCTAACGAGGACCATCAGTTTGAGTTTCTAAAGAAACTGACGCATCCCAGATATGACGAGTGGAAGGCGGCAGCAAGCATAATCTCTGGTTCGAAGCGTGAGAAAAACCAGTTATTGGACGCTTTTCACCTTTGGACTGCAGAACATAACTGGTGTGATTATTTTATCACCATGGACTACAAGCTCATTGAGACTGTTGCGCAGTCTTCTATCAAGTCGAGCCTTGTTCTGGTGTGCCCCACGAAGTTTATTTGGGGGGTGGTACCAGTGTTACCAGCAGCAGTATGTGAGCGTATGGGGAAGTGGTTGTCGAGGAAAATCATCGGCTAACAATCGGCTCCAGGCGACGCAAAAAGCCGCGCGCCTGAGCCGAAACGTTAGGCAACTATTTGGTTGTGGAATATGGATATTGATCTAATAAAAATTGTTTCAGAAGATCTTGATTACCTCACAGAAGAATGGACACAAGATATAGATGATGCATCGTTGCGAAGAGCCAGCCCTGTTTTAAGGTCATTGCTAATTGAAAATCAATTAATGAAAGTTGCCGACATCCTTAATGAAGAAATTAAGATAATGGCACCTTTTATTTCAAAATTTGACGGTTATTTAAATGATCCATCGATCATTTTCTACCAATCAGGTGGGGCAAAATATAAAGGAATGGAAATCCAATTTTTAAAGCAATTGAAGCGTGCAAAATCACCAGAAGAAATAAAAGCTGATTATGAAAGAGAGAAATCTTCAATTGGACAGATATATCCAGTAAAACTATCTTTGTTTATGAAACAAATAAGCTTCATGGTAAACGGAGTAAAAATTAACCGTGAGGAAGTGATTAAATACATAGCCAATAAAAGAGGTGGGGCTCATTATGATAGCTCAAGAAAAACTGATAAAACTGGCTCTAAAGGAGAGTTAGAAAAAAAGTATTCATTGCTTGACAAAATACATAAGGGTACATTTGTCGCCGATAAAAATGCTGTTTATTACGAGTTGCTTAGCATAGGGCAACGGTTGATTGAGAGTAATGATGTTCAGCGTATAAGGCAAATACTCAATAATGCAAGATGATTGCTTGCCTAACAAGTCGCTGGGGAATCAACGGGAAAACGCTGGCGCATTTCCCGCGTCTCAGCTCCAGAAATTCGACAGATAAATAAAAGGAGAATACAAGATGATTCAAAGTCTATGGCCGTTAATTGCAGTCCTAATTGTACTTGGAATAATCGTAATTGCATTAAAGGCATTTCTTGGAGGAAACAGAGGTGATACAGAAGATTATCCATACGAAAAGGAACAGGCGCTTTTTACCCCGGCGGAACGCTCGTTTCTCGGTGTGCTTGAGCAGGCAGTTGACGGCAAACTACGAATCATGGGCAAGGTTCGCCTTGCCGATGTGGTCAAAGTAAAAAAGGTGAATAATAAGAGCACATGGCAGAAAGCTTTCAATAGGATTCAGAGCAAGCACGTTGATTTTGTTGCATGTGACTCTGCATCACTCGGCGTTAAATTTGTAATAGAACTAGACGACAAAAGCCACATTCAATCCAAAAGACAAGACCGTGACGAATTTATAGACAAAGTTCTTGAGGCTGCCGAAATTCCAGTTTTTCACTTTGCAGCGAAACGGACATATACAATACAAGAACTCCAGAATTCTTTATTCGGTAACAAATCCGAAATAGCAAATAAGAAATGAAAAGGCATGTCGAACAATTAAATCGAGGCGACAGTGAATAGCCTCTGTCATTATTATTATTGGGGACACATCCCATTAATGGGACAATAGGGACACATGTTAATGCTCACTAATTAGGTAACTCTTTTGGTACGATAAACACTAAAGGAGGCCCTAATGCAATATTCAAGTCAGGTTATAGTAAAGCGTTGGATTCCCATCTTAAAGGAGTATGAAAGAACCAA
>JBAQLV010000020.1:0-49284 GCA_049302185.1 Thermodesulfovibrionales bacterium | reverse complement strand
TGCTTCTTTTAAGATTGCTACGATCTGTGTTTCCGTGAATCTCGTCCTCTTCATTTAGAACCTCCTGACGGTTATTTTGCCAGAAAGCTCTACTTACAGAGTGTCTGCTTTTAGGGGAAGCTTACGTCATCACATCATCCATTATTTGTTCTCTCCCAAGACAGATTCTTTGGCACTATAAATATTTTTGAAAAGTTCTTCAATAGCCTCTTTGGATGTCCCAATATCTAAATTTATATTTAGATTTAGGATTAATTTAATATCTTTAGGCTGAGACTTATGGAGGTCAATGCCTGTTGGAAGTATAGATTGTATTTTTCCATGGGATTTTTCTTTAATCTTATTGATAGTTTCTTTTATATGTATTTTTTTAGGTATTTTTTGTTGTGAGTCTAAAGATTCGAACTTCCCCTCGCTGTTGATGATGTCTCTTAGAGCTAAAAAACAGTTAGTTATCATCCTTAACATACTATTCTTGATGTCTGTAAAATGATTCTTAAAATAGTTTCGTACTTCACTATCTCTATCTGGATTTAAAGAATCTTTTACTGTATTAAATAAATCTTCGTATACAGCAATAACCTTATCCTCTAAGCATTTTTTAAATTTATCAGGCGTTCCTCTAAGATCATTAGCAGACAGATTTAATGTATTATCCTCGCTTAGAAAACCTAAGGTTTTTAACATGGCAATCACATATCTTGGAGAACCTATACCTAGAGTTTTAAGTTTTTGTTCGTTTATTGGTGTTGGTTCTTTTCTTTCATGGATGAGTTTAAAAATTTTGATTATATCCCCACGACCAGCATAAGGTAGTTTTGGTTTTTCTGTCAAAGTCTTAGCCATTTTAAATGCCTCCTCTTTCTTCAATTGATTCAATTGAACCATAAATCAAGCCTTTTGTCAAGGGGAAAATTTTAGGGGTTAAACTTCGGGCAAAAGGATATTAATTTGAGAGCCGGGGAAGGGGGTGAGTCTGGTTTCTTTCACTTTACCCCGTGACCACGCAGGTATTATCGAAAATTTTGCAGTTCCTGAGCGGATGGAGAGCTTGCCGTTCCACTGATTTACAAATCGCCGAACAGCAGCAAGGCCGTGACCTCTGCCTTCGTCAGCATATCTTGATGCGCCGTGGAGCAGCGCCTTTTCTATTGCCTCAAGGTCATTTTTAAATGAAAATCTCTCTGATAATGACTTTTTGAAACCTATACCAATATCCATAACAGCAATCTTTACAATATTTTTATTAAGGTTTTGCCAGAAATATTTCTGTATGCCGACAAATCCCTTTGTTTCGCTGTGTTCAATAATGTTCTGACAAACTTCCGAGAGAGCAACAATAAAGCCGTTTATTGCTTTTTCATCATAATGGAGATGCTTTTTAAGGATTGCATTAGCTCGCTCTTTTACTTTCCCAACGATAAAATGGATGTCATCGGATTTTTCGATTGGCGTTATCTCAAGCAGAACATCAGAATAAGAGCTTCTCAGGTATTTTCCTGATATTTGCGGTTTAGAAGGCTCAAGATTGAAATATTCTGCGGCAAATTTAAAAAAATCCATTCGTTCAAGGTATTTGAGGACTTCTTCTGATTCAGGAAGACGGATTGTTTTCTTAATTCTCTCTGATTTCAGGAGTTCTCCAATCTCAAGAATGCCCACCATACCATAAGGGTCTATAAAAGTTACATCTTTAAGGTCAATCAAAGATGGTTCTTTAATAAAGGTTAAGAGTTGTTCAAAGGTATCTTCTGTTATCTGGGTCATTTTCGGAATTGTCTTATTTAATAACATCAGGCACTGAAAGTTCAATACAAAAGAAAATATCGGATATGGCAAAATATATTATACTGTTTTAAAGCAGGAAATGGGGTTGTGACTTTCTGGCGATAAAGGGCATAAAAAAGGAGTAAAGCAGAATGGGAATTGAAAAATTATCTTTCTTGCCCCGACCGCTCGGGGTGAAAAAAGCGGTAGGACAGCCAGCCGTCAGCAAAGTTTCATCGGAATGGACATGGAATGACCATTCTGGGCAAATCAAATGCAGGATAAGCTCTTTACGCATGAGATATATGGTCAACCCGGGACTGTATGCTGTTGGTGAGCCCAGTGGAGAATCAGATGTTTTTGTAACCGCAAACTACAAGCTGAGTTTTGACATAGTGAGAAGGGAATTAAAAGGGCTGAATGCATGGATGAGCCTGTCTTTTTCCTCCGCAGACGCGGCTAATGATGTGTTTTTCTCTTCTAATGCCTTTTCAAGGTGCGCTATCTCTTTTAGGGCATTTAAAAACCTTTCTCTTATGATCTGAGTATTAAGCGGTTCTGCGCCCTGTCTGTGTTTGGGCTGGGCGCCGGACGGCTCGCGTGTATGGAGTCTGTTTATCAAGCCTTCAGGAGTTATATCTTCAAATTCTCTGTCACCCATTTACTTTTGCTCCTTATAATTACGCATATAATCCTTACAGCTCTACGAGTCGTAGACCATCCGGTCAAAAAATTATAACTATCCGCATGTTCTGTTGTCAACAAGATGCCCGAGCATCAGGGGTATGGGCGACGGCGTGCATGTTGAGTTTTTATAGGTAATGATATTATCATACTACTATGCCTGCAGTTTTGAAAAAGCAATAAAGATTGATCCGTCAAATAATAGGGCAGAGGAGGGTCTTCAGAATATCCCTGACTGAGAAGCAGTACTTTATAGTTAACTTATGGAAAATTTTTTGAAAGCGCTGATTAATACCTTTATCCCTATTTTTGTGGCAATAGATATTTTTGTTGTTCTCCCCTTTTTCATATCAATCACAGAAGGCATGTCAAAAGCTAAGAGCAATGCAATTGTCAGAGAGTCCATACTTACAGCCCTTGGGGTGAGCCTTGCATTTATTGCCTTGGGAGAGGCAATATTCCGGGTACTCGGCATCACAGCGAATGATTTTAAGATTGCCGGCGGGCTGGTGCTTCTTGTCTTTGCAATCCTTGACATAGTAAAACACAGCGAGGAAAGGAGAAAGCTTTCAGGCAGGATGGGCGTTGTGCCGATAGCGGTTCCATTGATTATAGGCCCGGCAGTGCTGACTACTCTTTTAGTGCTTGTTGACCATTACGGCATTTTGCCTACGATTGTATCTCTTGTATTAAACCTTGTTGTTGTGTATTTCTCGTTTATCAAGGCTGAAGCAATTACGAAATTGTTCGGCAGGGGTGGGATTACAGCAATATCAAAGATAATGGCTATATTACTTGCATCAATAGCTGTTATGATGATACGCATTGGGATAGAAAACATAGTGAAGCGGTGAGGGTTACTAAGGAGTTCATAAGTAAAACCTCACAGTTTGTCATTCCCGCAGTCAGTAAGCGGGAATCCAGACAGTTAAGGAACTGGATGCCCGATTAAAAACTTCGGGCATGACGGATAAAGTTTTATGTGTCTTTACTTATGAACTGATTAGTAATGTTAAAATGGTTTGGGTCAGATTGCACGCTGGCTTTTGTAGCCCGCAGCGGCAGAATTGAATTATAGGGCTCTGAGCTATTCCTTGAAGATAACCGTCTTTGTCTTTTCTTTAGCCTCAATACTATGCGCAAGTTTGGCAGCCTCTTTCTTATTCTCAAATTTGCCGATTAGAACTCTGTAAAGTGTTTCCTTATCTTTTCCTGCGCTTTTTTGTATAAAGGTTTCATAGCCCTTTGCTTTATAATCTTTTGCGAGGGCTTCCGCGTTATTTGTGTTTTTAAATGCACCGAGCTGGGCATGATAAATTATTTTTCCTGTTGGTTTTGGCTCAGGCTTAGGCGATGTTTTAGGAGCAGCAGGCACAGCGCTGCTGACAGATGGCATTGCTGGTGGTTTTGCAGGAGTAGCAGACTTGCTTGCCCGGGTCATCACCGCCGTGTCCCGTGTCTATCATTTAAATTCAAATGGCAATCCCGTCTATTCTCCTGAGCCCTGCATCTATTGCCATCCTTATCGCATCCCTGTATTCCCTGTCCGTAATCCTTCTGTTCAGGGGAGGAGTCTCAAATGCCCTGAAGCACGGATGATACTGATTCATAATATTTATGTAGGTATTCTTTGATATCTCTTCTGCAATAAATCTGACCACACCTTCTGTGCCTGCAATGCCCTCAGGCAGTACAAGGTGTCTGACAAGAAGTCCTTTTTTTGCAACCCCGTTCTCTATTACAAGGTCTCCGACCTGTCTGTGCATCTCTTTTATTGCAGCCTTTGCAGTGTCAGGATAGTCTCCTGCAGAGGAATATTTTAATGACATCTCAGAGTCTGAGTATTTGAAATCAGGCATGTATATATCCACTATGCCCTCAAGCAGCTTTATGACACGTAGCGATTCATAGCCCCCGCAGTTATAGACTATAGGTACAGAGAGCCCTTTACCTTTTGCTGTTTCAAGCGACCTGAGTATCATCGGCACCTGATGTGTAGGTGTTACAAGGTTAATGTTATGGCAGCCGCTGTTCTGCAGTTCAAGCATTATTAACGCAAGTTTTTCAAAGGGTATTTCCTCTCCTTCTCCGAAATGGCTTATAGTATAATTCTGACAGAATATGCAGCCGAGGTTGCAGTTCCCGAAGAATATTGTTCCTGAGCCGTGTCTTCCAACAAGCGGACTCTCCTCGCCGTAATGCGGACCCCAGCTTGATACGAATGGTTTATCGCCTGTTCTGCAGAATCCTCTCTCGCCTGCGGTTCTGTTGACATGACATTTCCTTGGACATAGTTCACATTTTTGGAGAATGGATTCTGCTTCCCTGACAATATCAGACAAGATGTGTCTGGCAGGCTGGGAATCTTTTCTTAAGTCTGGATTTGTGTTTCTTTTTTCTGGGGATTTATCACCCATATATTCCCAAAATCATTTTCCTGATATGCCCTGACAAGTCCGAGCCTTATCAGTTCAAGGAGGGCGACAAATGTAACTACGATCTGAACCCTTGACCTATCTTCCTTAAAAAAGTCTTCAAACCTTACCGTGTCATTATTCTCAAGCATTTCCATTATATGAGAAATCTTGTCTTTTACGGTCAGCGCCTCTCTTGTTATCCGGACTATTTCCGGAGGCGCTGTATCAAGAATCTTTTTGAATGCGCCAAGGAGGTCAAAGAGGTTGACGTCAAACAGATAAAGTTCAGGCTCTGCGGATTCTGCTTCAGCCTCCACATCTTTGAGAGGTTCCCTATGGAAGATGTTCATCCATTCCTCTTCTTTTTCTCTTAAACCGAGAGATGCGTCTTTGAATGCCTGATATTCAAGAAGCCTCTGGATTAGTTCAAGCCTTGGGTCCTCCTGTTCCTCTTCGGGCGCTTCTTCATCAACAGGGAGAAGCATCCTTGATTTGATATGTATGAGTGTTGCAGCCATAACAAGAAAATCGCCTGCTATGTCAAGGTCAAGTTCTTTCATCATCTTAATGTACTGAAGATACTGTCCTGTGATTACTGCGATAGGAATGTCATAGATGTCCACCTTGTTTTCTTTTATGAGATGGAGCAGAAGGTCAAGGGGGCCTTCGAAAACAGGAACCTTTATGTTATAAATATTCAAGGAATTCGTTGAGTCCATTTTTGTTATTCAGTTTAGCCGATTTCGGCCATAAAACTCAATCTCTGAATCTGCCCTGAATAAGCCTGTTTAATTGAAGTTATTGGTTGTAAATATTGGGCTTTAGTTATTAAAATATAAAAAAGGCTTATTATGATTAAATATAGATAGATCTCACCATGGAGGCTTTCTTGTATACCATTTTGGATAAACAGGCGCTTAACGATGCAGTCAAGCTCATGGTCATAGAGGCACCCCATGTTGCAAGAAAGGCGAGCGCCGGGCAGTTTGTGATTGTGAGAATAGATGATTTCGGCGAAAGGGTGCCTTTAACTATCGCTGATTTTGACCGTAAGGCAGGTACAGTTACGATAATCTTTCAGGAGGTTGGAAAATCCACAAAGCATCTCGGCGCCCTCAATCCTGGAGATAAACTCGCCACATTTGCAGGCCCATTGGGACATCCAACAGATATTAAAAGATACGGCACTGTTATCTGTGTGGCAGGGGGTGTAGGGATAGCGCCGGTTTATCCTATTGCAAAAGCGCTGAAAGAAGCGGGGAATGATGTTATCTCCATAATAGGCGCGAGAAACAAAGGACTCTTATTCTGGGAAGAGAGGATGAGGACTGTATCTAATGATATTATTGTCTGTACAGATGACGGCTCTTATGGAAGAAAGGCAGTTGTCACAGAGCCATTGAAGGAAATCCTAAGCGCAAAGAATATCTCTCATGTCTGGGCAATAGGCCCTGCAATAATGATGAAGTTTGTCTCTATGCTTACAAAAGAATTTAATGTGCCCACAGTTGTCAGCCTTAATACGATAATGATAGACGGCACCGGCATGTGTGGAGGATGCAGGGTGCTTCTTGATGAGGGCGCCAAGTTTGTCTGTGTTGACGGCCCTGAGTTCGACGGCCATAAGATTGACTGGGACAGCCTTCTTTCAAGGCAGAGAATATACCTGAATGAAGAACGCATAGCTTCTGAAAGATGGGAGCATATCTGCAATCTGGACAAGGCTGTATCAGGGGATAAGGATAAATGACAAAACAGGAGCGGATGAAAATACCAAGGCAGGAGATGCCTTTGCAGGATAAGCTGAGTAGAAGGTGTAACTTCGAGGAGGTATCTCTGGGTTTACCGGAAGCTCTTGCCGTTAAGGAGGCAGAGCGCTGTCTTCAGTGCAAAAAACCTAAATGCGTTGAAGGATGCCCCGTAGGGGTACTCATTCCGCAGTTTATCAAGGCTCTGCGTGAAGGAAACATAAACGAGTCAATAAGGGTTATGAAGATAAAGAACAATCTGCCGGCTGTATGCGGCCGCGTATGCCCTCAGGAGAATCAGTGCGAGGGAAACTGCATATTGGGGAAGACAGGAGAGCCTCTTGCAATAGGAAGGCTCGAAAGGTATGTGGGAGATTATGAGCTTAGCCGCAGAACATGCCCGATGGTTAAGCCCAAGGATATAGGTAAGAAAGCGGCTGTAGTAGGCTCAGGGCCGGCTGGCATTGCATGCGCTGTTGACCTTGGCAGGGAAGGGCACAAAGTTACGATATTTGAATCACTCCATTCGGCGGGAGGGGTTCTCATATACGGCATACCTGAGTTCAGGCTTCCAAAGTCAGTTGTGCATTCCGAGATAGATTATGCTGTTCAGTGCCTCGGCATAGAAATAAAGACAGACCATATTATTGGCAGGACAGTTACACTTGATGAGCTCCTCGAAGAGTATGACGCTGTTTTTATAGGGACAGGCGCAGGGCTTCCTAATTTCATGAAGATACCGGGGATAAATTACAGCGGTGTCATGTCTGCAAATGAATTTCTCACGAGGATTAATCTTATGAAGGCATATCGCTTTCCTGAATATGACACTCCTGTTAGGATTGGCGAGCGTGTGGCAGTGATTGGAGCTGGGAATGTTGCGATGGATTCAGCGCGGTGTGCTGTGAGGCTTCAGAAATCAATTGGAATGAAATCAGGAGAGGTTCATGTTATTTACAGAAGGTCTCGTGATGAGGTTCCTGCAAGATTAGAGGAATTCCATCATGCAGAGGAAGAAGGGATAGTCTTTGACTTCCTCACAAGCCCGGCAGAGATATTAGGGGACATTAACGGAAACGTAACAGGAATAAAATGTATCAGGATGAAGCTCGGAGACGCCGACAGTTCAGGAAGAAAAAAACCTGTTCCTATGGCAAATTCTGAATTTACAATAGATGTTGACACTGTAATAATGGCTCTCGGAACGAGCCCGAATCCGGTGGTATTTACTAATAACGGAAATCTCCGGAGGACAAATGACGGAACTGTTGTTGCAGACAACGAGACGGGCAGGACATCAAGGGAAAGGCTCTGGGCAGGAGGCGATGTTGTAACAGGCTCCGCAACTGTAATAAGCGCAATGGGAGCAGGGAAAAGGGCTGCCGCGGATATTCACAGTTTTTTGATGGAAGGGCATTCTACGAAGAAAAATTAGTTTGAGGCATTAGCCCCTCTCACCTCCAAGGCTACTATACAATTTTTCAAATGTTTGGCGATATAAAGGGAGGGGGGAGATATGAATTATAAAAGGTCAATCTTAATGATAAAACAGACACACGGAGCGACCCCAACGTCGGATATGGATATTGGAGCGTCGCAAAGCCTGTTTGTTATGTGGAGTTGGGTACGTGCCTTTTTCTTTAAGCGAAAACTGCTACTGGAACTGAGCGCTTGACCGTAAGGTTCCTCTTGTGAAGTTTTATGCGCTCGATTTCATGCAGTGTCTCTGCCTCAAGATAACTTTCTCCGCAGTGCGGACAGGTTACAACAGGGACATTTTCTATGACAAAGATGTCCTTGCCTTTACCATAGGTTTTTGCAATCCTGCGGATACGCGCACCTTGTTTCCCGCAATTGTCACAAATCATTTCTTTTCCTGTTCCCATAATATTATATCATCAGTTCCATAAATAATTGCACCACTTTGGGCTTTGGTGTTCTGGATTGAAGTTAATATTTGACCTTCATGGTAGGACTTTTTAATATGCTCAAAAAAATTGTCCCTGTAAATTTTGCATAGCCTATTTTCAACCAGATCATAATCAGATTTATTTCCACGATTTCCATTTATTATCAGAAATGCCTTGTATTTACAGCATATGTAGCTGTCTATAATTTCATTACTCAATATCATAAATATCCTTTTAGGCAAGAAGCTCGATATCGTGATTAATCTTATTATCCGACACTTCCACAGCTTTTACTTTGTGACTCGGTGCAAGGTGGGCAACCTCAATGTCATTGTAAGGGGATTTTACCTTTGCAAAATCAACATATGAGCTCACAAGCTGACTCTAAAAGGTATGTCTGGTATCGTGAAAATGGAAATCGTGTAGCTCTGCCCTCCGACAGACAGTAGTAAAACTCTTTCTAACATCCCTTGTAATCCCTGTAAAACAACCCTCAGTGTGGGGCGTTCATGGGGAGAAAGACGATCGGGATCAGGCTTGCCTATTGACATTTAGTCGTTTAAATCGGGTCAGCGCCTATTTTCTTCATCTGACCTTTGCCGGCAGCACTGAAAACCCTTCTTTTCTCACAGCTTCTCTCAATCTGAAATCAAGACATACGAAATGATGTCCCCTCGGTTTTTTGTCTGCCCAGACAATAGCAGCGGCAAGCTGCAATGAATCGGCAGCCCTCAAGGGGTGGTTTAAGAGCAGCCTGCCTGTTATATCCCTTATGTCCTCGCTTGGCTCTATCTCTGTCCATGTGTCTGACAGAGAGGCAAGTATTTCTCTAAGCTGATCTTCTTCTTCAAACTTAAGCGCACCGTCGCGCCGCAGACGGGCAAATGCTGAATAGCATTCAATAAGGCTTCCCCACCATACTGCAATGGCATTATCTTTTTTGGCGATATCCTGAAGAATCTTTGTTTGGGGTTCATCTATGCATAAAGGAATTATTGCAGAGGCGTCCCAAAATTTCATCTGCCGGCCTCACGCTCTTTTATGAGGTTTGAAAGAGCCTGTCCTTTTTTGTCCCTTGGCCGCGGTATATTCCAGAAATTTGCAGGCAGCGTTTTTCTGCCGATACGCGCTAAACCTGCCTTTTCAAGAGTTAAGAGATGCGGCGGCATTTCGCCTGCTTCGCCTCTTTTGATGGGAATGATTTTAGCAACCGGTTTTCCCCTGTCTGTGACAATTACCTCTTCGCCTGACTTCACTTTTAACAGGTATTCGCTCAGAGACGCCTTTAATCTGGAAACTGCCGCAGTTTTCATTGATTACCTCCGTATCTGAATTTATATGACTAATATAGTCATATTCATAAGACTTGTCAAGTCATAATTATGAAACTTGTTCAGGAAGAGAGATAGGTCTTAAGGGGGTAAAATAATGGTGTATTGAAAAGAGAAAGGGGATATGTTAATCTCAGACAGCTTATTCAGTGTCAGTGTTTAATGTAAGTGTCAGTAATTTTTCAACTGACACTATTCACTGTCACTAATCACTGGTTGTAACAATGGTTAAAAACGACAGATGGATAATAGAAATGGCTGAGAAGGGGATGATAGCTCCTTTTGACAGGAATCAGGTGAGAAAAGGGGTTATCTCTTACGGCGTGAGTTCCTACGGCTATGACATGAGATTATTCGATGAGTTTAAGGTTTTTGACGCTAAGGAATTTAATGCTGTAATCGACCCTAAGAATTTCGACAAGACGCATTTTGTTGATTTCAAGGGCGATGTCTGTATAATCCCTCCGAATTCGTATGTCCTCGGACGCTCTCTGGAATATTTCAAGATTCCGAAAGACGTGCTCGTTATATGTCTTGGAAAATCAACATATGCACGCTCAGGAATTATTGTGAATGTAACGCCGCTGGAGCCTGAGTGGGAAGGATACATAACCATCTCAATATCAAACACGGCGCCTGTCCCCGCAAAGCTATATTCAAATGAGGGGCTTGCCCAGCTTATATTTCTTGGAGCATCAGAGATGTGCGAGACTTCTTATGCTGATAAAGCAGGGAAGTATCAGGCACAGAAGGGGATAACTCTTTCAAAAACGTGAGGATCAGACAATGCCCTGGAGAGAAAAATTAATAATAGCGCTTGATGTCCCTGATTCCGAATATGCTCTTGAACTCGTTGATAAATTTGGAGATCAGATAGAGATATACAAGGTCGGGCTTGAACTTTTTACATCAGCAGGGCCCAAGATAGTGCAGGAAATACATAAAAGGAAGAAAAAGGTTTTCCTTGATCTCAAATTGCATGATATCCCCAATACAGCGGCAAAGGCAGCGGTTGCTGCCGCGAGGCTTGGCGTATATATGTTTAACGTGCATGCATCAGGCGGGCTTGAGATGATGAAGATGTGCAGGGACTCTGTGGTTGAACTCTGTCTTAAAGAGAATCTGCCAAAACCCAAAATTCTTGGCGTTACTGTCCTGACAAGCATGTCTCAGGATGTCCTGAAGGCAGAGATCGGGATTCAGCACAGCCTGAACACACATGTCAGGCATCTTTCTGCACTTGCGCTAAAGGCAGGCATGGACGGTGTTGTCGCATCAGGGCATGAGGTGTCAAAGATAAAAAATCACTGCGGCAAGGGATTTATTATTGTTACGCCGGGTATAAGGCCGTCATGGCATCCTCCTGATGACCAGCACAGGACAATGACGCCGAAGCAGGCGTTGAAAGAAGGCGCTGACTATATAGTCATGGGAAGGTCAGTGTTAAATCACAGCGATCCTCTCAAGGCAGTAGAGTTAATATCGCTGGAGATGCTCACTGTTTAGCAGAGTTGTCAGGTGTTAAACTCCAATACTAATTTTTCTGTAAGCAAAGTGGATTTCCTGAAAAAAGTTGAAGTCAATGGGATTCCGCCCCTTGCCGCTGAAATCCCCTATATCCCGCCTGATATTTTGTATCCGGTATTTTCAGGCGCAAACAGTTTTCTCCTTGAGAGCGTAAAAGGACCTGAAAATATTGCCCGCTATTCTTTCATAGGTTTTGATCCATACTTAACATTCAAGGTAAAGGATGGCGCTGTTGAAATCACTGCTAAGGGTAAAAAAGCCGTTTCTTCTGTCCCTCCGCTTGCCAGACTTAAATCGCTTGTTGATGCGTACAGGCAGGCTCCCCTGAAATCACTTCCTCCTTTTCAGGGAGGAGCGGTTGGATTGCTGAGTTATGACTTTGTTCAGTATTTTGAGAAACTGCCGAAGGCCGCAAGAGATGACCTTCAGATTCCGGATGCGCATTTTCTTATGATTGATAAGCTGATCGCATTTGATCATCTGGATAAGAAAGCATGGATTGTTGTATGTCCCGGCGCTCGGGATACGGAATTGGGTTATGGAGATGTGGATGTTGACTGGGCTGAAAAATATGATGAAGCGGAGCAGGAGATAGAAAAAATAAGTTCAGAAGTGCAGAAGTGCAGAAGTACGGAAGTGACCCCACCCTTTTCCTCCCCTTGCCAAGGGGAGGATAGGAGGGGTAGTATCTCCTCACTAAAGCATGGTTTATCCAAAAAACAGTACATGGAAATAGTAAAGAGAGCAAAAGAGTATATCGCTGCCGGAGATATTTTTCAGGCAAACATTTCGCTCAGGGTATCAGCCGATATCGGGGATATTAAACCATGGAGTCTTTATAAGATACTCCGTTCAATCAATCCGTCTCCGTTTGCAGGATATATTGATTTCGGCGATTATCAGATTGTCAGTTCTTCCCCTGAGAGGTTGTTGAAGGTCAAAGGCGGTGTTATTGAGACAAGGCCGATAGCCGGCACGAGGCCGAGAGGCAGGGATATGAAAGAAGACGAACTCATGCGCGCCGAGCTTCTTCTGAATGAGAAGGAGAGGGCGGAACACATAATGCTCATTGACCTTGAAAGAAATGATATCGGAAGGGTTTCTGATTACGGAAGTGTTCATGTGGATGAGCTTATGATAACAGAGGACTATTCCCACGTAATACATATTGTTTCCAATGTAAAGGGCAATCTCGCTTCAGGGGAAAATTGCTTTGATGCGATAAAAGCGGCATTCCCCGGAGGGACGATAACAGGCGTTCCTAAAGTTCGATGCATGGAGATAATTGATGAGCTTGAACCTGTCTCAAGAGGCCCGTACACAGGCTCTTTTGGTTATATAGGGTTCTCAGGCAGTATGGACCTGAATATTATAATCAGGACGTTTGTTATCAAGGATGGATTTGCGTATGTTCAGGCAGGCGCAGGCATTGTTGCAGACTCTGACCCTGAAAAGGAATATTATGAAAGTCTAAAAAAAGCAGAGGCATTGATAAGGACACTGGAGAGGCTGTGAATTTATGCTGTTTCCTCTGCTTTGATAGTTTCCTCATAAGGCGGCGGCTATACTATAGCATAAACTCCGTTTCTGGTAGTATTTTTTACTCTGTACATTGCTTCATCTGCAAGGCGAATAAGGTCTTCTTTGGTCTTTGCGCTTTCAGGATAAGATGCAACACCAAAGCTTGCAGTCATCTTAAGAGCATAACCTTCTTTTCTAAGGAATGTGTTGTGCTCAACTGATTTTCTTATTCTTTCGGCTATCTGTACTGCTGCTTGAGGAGGCGTCTGTGGAAGCACGACTACAAATTCATCTCCGCCATATCTTGCAACTATATCAATGCTGCGAAGACCTTTAATAATCATCTGTCCCATTTCAACAAGGAGTTTGCTTCCTATAAGGTGTCCGTACTGGTCGTTTATGTTTTTAAAATGGTCAATGTCTATGAATATCAATGATATGGATGTCTTATATCTGGTTGAGCGCTGTATCTCTGTTTCAATGGTCCTGTTCAGGTATCTCGTATTGAATAGTTTTGTGAGGTCGTCTGTTACTACAAGCTCTGCCATTTTCTGGTATAGCGTTGTGCGCTCTATAGTAAGCGCTGCCTGATCAACAAGTCTCATAAGCAGGGTTAGGTCTTCTTTTGTGAAGGGTTCTCCTGTTACTTTATTTACAACCTCGAGCACTCCAATGACACGCCCCTGGCTTTTTATAGGCACGCACATCAACGATCTTGTTTTGAAGTGCGTCTGTTTGTCCATTCTTGAACAGAATCTTTTGTCAAGCGAAACGTCAGGCACGATTACCGGAATTCCCTCCTGAGCAACCCAGCCTGCGATGCCCTCACCTGGTTTCAGCCTGTATTTTTCCACCTTTTTAGTGTCTGCCCTTTCAAAGACAAGGTCTCCGGTTGTTTCGTCAACGACAAGCACAGACCATGCCTCTGCTCCTATAATTTCCTTTGTCTTTCTCATCACAGCAACCAGTATTTCATTAAGCTCAAGAGAGGATGTAAGGGTTTTTCCGACATCTTCAAAAAATTCAATCTCCTTATTGGCAGTATCAAGTTCCTGCCTGAGTGTCTTATTTTCCTCCCTTGTGTTTTTTTCTTTCAGGATTAGTCTGATAAAATACAGCAGCTCCTTTTCTGAAGGGTTGTAGACAGGGCGGGTTAATGATTCCTTCAACCATACGGCAAAGCCGCGGAAAGAATAATCAGGCGATACTATAAGCTTTGGTATTTCGGCGGATGCCTTCAGGAATTTTTTAAATGATTTATTTTTGTATTGTTCCTTCTCAATTATCAGGATGTCTGCTTTTTCGCTAAACCGTGAGAGGACAGTTTCAATAGAGCTGAATTTCGAGACCTCAAACCTGTTGCGAGACAGTATATCCTCAAAATTCATTTTGTTAAGGCCGGGGCCTATTAAAAAAACATTAGGCATTTACACCACAGCATTTCTTATATTTTTTTCCGCTGCCGCATGTGCATGGGTCATTCCTTCCGGTTTTTTTTCCTTTTTGAACCGGCTGCTGCATTTCACCTGTCTCACTCTTATTGTAAATCAATTGCTGTCTTCTGTGAATCTCTTTTATATCTTCCTCTTTTTTAACCTGAATTTTGAAAACCCTGTTAAGCACCTCAATAGATATCCTGTCTGTCATTTCAGCAAAGACATCAAAAGCCTCTTTCTTATATTCGGTAAGCGGGTCTCTCTGTCCATAGCCTCTGAGCCCTATGCCTTCTTTTAGGTGATCCATCGCAAGGAGGTGGTCCTTCCATTGAGTGTCAACCACCTGAAGCATGATGGTTTTTTCTATGTATCTCATCATCTCGCTTCCAATTTCTGCTTCTTTCTTTTCATAAGCCTCTTTTATGGCAGACATGAGAGATGCCCTTATCTCTTCTGAAGATTTTGAGGCTGGAGAATATGTTAAAGAGAATGTGCCGAATACAGCGTCACGCAGCCCTTTTATGTCCCATTCTTCAGGGTGTTTTTCTTCCGGACAGTATACATCCAGAAGTTCATCTACAGTATCTTCAGTCATAAAATATATTCTTTCCTTTAACCCTTCTTCCTGCAGAATCTCACGTCTGAATGAATAGATCTCTATCCTCTGCTTGTTCATGACATCATCATATTCAAGGAGATGTTTCCTTATGTCAAAGTTATGCGCTTCAACTCTCTTTTGTGCGTTTTCTATTGCCCTTGACACAAGCTTGTTTTCTATCGGCATGTCTTCTTCCATACCGAGCCTGTTCATCAATCCTGAAATCCTGTCAGAGCCGAATATCCGCATCAGGTCGTCTTCCAATGATAAGTAGAATCTTGAAGAGCCCGGGTCTCCCTGCCTGCCGGAACGCCCCCTCAGCTGATTGTCAATCCTTCTTGCTTCATGTCTTTCTGTGCCGAGGATATGCAGTCCTCCAAGGCTGACTACTTTTTCCCTGTCTTTTAAGCAGATCTCGGCTGCTTTTAACGATGCCTGTTTGTAGTCTTCATCAGCATCAGTATGACCTTTTTTATCCCTTAAAAAGTCCTTTGCAAGCCCTTCGGGGTTTCCTCCAAGGACTATGTCGGTGCCTCTTCCTGCCATATTTGTTGCAATCGTGACAGCGCCGCTTCTTCCTGCCTGTTCGATTATCTCTGCCTCTTTTTCATGGTATTTCGCATTCAGGACAGAATGAGGTATGCCTTTCTTTTTGAGCATATGGCTAAGGACTTCTGATTTTTCTATTGATATCGTCCCGACAAGGACAGGCTGTCCTTTCTTGTGCAGTTCCTCTATCTCTTTTAGCGCAGCGTTAAATTTGCCTTTCTCAGTCTTGTATATTGAATCCGGGGAATCTTCCCTTATCATAGGCTTGTTCGTAGGGATTACAACAACGTCAAGGTTGTATATTTTCCCAAATTCTTCGGCTTCCGTGTCAGCGGTTCCTGTCATGCCGGCGAGCTTGTTGTACATTCTGAAATAATTTTGAAATGTAATTGTGGCGAGCGTCTGGTTTTCGCTCTCTATCTTTACTCCTTCTTTTGCTTCTACTGCCTGATGCAGTCCGTCGCTCCAGCGCCTTCCCGGCATTAATCTGCCCGTGAACTCGTCAACTATAAGTACCTCTCCGTCTTTGAGGATATAATCAACATCTTTTCTGAAAAGGGTATGAGCCTTGAGTCCCTGAAGCACATGGTGGACGAATTCTATATTTGAAGGGTCATAAAGATTGCCTGTGCCGAGGAGCTTTTCAACTTTTATGCTTCCTTCTTCTGTAAGTATTACAGTTTTTGCCTTTTCGTCAATCGTATAGTCAGTATCTCTCTGGAGTTTCGGGATAATCCTGTCTATCTTGTAATATTTGTCAGTTGATTCTTCAGACGGCCCGGAAATTATGAGAGGGGTTCTTGCCTCGTCAATAAGAATACTGTCCACCTCGTCAACTATTGCATAGTTAAGTTCCCGCTGGACATACTGTGAAATATCGTATTTCATGTTGTCCCTGAGATAATCAAAGCCGAACTCGTTGTTCGTGCCGAATGTTATGTCAGAGTTGTAGGCGGCTTGTCTCTGTTCGTCGGTAAGTCCGTGTACAATGACACCCACGCTCATGCCGAGAAAATTGTAAATAGGCCCCATCCACCTGGCATCCCTTCTTGCGAGGTAGTCGTTGACCGTAACGATATACACACCCCTGCCTTCAATGGCATTCAGATAAACAGGAAGAGTGGCAACAAGCGTCTTCCCTTCGCCGGTTTTCATCTCTGCAATTTTGCCTTCATGAAGCGTTATGCCGCCGAGGAGCTGGACATCGAAATGCCTCATCTTAAGCGTCCTTTTTGAGACTTCCCTTACAACAGCAAATGCCTCGGGCAGTATATCATCAAGGGTTTCGCCAAGTTCAAGCCGTTTTTTGAATTCAGGGGTCTTATCCTTTAGCTGGCTGTCGCTGAGGCTGCTTATCTGAGGCTCAAAAGAGTTTATCTGCTCAACAAGCGGCAGAAGACGTTTAATTTCTCTCTCGTTTTTTGTGCCAAATAGTTTTTTAAGTAATCCGCCGACCACTGTTTATACTAAAATTAAATGCTGTCGGATTTCAAGGAAGCCGCTCCCGTCTCTTGAATAAAAAACGCATATCCTTTATGATTAAAGATAATAACGGAGGGGATTTATGGTATCAAAGGAACAGATCGAAGTTGTTCTTGAAAAGGTAAGAGCAGGTCTCAGGTCTGAGGGCGGAGATATAGAGTTTGTGGATATAAAAGATAATGTCATGTATGTAAAACTGAAGGGCGCATGCGGGACATGTCAGATGTCCACGCTTACGATGAAGAACTGGGTGGAGGCAAACATCAAGCGCGAAATCCCTGAGATTACCGCTGTTCAGGCAGTATGAGAGAAGATGCAAGATACAACCCCCCTCTATCCCCCCTTGGCAAGGGGGGAATTAAAGGGGGGTATCATGCATCATGCATCATGCATCGTGTATTGTGTATCCTTTTATTTTTCCTCATAATATTATCGCCTGTCATAGGCAGTTCTGAAGATAGAATTGAGGTTCTCGATATTAAGCATTGGACGTCTAAAGTATATACCAGGGTTGTTGTTGACCTTTCTGCTCCTGTTGAGTTCTCAAACAAACGAATCTCAAATCCTGACAGGCTTTATTTTGACCTGAAAAACACTAAAATCTCAAAAGAGATAAATACCACGCTTCCTGTCGGAGATGGTATATTAAAGACAGTAAGGGCAGGGCAGTTCAATCAAGATACTGTGAGAGTAGTGCTGGACTTGGAGGAGATAAAAGATTTCAAGGCATTTATCCTTGATGACCCTGCAATGCTTATTATTGATGTCTATGGCCATAAGAAAAAAACTAATACTAAAGAGACAGTTCCAGCCGTCACGACAATAGTCCTTGATCCGGGACATGGCGGCCATGATCCCGGAGCAGTAGGCCCCAACGGGCTTTACGAGAAGGATGTTGTTCTTGACATTGCCTTAAAGCTTAAGAAAGTGCTTGCAGAAAACCAGACGTTTAAGGTCTTTATGACAAGGGAAAGGGATGTCTTTATTCCGCTTGTGGAAAGGACTGCCTTTGCAAACAGTAAGAATGCAGACCTTTTTATATCAATACATGCGAATGCTAGCCCTAACAGAAGCGCGAGGGGCATTGAAACATATCTCCTTAACTGGACAAACGATGAGGAATCCATAAGGGTTGCGGCAAGGGAGAATGCAATATCCTTGAAGAAGATGAAAGAACAGATGAAAAAGTACAAGAGCGACGTTGATATAATGCTGAGTGATTTGAGAAGGGACATTAAGAGGGATGAATCAATAAAACTTGCCAATTATGTTCAGAACTCTATCATATCGGAGTTAGGCGAAAAATATAGTGAAGTCAGAAATCATGGCGTTAAAAATGCGCTTTTTTATGTGCTTTTCGGAGCAAGAATGCCCTCTGTTCTGGCAGAGGTTTCGTTCATAAGCAATCCTGCGGAGGAGAATCTGTTATCAAAAGAGTCTTACAGGGATTATATTGCACAGGCTATTGCTGATGGCATTGATACTTATGCATCCGGAGCGCCGCAGATGCAGAAAATGGCAGGGCGTCAGAGATCCGTCGGGGCGGAAAAATAACCTTGTCTTCCGAGTTAAAAATTATCCTGTATGTTGTTTTTATTGCCTCTCTCTTTTTAATTCAGGACCTCTCTGCATATATCCTTATACTGATTGCGCTTTCAATATTGCTGCTTAGAATACCCCTCGCATCTCTTAAAAGGGGATGGCTGCCCATAAGTCTTTTTCTTGCCTTTACTTTTATGAGCAATGTTTTTTTCAGTCACGGAAAGATTCTATATAATCTTGGTCCGATTGTCATTACAGCAGAAGGGATGCATATTGCAACGCTGAGAACACTTAGGATATTTTTTATGGTTGCAGGCGCAAAGATTCTCACAGCATCAACACCGATGGATGTCCTTGTAGCAGGGCTTGGCAATATATTAAAACCTCTTGAGAAGACAGGACTGCCGTTTAATGATTTTTTTGAAACTATGGGGCTTACGCTGAAGTGCTTCCCGAAGCTCAAAGATTATCTGGCGGAGAATTACAGAAATCATAAAAAAAGTAATCCCCCCTTGCCCCCCTTTAGTAAGGGTGGGGTGGGGGGATTTTTAAAAAATGCAAGGGTAATCTCTTTGTTCCTTTTGCCGATGTTTATACAGAGCATACAGTCACCGGAGATGTTCTTTCAGGAGCAGGTAGATGAAAAGCAGGATAAGACGACGTGTGTTTAACGTCCCAGTTGCAAAAGAAGCCCGAAGGGTTTGGACGTTAGGCTTTTTGCATCGTGTTACCTTACAGGTGCGGGCAGATTGTTACCATTTTTCAACTTTTAAGTCTGTAATTGCATTAAAATGGACGTCATCCGTTACCAGTGTAAGGACATACTGTTGAGCGATAGCAGCAATCCAGATATCATTTTCAGGAATTGGCTGACCTTTTTCTTTCAGTTGGTTTTTTATCTTTCCATAGCTCTTAGCGGTTTCTGTATTGCATGAAAGGATGGTATTGTTTAGTGCAAATTCATCTATGCGAGCGGCGTTTTCTTGAGTTTTGACTGATTTGCAGGCGCCAAAATACAATTCTCCAAGGGCAATACACGGAATAAATACTTCTACAGCGTTGGCTATTCGGTTATGAATTCGAGGGTCTTTAGCAAAGAGAGAAATTATTATATTTGTATCGAGCAGGTATTTACCATTCACCGAGATCTACCTTCTCACAGTTTTCCTCTATTGCTTTTGTCATCAGATGTAAATCATCAGCAGGGATAATCCCTCCGAAGCGTAAAAGGCTTTTCCCTTCCACTCCCTTAGGAATCAAAGATTTTACAAAATCAAGCACACGCAGTTGAAGGTTGAGAGGAAGCTTGTCAATTTGAGCGATAAAATTATCTTTTATAAATGTGGTTGTCATAAGGACACCTCCTTCTATGCAATCTTAACATATTTCAATCCTATCTTCTATATTAAGGCGTATATAATTATCTGCCGCTGCGGGCTGGGTTCTGAAATTCAAGATTCAAGCCCTGACCCATCTTCCTTGTCTTTCTTAAAGAGTTGAATTCAATATCAAATCCTTTCATTGCTATGGACGAGGGCAGGACAAGCACCTCCAGTGTTTTCACTCCCATTCGCCGATTAATATGAAAGGCGCCCAGAAGAAAGGGTGGGCGGTGCTGGTCTGAGTTTTCTTGTCCCGTCCGACTATCTTGACGCCACGGCTGAGATCATCTGATATTAAACTTTGATTTTTTAATTCCTGCTTGGCCAGTCTGAGAGCCTCTTCCTTGGACATTCCGGGTTTCATCAGATGAGAGTAGAAGCTCTTCATCAAGACTGCCGTGGAATTCGATTCCACGCTCCAAAGGCTCACGATGACCGATTTGGACCCTGCAAGCATGAATGCGCGGCTCAGGCCTACGACACCCTCTCCTGCTATTTCTTTTCCAAGGGCCGTCTTGCAGGCCGACAGGACGACCGTATCGGCATTCAGCTTTAATTCTAGGATTTCGCTCATCTTCAGGAAACCGTCCTCAGGATTGCGGTTTCCCGGCTGAGTAAGTACCAGCGCCGGTTCCAGGATATAAGGTATGTCGCCACTCAAAATGCCGTGAGTGGCAAAATGGATAAAACGATAATTGCCGAGATTGGATTTCAGGAATTCGCTCTTAGTGGCGTCCATATCCAGCTTGATATTGGGATCATTTGTTTTGTACCCGAAGAGTTCCCCGATTCTTAAAACCTCGTCCCTGGTTTCGGGAAGGCGGGGCAGAGAGAAGCCGCTCTTGATTACGGCGCTGCGCAAATTTAGACCGGGCGCCGTATCTGCTGCAGCCAGGACAATATTTTCGGACTTTTTCAGGCTGTAGCGTAAATCCGAATCATCGTATACCGGGTCGCCGAGCGCAAACAGGGGGTTCGATGATTTGGGGCTCTCTTTGAACCGCCTCATGGTCGCCATTACCGAGGCGGAAGGATAATAGCTAATCTTGTATTTCTCTCCCAGGTATTGAACCGTGTTTGGGGTTTTACCGGCGGTTAATACCTCGAAAGGAAGAATGTTAAGCACGCCGTCAGGCGTTATTATTATATTTTTGGAGGGGTCAATCCGGCTGAGAGCCTCTCCAAGCAAGAGCCTGCCCAGGGCCTGCCCTTTCTCCGGGTCGTATGCTTCTAATCTGTCCAGATTTTCCAGAAATCCCCTGAATTCCCCGACTCTCCGGATGAGTTCCTCCCTGCTCACGTCAATTTCGATAGCAGACGTTTTCTTATCTTTTTCAATTATCCAGAGATATGTTTTCCCGGGATTCACCTTATACGCCAAAAACACCTCGTTGCCGCGCAGCGGAATATTCCCGGCCGTGACCGGTTCCGGATAGCGGATGGATGCATAATCCGGATAATCTTTCCGTAATTTTATGATCAACTCATCGAGTTCCCTTTTTGATTTTTTCAGGAGCTCTCTCTGGGATTTCGACTGGCCGCCTCCAGCAGCCTGGATAGAGGCAATGGTGTTGAGTAATTTCTTTTCCTGTTCGGCCAATTCCTTGGGGATTCTGTCTGCCAGTGTTCCCGTTTTGGTTTTTGAAAGAAGTTCGAGAAAGGATCTGGCCTTTGTGCTTTCGGTGTAAAAGAAGGCTAATTCTACAGGGGATAAGCCCGCTTTGTGGAACATTTCATTAAGGCGACCATCATCAAGAGTTTGGCCGCCGACAGTGAGCAGAATATCTATGGCATGTTCATAGGCAGCTATTTTGTTGGCAAGGAAAAATGATCTGAACTCTGTTGAGCTCAGTTTTCCTCTCAAATCTTCAATGAATCTGATTGCGGTGTTGTAGTAGAGAAGTGCCTGAGTATTCCTGTTTTGCTCTTCGTTCAAAAGCCCCAGCCCATAATTTGCATACATCTGTTTTTCGGGATAATAAAGGTCCATGACCGCTAATAGTCCAAGCCCTTCCTTAAATGCCATGGTGGCATCGTCGTATTTCTTCAAAGACACCAGACAAAATCCAATATTGTTGAGAAGATCCGCAACATCTGCCGTGTTGAAACTTTTCCGGGCGAGATCAAGCGCGTGCTGATAATTGGCAATCGCCTCTTCATATCGGCTAAGGCCAAAAAGGGTCGTACCCAGCGATGAATATACCGACTGCTTCAACTTGTCATCTTTGTCGCTGTTTATGCCAGAAAGCAACTTGTTGAATATTTCCAGCGCTTGAGATAAATCGCCCTTTTGTGCGAGGTTCTCACCCATGTTGAGCGCAACAAGGGGGTGGTCGCTTCCTGTATTGGGATTTTTCTTTGGGCTTGCCGCAAGGATCTCTATGGCTTTATCTGTATCGCCGATTTTTTTGTAGCAATTTGCAATGCCGACGGTCGCCAGAACGATTCCATGATTGTATCCGTTGATTTTTGCAGCGGATAGAGATTGGTTAAAGTAATCAAGCGCCTTGTCGTATTCGTTTTTTTCGAGATACGCATTGCCGATATATCCGTAAATATCAGAGGACTTTTCCCCGTCAGCAGAATAAAATATCAATGCCTCGCGCATGGCTGCCATGAACTTTTCAAAGAAACCTTCACGAGCATACTCTGATCCTTCTTGAATAAGAATATCCCCTTTACTCTTTGTTGCTATAAGAGTTAACGGATTATAATGACTCATAGACTCAGATTTACTAAGCCCTGCCCCTGCGCAGCCAGAGATGAAAACCGCCAGGAATACAACCAGCCATCGCATTAGTAACATCGTTGCCGCCGATATGGCTCAATAATATTCATTAAGCTTTACACTGAATTCCTCTAGTGTATTATTAATAGCCTCATTTACCGCACCACATGCCATATCATAATTAGTTTTTAGTGCAAATTGATTAAACATGCTTCTGCTTCCATCCTGCTTGATGTTGATCCTGTGTTGCAACTTGCCATCTCTGCCATAAATTTCAATTTCTAGTTCTAATGAGGCCGAATGAGAACTGAGACCCGTGTATGGGGGTGAATATGTGAATGATTTGATATTGGGAACAAAATAGATGTCAACATCATCTATTTCATTAATATTACTGCCCATAGATATGCTTTTGAACTTGCTCGATACAATACCATAAAGAGCGTTAGACAAATTTTTACCGATAACTATTTCGCCCCGTACTTTTGAAAGAAGAAACAGTTGTTTACCTGTTTCAAAATTATATTTGTAGTCAGTAAAATGTTCCTTGAGGACCAGACCTGCCCTGAGGGAACTTTTCCGTATATTCTCAGTCGATATTTTAGGTTCAACGGAAATTTTTCTCATATCCATAGTATCACACCCAGAAAGGAGTAACGCTGTGATACATAAAAAAAATGTTGATATTTTCATGAAAACCTTTTGATATTTTTTGATAAGACATTGCTTTCTGATAAGCGAGATATAGGAAATTCCCGTTTTTTATTCATATTCAGATTGATAATATCTTGCAGGATATGAATTGTCAATGAGAAATTTGGGTGAAAAAATGACTTACAGGTCTTGCAAACAAAGATGTGATAAAATAGTGCAGCGGAGGTTTTTGATTAGATGAAAAAACTTGATTTGCTTATTAAAGGTGGCACTGTTTATGACGGGACAGGCGGAGAGCCTTTTGAGGCTGATATTGGTGTTGCCGGAGACAAGATAGCATTCATAAATAAGGTGTCAGGTGTCAGGTGTCAGGTGTCAAAGACCAGAGGAGAAAAAGTGATAGATGCTAAAGACATTGCAGTTGCTCCCGGTTTTATAGATACGCATGCGCATTCTGAGTTTACCCTCCTTGCAGACCATCGCGCAGAAGGAAAACTGCTTCAGGGCATAACCACAGAGATAAACGGAAACTGCGGGCTTTCTGCTGCGCCGCTTTACGGCAAGGCATTGGAACATCGTGAAAAAGATCTCGCTGAACTCGGAATAAAAGAGCGATGGTCAACGTTTGAGGAATATTTCAACATACTTGAAGGTAGGGGGATTGCTTTAAACTTTGTCACGCTTGCAGGGCACGGCAATATCCGCGCATCTGTTATCGGCTACAAAGATAAGAAGCCAACCGCTTCTGAATTAAAGAAGATGCAGGCTCTATCGCAGAAGGTAATTGATGCCGGAGCAATAGGACTTTCAACAGGGCTTATTTATCCGCCGGGAATTTATTCGGATACCCAGGAAGTGATTGAGCTGTGTAAGGTTTTACCCCCCCTTCGCCCCCCCTTGGCAAGGAGGGGATGGGGGGGTGGTATCTACACTTCCCACATGAGAAGCGAAGGCAAGGGGCTTATAGAATCAATAAAGGAGATAATCCGCATCGGAAAAGAAGCAAATATCAAAGTTCACATATCGCATATTAAAACAAGCGGGAAAGAAAACTGGGATAAGATAGATGAGGCAATATCTCTGATAAACAACGCCAGAAAAAGAGGCGTTAAAGTTACATGCGACAGGTATCCTTACACGGCATCAAGCACAGACCTTGACACGATACTGCCGTCATGGACATACGATGGTGGAACTGAGAAAGAGTTAAGAAGGTTAAAAAATCCGGAGATGCGTGAGAAGATAAGAAAGGAGATATTATACGAGCATCCTCACAGCGATTACTGGAAAAGGGTAAGCGTATCTTCTGTATCATCAAAAAAGAATAAGTGGATGGAAGGCAAGACTCTAACTTTTATATCAGGACGAATAAATAATAGCCCCGTGGATGCGCTTTTTAAGATTTTGATAGAGGAAAAGCTGAGGGCTGGCGCAATATTTTCATCAATGAGTGAGGACAATCTTAAGAGATTCCTTTCTTTGCCTTATGCAATGATTGGCTCTGACAGTTCTTCAAGAAGCAGAACAGGATTGACCTGTAAAGGCAAGCCGCATCCAAGAGGTTTTGGAAGTTTTCCAAGGTTCCTCGGAAAGTACGTAAGAGACGGAAAATTAATGAGTATGAGCGAGGCTGTTCATAAGATAACAATGCTTCCTGCAAGGACGTTTGGAATAAATGGGAGGGGAGTTCTGAAAAAAGGCGCATTTGCGGATATCGTTGTCTTTGATCCCGAGAGGATAATTGATAGGGCTACTTTTGATAAACCGTTTCTGAAGCCTGGAGGAATTTACTATGTGATTGTGAATGGTTTGCCTGAGGTGGCGAAAGGCGAAATTACCGGCGCCACAGCGGGGAAAATCTTGAGGAGTCAGAGCTATTTACCCCGTTAGAAGTTTGGACTTCTAACGGGGTTTACTGAAAAAGTTGTAACGTTGACAAAGATTACAGCTAAACAATATAATTAATAAATTACTGAGAGTTTAAGGAGGCTTGTAATGGGTGAAGGCATAGTTGAACTCACGACTTCTACGTGGGATAAAGAGGTTCTTCAGGGTCAGGGAGTGGTTATGGTTGATTTCTGGGCAGTATGGTGCGGGCCTTGCAAGATGATTGCGCCCACAGTTGAAGAACTGGCAAAAGAGTATGCCGGAAAGGTAACAGTCGCAAAGCTGAATACAGATGAAAACCCTGATATTGCAAGCAGGTATAAAATAATGGGAATTCCGACAATCATGTTCTTTAAGAACGGCGAAAGAGTAGACCAGGTTGTAGGGGCAGTGCCTAAGACACAGCTTAAATCCAAGATAGATTCTTTGCTCAGCGCTTAGTCCCGAGCAGCTCGGGACGGAAAAATCTGATTCATAGAGGAACAAACTTTCATCCGGGATAGAAAAACTTCTTTAAAACCATGTTTGACTCACTTACCGAAAAACTCGAATCAATATTCAAAAAACTTAAGGGCAGGGGGCTTCTTAAAGAGGAAGATGTTGATGCCGCTTTAAAGGAGGTACGTCTCGCACTTCTTGAGGCTGATGTAAATTTCAGGGTCGTAAAAGACTTTATTCTTAAAGTTAAAGAGAAGGCAGTTGGCAGGGAAGTTCTTGAAAGCCTTACTCCAGGGCAGCAGGTCATAAAGATAGTCAACGATGAACTCTGCGCTCTTCTGGGAGGAACAAACGCCAGGATACAGCTTTCTCCGAATCCTCCTACAGTTATTATGATGGTGGGCCTTCACGGTTCGGGTAAGACTACAACCTCGGCAAAACTTGCAAGGTTTTTCAAAAAAGATGGCAGAAGGCCGATGCTTGTTGCCGCTGACCTTCAGCGTCCGGCAGCTATAGACCAGCTTATAACGCTTGGTTCCCAATTAGAAATACCTGTCTTCCACTCAAGGGATATAAAAGACCCTGTGGCGCTCTGTAAAGAATCGTTAAATAAAGCTGTGATTGATGCAAGGGACGTATTAATACTTGATACAGCCGGAAGGCTCCATATTGATGACAGCCTCATGGCAGAACTCAGGCGCATAAGAGATGCTGTTTTACCGAAAGAGACTATATTTGTTGCTGATGCAATGACAGGGCAGGATGCTGTGAATATAGCAAAGAATTTCAACGAGCAGATTGGCATTGACGGGATAATACTCACAAAGATGGATGGCGATGCGAGGGGCGGCGCCGCAATCTCTATAAGGGCAATAACAGGTAAGCCGATCAAGTTTATAGGAAGCGGCGAAAAGATTGATATGCTCGAGCCGTTTTATCCTGACAGGATTGCTTCAAGAATTCTCGGGATGGGCGATGTCCTCACTTTTATAGAGCAGGCGCAAAAGACATTTGAACAGAAGGAGGCTGAAAAACTTCAGGAGAAGATTGCATCTGAATCATTCACATTTGATGACCTGAAGGAACAGTTGAGGAAAATCCGCAGCATGGGCCCTCTTGAAAATATTCTGAATATGATACCCGGCGCCAGCAAGATGAAGGGGCTGGCTGTGGATGACAGGGAGCTTGTAAAGGTAGAGGCAGTAATAAACTCCATGACACTGGCTGAAAGAAGAAACCATAACCTTTTGAACGGCAGCAGAAGGAAAAGGATTGCGCTGGGAAGCGGAACCACGGCAGCTGATGTCAATAAGGTAGTTAAACAATATGTTGAGTTGAAAAAGATGTTGAAGATGTTTAAAGGGGGAAAGGGGTTTAAGCTGCCTAAGTTTTTGCCTTTCTGATGTATGTTGACAGTTTACACTCTTTCTGATAAGCTTAAAATTCAGTAGATTTAATTAAAAAGGGGAGGTGAAGTTTTGGTAAAAATCAGGTTAAGAAGATTAGGAGCCCATAAGAGACCTTTCTACAGAGTGGTTGTAGCTGATTCGCGGACAAAAAGAGATGGGCCTTTCATAGAAATTCTTGGAACGTATGATCCGCTCAAAGAGCCTTCTGAGATAAAGATTAATGTGGAGAAGGCAAGGCACTGGTTGCAGCGAGGAGCGCAAACTACCGATGTTACTAAAAAGCTTTTGCAAAGGGCTGGCCTGTAATTCTACGAGTCGTAGACAGTCCTAAATTCCTATGGAGGTGGCGAGGATGAAAGAATTGGTTGAGAGAATGGCTAAGGCTCTGGTTGACAAGCCGGAGGATGTTGCAGTTTCAGAGGTTGCGGGGGAGAAAACCACTGTTTTTGAACTTAGAGTTGCACAGACCGATCTCGGAAAGGTCATAGGAAAACAGGGGAAGACAGCACGTGCAATGAGAACAATACTCAGCGCATCAGGCACTAAAATAGGCAAGCGCTGCGTTCTTGAAATATTAGAGTAAGCTATAAAAAAGAAATCTACAGGCTGTGAAAAATGACACAAAGAGAGGGGATATGCCCTCTCTTTTTATTTTTCAGCCGAAAAACTTTATGATAAACTTTATGATACAACGTCAAAAAACAATGCAGCCTGACATCTCATGGTAAATAAACAAACCCTCCTTTCATTTTTCAGAGAAAAAACAAAAAAGCCTCTTAGTTTTAAGGATATAGTTAATCTCATGGGATTAAGCCGTTCCGAAGCCCACGCATTAAAAAAGGTTCTCAGACGAATGCTTCAGGACGGCGATATCGTGCTCACAAGAAAAGGCCTTTATGTCCCTGCAAGTGATGTTAATCTGATGACAGGTTATTTTGAGGCTCACAAGGATGGTTACGGTTTTGTTATAACGGAAAAGCCGGGAGAACGCGATATATTTATCCCTGCCCGTGCAACCTCCGGAGCAATGGACAATGACAGGGTTGTTGTGAGGATAGAGAACCGGCAAAAGCGGGATGGAGCAATAATAAGGATACTTGAAAGAGCTCACGTTAGAGTGGCAGGCAGGCTTGAAATCGAAAAAGCCGTATCTTATGTGAGGCCCAAAAACAAATCCATTGCATTTGACCTTTATGTCTCACCTAATGACAGGGGCAGCGCCAGAAACGGCGATACTGTTGTTGCTGAGATTCTTAATTATCCTACAGACAGAAAGCCTCCTTCGGGAAGAATTGTAAAAGTAATAGAAAAGCCTGAAGACCCTGCATCCGAGGTTGAGGCTATCATAGATGAATTCAGTATCCCGCGAAGATTTCCGAGAAATGTTGCTGAAGAAGCAAAAATGCTTGCTGCAAAGGGCATGAGCGAAGCGGCTGAAGAAAAAAGAAAAGATTTAACGGGGCTTCTTACGGTAACAATTGACGGTGAACGCGCAAAGGATTTTGATGACGCAGTTTCCATTAAACTTACAGAGCACGGTTATAAGCTCTGGGTGCATATAGCTGATGTCGGATATTATGTTCCATGGGATTCGGTTATTGATCTTGAGGCAAGGAAGAGAGGCACAAGCACATATTTCCCGGACAGGGTGATTCCAATGCTTCCGAATGAACTGTCCGAGGATCTGTGCAGCCTGAGACCTGAGGTGGAAAGGCTTGCATTTACAGCTGAGATGGACTTTGGCAGGCATGGCGAAAAACTCAATGCAAAATTTTATCCGAGCCTGATAAAGAGCAACGAGAGGATGACCTATACATCTGTAAGGAAAATTCTTGTTGATAATGACAGGCATGAACGCAAGAGATATGATTACCTTCTAAGTGATTTTGAACTTATGGCTGAGCTGTGCGGTGTCCTGAGAAAAAAGAGGCTTGAAAGAGGAAGCCTTGATTTTGACCTTCCGGAACCGGAAGTCCTGCTTGATATGCAGGGCAGGCCGGAGGCAATAGTAAAGGCTGAGAGAAATTTTGCGCATATCATTATTGAAGAGTTTATGGTCGCGGCAAACGAGGCTGTTGCGGAATATCTTGCGGAACTCGAAACGCCGACCCTTTACAGGATACACGAAGAGCCTGACACTCAAAAGATGGAAGGGATTCTTAGATATATAAAACCTTTGCGCGGCACGGTGCATGGCGTGCGTTACGAGCCGAAAAATTTCTCTGCGCTGCTCAGAGAAGTAAAAGGCAGGCCGGAGGAAGAAATGGTGAATTATATGGTATTGAGAAGCCTTAAGCAGGCAAGGTATTCTCCTTTGAACGCAGGTCATTTCGGCCTTGCATCGGGACATTATACACATTTCACATCTCCGATAAGGCGCTATCCTGACCTCATTGTCCACAGGATATTAAGGGAGGTTTTGCATAAGAAGCGCATATCAGAAAGAAGAAAGCAGGAACTGGAGACAATGCTGCCTGATATTGCATTCAACTCTTCAAGGACGGAGCGCCTTTCCGGCGAGGCTGAGAATGCGGTTCTTAATGCTATGAGGGTGTGGTTTATGAAAGATAAGGTGGGAGATGAGTTTGAAGGAAAGGTTGTCAATGTCACGCCTTATGGACTGAAAATTAGGCTGAAGGATTTTTATGTTGAAGGTTTTCTCCATGTCTCGTATATGACGGATGATTTTTATGAATTTAACGAACGAACTATGATACTTTACGGCAAAAATAAGAAACGCTCATTCACCATAGGAAAGGAATTAAAGGTGAAAGTTGACAAGGTTGATATGGAAGAGAGATCAATAATCTTCGGGGTTTAATCTAATCCTTTAAACTCCGCTGCATCTTTTATGCCTATCTCTCCCTGCGAGCCGTCTTTTAAATTTTTCCACTTAAGCATGCCTGACTGCAATTCGTCATCACCGATTATAAAGACATAGTTTGAGCCGAGTTTGTCAGCCCTCCTTAATTGGCTTTTCAGGGAGGCGCTGTCATAACCGAGTTCAGCCTGTATATCTTTTGCCCTCAGCTGCTCAGCAATCAGAAGTCCTTCAGCGCCGGCTTTATTGCCGATTGCGGCTATAAATACCTTTGGCGACGGAATGCAAAATTCGGGATTCACATTTTTGATTATTTCAACAAGTCTTTCCATGCCGATTGCAAAGCCTATTGCAGGCGTAGGAGGTCCTCCGAATTCCTCAACAAGCCTGTCGTATCTTCCTCCTGCCGCAACTGTTTTCTGAGCGCCGAGGTGTTCGCTTGTTATTTCAAATGTTGTCCTTGTGTAATAATCAAGCCCTCTGACCATGCCGGGATTGACATTGTAAGTGATGTGAAGGATATTCAGGAGAGATAAGAATTCTTCAAAGTGCGACTTACATTCTTTGCACAGATAATCTGTTATTTTCGGAGAGCCTTTTCTTAGTTCAGTGCATGTACTGCTTTTACAGTCAAGGATACGCAAAGGGTTATTAATGTATCTTCTGTTGCAGTCAGGGCAGAGGTCTGTAACCTTGGCAGAGAAAAAACTTACGAGCACTTTTTTGTAATCAGGCCTGCATTTTTCACAGCCTATGGAATTAACCTCGAATTGGAGTCCTTTCAACTGAAGTTTTTCAAGAAAGAGTTTTAGCATGGAGATAATCTCTGCATCAAGTTTTGGCTCGGCTGCTCCGAATGCCTCAACGCCAATCTGATAGAACTGTCTGAATCTCCCTTTCTGCGGCCTTTCATATCTGAACATAGGGCCTGAGTAAAAGAACTTCTGTGGAGAGGGCAAGTTGTAGAGATGATTTTCTATATAACTCCTCACAACAGATGCTGTGCCTTCAGGCCTCAGCGTGATGCTCCTGTTAGCCCTGTCAGGGAATGTATACATCTCTTTTTCAACAATGTCTGTTGTCTCTCCGATGCTTCTTACAAATATATCTGTTGACTCTATTATTGGGACACGGATCTCCTGAAATCCGTATGCGGAAAATATTTCCTTTGCTGTTGATTCAGCCTTCTGCCAGAGATATATGTCAGGCGGGAGTATGTCATGGACGCCCTTTAGGGCGTTGTATTTCACTTTCTTTTCCTCATCGCGTTACTTATAAAGCATGTCTGCCTTCTTCAGAAGCTTCTCCTTCTCTTTCCTTGTCAAATTCAATCATCTTCAGATGGCCCTCTATCAGTCTCTTTAATTCCTCTTTGAAGTGGCGTCTTATCCCCTTAAGGTCAACGATGTCCTCGTGAATCTTAATAACTTTTTCCTGAGCATCCCTTAACATAGTCTCTGTGCGTATTTCTGCCTCTCTTACCAGCAGTTCTGCCTCTTTTCTTGCATTTGTCTTGTAGTCTTCAACCATGTTCTGGGCTGTTATGAGTGTTTCTCTGAGTGTGGACTCCATGTCCTTAAACTCTTTGATCTGGCTCTCAGCCCTCTGTACGGCCTCCTTCAAAGAAGCGTTTTCCCTGAGTATATCCTCCATCTCCTCTCTGACGACTTCAAGAAATGCATAGACCTCTTCAACGTCAAATCCCCTGAACTTCATAGGGAACTGCTTTTGCTGGATATCAAGCGGTGTTATTCTCATATCAGCCACCTCCTAATTTATAGCCAAGTTTTATTAAAGACTTTATCAGAAACGATTGCGCGAATATAATAACAAGGATTACTATCAAAGGGGAAATATCTATCGGGCCAAGCCGGTAACCGATAATCCTTCTTATGGGCCTGAACGCAGGTTCTGTAACCGCATGGAGAAGCCTTACAATTGGATTGTAGGGGTCAGGATTCACCCAGCTTATCAACGCTGCAATGATTACAACCCATTTATAAACCTCAAGGACAATGTCAAGTATCTTTGCAACTGCAATAATTAAATCACCGATGATAAACATTATTCCTTTCTCCCGAGTTCCTCTGCTCTTTTTACTGCTGTATCTATAGCGCTTAAAACAATATTCTTAAATCCCTTTTCCTCAAACACTTTCAATCCTGCGGCTGTTGTGCCTCCGGGAGATGTCACCATTTCCCTGAGTTTTTCAGGAGGCATTCCTGTTTCAAGGAGCCTTGCCGTGCCGAGCAGGGTCTGGATTGCAAGTTCAGAAGCATTCTCTTTGCTTAACCCTGATTTTACTCCGCCTTCAACCATTGCCTCAATGAAAAAAGCTATGAATGCAGGCCCGCTTCCCGAGAGCGCTGTTACTGCGTTCATATATTTTTCAGGCAGCGTGAGCACTTTCCCTATGGACATGAATATTTCCCTTACAGGGTTGATGTCTTTATCGGAAAAGCATTCGCACAGAGACATGACTGACATAGCCTCGTGAACAAGGGCAGGGGTGTTTGGCATCACTCTGATTAATTTTTTTGTATTCAGCTTTGACTGAAGGTATGAAAGTGTTATGCCTGCTGCAATTGATACAACTATTTTATCATCTGTTACAGCGCTTTTTATCTCCTCAAGAACCTGCCCCATAATTTGAGGCTTTACCGCGAGGATTATTATATTGCATGAGGAGGCGACTTCTTTATTTGATGATGTTGTCTTTACTCCATAAGTCTGCTCTAAATATTTTCTTCTGTCATCTCTCGGTTCAGATACAATAATATCTTGCATCCTGTATCTTGTATCTTGCATCATGCCTTTTATCAACGCCTCTGCCATGTTGCCGCCGCCGATAAAACCAATTTTCATCTTGTCTCCTTCGATACCAAAATAAACTGCATCCCCCGCCTCTTACACCAATTCTCAGCCGCTTCTCGCTTTCTCAATGTATCAGGATTTTCGAGTAAGTGTCTGCCCTTAACCTCATGAATCTCTTTTGTTCCATCAATACGTTGAATCAAAAAATCGGGGCGATATTTTCTTATATTCCCGCTTTCCGTAACATATGGTATCTCAATGCCGTGATTCTTTGTCCATTTTGAAACCATCTTATCTTTTTCAAGAAACCTCATATGTTCAAGTTCCCATCCATAATCATATCGTTCAATAGAATAAGGGCTTTTCTTAGGGCCTTCAAAATCTCCATAGTGTGTATTAACCGGCATCTCTATACCTCACGATGCTTTCAACAAGCCCCGGCAGACTGCTGAAATTTCTGCTAATCTCAGGCAATTTAAAGAGGGCTAACTTCAAGTCCTCTTTAGATGCAAAGCCTGCTGATTCTCCATTGAACATTTTATCTCTGATATGATCCATAAGCACATTATACATATACCCTCGCTCATGAGAACCAATCCCTGCCTCATAAAGAAGCGCTATGCCCATATCAAGAACATTCTGTTTGAGTTTTTCAATGAGATTTCCGTTGCCTTCTTCATTACTGCCTCCAGATGATGTTACTTCGGGTGGCGTATGTATTTCGAGTCGCCTTGTTTCATCAAGAGAAACTCCTTTGATTCCTCTAAGGTTAACCCGTGTTATCTCTATTTCGCTTCTGTCATAGCTAAAACCGCCTATGACCTCTTTCCAGTTAGGATAATCAGTCGTAGTATCCTCCATGGCCTCAATATCGCTGAAGTCAACATCTTCTTCTCCTTCGGGATTGGGAATATCAATAAGGTTTTCAGGCCTTATCAAAATCTGAGGCTTTCTTTTTGGCGGTAGATCTTCGTCTCCAAAAAGATCAGCCTGCCCAACATCGCTTCTCACTTTTGCCCTGACCATTTCCCAGAGCCAATCATGCTTTAACTTAGGATGATCAATTACAGCGCAGATTTCAGGGTCCTCTGTTCCTCTTAAATTCCTTCTTAACCCTCTGCCAATCACCTGCTGGCCGTAAACTGGAGATGAAAATTTTCTTAAGAGCAGGATAGCGGATACCTCTGGCACGTCCCATCCTTCCCTAAGCATCAAAACACTTACCACCGCTTCATAAGGACTGTTAAACGAGCCAACCTCTTTAACAGCCTCTCTTGCGGTTAATGGCTGACCATTTGCCTTTTTGCCGACAATAGTATCTGCTGAGTCTTCCGTAACAAGCAACACCTTGCCTTTTAGATCAAAATCTTCTTCAAAAACCTTTACAGCCCTCTCAGCATCCTTTATACAAATAGCTACAACAAAGAGAATCGGCTTGTATTTATTCTCTCCAACTGCCTTTGCTCTTCTCTTTTGCTCCTCAAGTCTGTTCAGAGCAACGGCTATCTGCTTTTTCATAGGATCATAATCAGTAACCCACTGTGTTGCAGTCAGGCCCCTTTCAATCTTTTCAAACTCCTCGTCCATCTCATCAATAGTTCTCTTTTCACCTGTATCAGAGTTTGTATATGTCAACTGGACTGATGATATTTCAGGCTGGTAGACAACCACCGACTTTATAATCGGCGGCGCTTCTGCAAGGGCATCCTGTATGTCATATTCAAATATCATTTCCGTATCAGGCGATTGTCCATCAGCCCTGTCAGGAGTTGCGGTTGTGTCAAGCCTGAATTTTGCCTTTTCTGATAGATGGGCAAGGATATTTGTATATTCAGTCGCAGGGGTGTTGTGCGCCTCGTCATTAAAGACGGCGATATTGTCGATATAGCGATTAATATATGCAAGGTTTCTCTGCCCTGTAATGTGATGCTGATAAAACTGCTGAATATTGCCGAGAATAATTCCTGATTCCAGCATCCCCTGCGGGCCGCTTCTTTCTCCAAGGGTGTGAAGGTCAACAGTATTTATAAGATGCTCTTGTCCGGGTGGAAAGAGTTTAAACCTTCGGAAAACACTCTTGTCCTTAAAGTCAGTTTCGAGTCTGTCTCTTACAATCAGATTTGGAACCATTATAAGAAAGGATTGGATGTTATGGCAGGAACGGAGCCACGCAATCACCGTTGCAATTATGGCGGTCTTCCCGCCGCCTGTAACAATATTAAGAAGGAGATTTTTTCTGCCGAGGATTTCATAACTATAAACAGTCCTTAAAAACGCCTCTTCCTGATGTCTCCAGAGGCGGTTTTTCCTGTCCTGCTCTAAAAGGTTAGAGATAAAATCCTGAGTAAAGATATTTGTCTCAGGATAACCGCCCTGAACCCAGTCGATATATTCTTTTTCGTACTGCCGAAAGGCGTTGAACATTTATTTCCCTTCCATTATTTCGTGAAGGTATTTACCAATTCTATCCTTGTTTGTAGCCAATGTTGAAAATTGCTTGTCGCATATATCGCTGAACCTTGCTAATACTTTCCGATTTATGGATTCTTGATCTTCAAAAATAGCCATTGACCTGAAAGGCGCATTGAACTTCTCAAATTGAAGACAGCTTATGGTTACATCCCTGCACTTATCGTCATGTGGTATTCCAAACAAAAATAATGGCCGTTTAATGCCGTTTACCCGGCAATCCACAATATACTTCCCGTCAGGGTCATGCTGTTTATCATAATAATCAAAAATTCGTCTGTCTGAAGGAACGGTTTCTTCAATAAGCGCTCTGAAATCTTCCATGAAAGTTGATCTTACGCGTTCTCTTGTCAGGTAATTAATATCGGTTATTTTTATCAGCCCCTGCAAATAACTGTACAATGCGTCTCCAAAGTGATTGTCCGGTATTTCAGCTATTAGTTCTCCTTCCTGATTTTTTATGCCATAACCCAAAAGAACATTGTCGATAATCTTCTTTCTTGTTCCCTTGTCAATATCAATATCATCGTAACTCACATGCATAAATGTATGTCCTTCATCGGTGAAACGCCATTTTCCTTCCACACCTTTCAGCAAAACCACGAGATGATCTCCGTCATCAAACATAAAAGGGTTAAAGACGATAAACCTGTTGAGTCCTTCCTGTGCAAGATTTACCTCATCGCAGATTTTAGTCTTAAATTCTTTTTCTATAAGCTCCAAATTCATGAAATATCACCTCCTTCAAACAGAGAGGGCTGCCCCTCATCTTCCCTCTTGAAATTACATTCTAACAAGAATTGATTAAGCGCTGAATGAAAATCAGAATAAAGTGTAGTCACCTCGGCATATCCATCAATCTTATAGCCGCTTTCCTGATATCGCTGAGTTGCCTTGTGAATATGGAAAGACGGTCCAAAGGTATGGCCAGAGACTCCTTTCTCTTTTTCCCATTTATTAGTGTGTCTTGACGAATGCTTTCCATTATATCGGAGCAGGTTATACTCTACATTTGACTCTCTTTCTCTCAATGTGAGGATGATTGAAAAGTCCAACACATTAAGTTTATTCTCCCTTATGATTACCCTGAAGAGATTTCCATTGCTGCCTTCAACATCAATCTCTTTTTCTTTATGCTGATAGTGAGCTTTGTCTTTTGCGTCCAGCCTTGAGAACCAATTGTTAGGGACAACCTTTGGTTCTGAAATTAAATCCGTAATTTCTCTATCATTTAAGATACGCATAGCTATTGATCAAAAAGCAATTTTTCTTCTTTATCTTCTAAACTCTTATATCTCATCAATCCTGCATATTTTACCCAATTAATTAGGATTTTTGTAACTGTCTTTGCTGTTTCAACACTCCAGCGATTTCCTAATTTGTTATTAAGTTCTTGAGCTATCATTTTAACTTCTTTTTTTTGGTTAGCGTTCAGAATATCTAAAAAAACTTTAAACACTTTGAGTTCCAGCGCGGAATCTTTAAATATTTCAGCCCTTTTATCAGGATTATTTATAAAATTAAAACCATGCGGACTTACCTTAATAATTCCTTGGTTAAATGTTACGAAACCAAGTGCGATAGCATCTGATAGGGCTTTCCTATCTCGACTTCTATTAATAAGAACAAATTTTTTCTCTCTCATTGAGGTAGAAATACGCTCCATGAATTCTTGTATGGGTTTATTCTGTATAGAGGGAACATAGATATCTCGTTTTTTGTGTTTATATATAAATCTGTCCGAACTTCTAATATCCGAAGATGGATCAAACTTTCTTAAGGTATCACCCATATAAACAGCATAATCAGTAAAATCCATCCACATAGAAAGAATTCTTGAATAAGTATTCCATGTTTTTATATCAGCTTTAATATATGGAAATGCTTCTTGTAGTATATTGGAAACGTTTTCAATCGGAATGGAATCAAATTCCAAAAGGCGATTTTGTAATAATCTGATAACCTTATGTTTTGATAATTTTTCTTTTACTGCTGCCTTAATCTCACTTCTAAGAGCTTCGTCTGAAAGGTTGCTATTAAAACATACTGCTATTTTGTCTTCTTCAGCCTTCAGAAGACCAAGCAACCGTGCATCTTTTATGAGGTTGTAAAAACTTTTTTCGGAGCTATATTTCGATTTTAATTCATCAACAAGTATTGATTCCTTTTTAATAAAGTGTTTTAAGATGCCCAACATGGTAGTAGGCATGATCCTCAAAATGTATGCTTCTTCGGATGGTATTTTCCCAGTATTCAGATAATCTCTAAAAATATCCCAGTAGATATCAAACTTTGGTCCTACTCTAACAATAAGTCTTTTGTCAACTAATGATTGCAGAATTCCTTCAGGATAGGTTTCTCCAATTTCACTTATTGATATAGGAACTTTTTGTGCAACATAACGTAAAGCCTCTTCCTGGATGGGCGAAAGGTCTTTAATATCCTCATCAAATAGTTCCTGAATGTTTAAAAAATGTTCTACTAATTCTTGCTGTTTAATTCCACGTTCTTTCTGCTTAATTACATGGGCACATAATTTTTTAAGTAACCATGGAAATCCTTGAGAATATTCACTTAATTGGAACCTAAGATCCTGTCTAAGTCGCGACCGTATTTCTCTTTCTAATATTTGAAGAATTGCTTGCGTTTCTATCTCACCAAACTTTTGAAGGTGAAATATTCTTGCACCTCCTTCGATATCCGCCAGCATGCGATAAGGATAATCTTCATGTATCCCTATCAAATCACTTTTCCATGCAAATCCTGCAATAATATGATGTTGTCTATCAAATAACTTAAAAACAAAGTTTCTCACCTTTTCCAATAGACTTGCCTGATAAAAAATATTTTCAAATTGGTCGAAGAAAATGATTAAAAGTTTGTTTTCACTTTTTAACTTTTCGTTTATTTTTTCTAAGATGTCTCCGATAGAGTCATAACCACCTAACCTCAATTGATTTATATCAATAGAGATAAATCCAGCCTTTTCAATTTCTTTAATTACAAAATTCAAAACATGCAATAAAAATTTAACATTCGATGCAGTACGGGTATCTATTGAAACAACAAAAATATTTCTTAGTTCATTTAGTTCATTGGATAATTTTAATATCAAAGAACTTTTACCCCACCCCGAATTTGCTTTTATGATTAATATTCTATTCCGTGTTTCTTCTTTTATTACAGATTCAATTTCGTTTTTAAATTCACCAATAACATCAAACCGCCCTACAAAATATTCTGGTGAAGCTGGAAATTGATATTCAAAATAACTACTGCTACCACGAACAGGAACAACTTCTTCATGCTCTGCTTCTTTTAACTCGGGTTTCATTTTTTGGATTTGAGGAAGTAATGGCTTGTAGGAAAGAAAATCCTCATTCAAAGAGTTCAGTTCATCCATGACATTTTTTTCTGATATAAAATTACCGTTGGAATCTATAAAGCATATATAATTAGGTACATCATCATTTTCAGATGTCATATACTGGAACCAAAAATAACCTTTTTCGGTGTATAAAAGCTCGGCATCACCAATTTTAAATGCTGGGAAATTGGTCTGACAATTTTTCTGAACTACTTCAAGTTTTATCAGTAAATTTTGCTCATATAAATAATCAAGAATTTTCGGTTCCTCTAAGAGAATCAATTCATTTCTACCAGCAAAATACTCTTGATAAAATCCTTTAGCACTCGAATTCAATCTGGATAAAGTTAAGAAGATTCCGAATATTTGGGGATTTTTCTTTTGTTTGGCACTTAGTTTTCCTGCAAAAGCTTGAAATTCTTTAGACCCGACTTCAGCTTTCTGTCCCTTACACTCACAGATAAATGGAATTTTTTCGAGAGTTCTCTCGCCTTCAAGGTCAATTTCCATCCCTGCATAAATAAGATTTCTGTTAGTAATTTTGTAGCCTAAAGAATTTAATAATTCCCCGCACAACCGTTCAAAAAGTTTTCCTTTCTTTTCGCTCTCATCTTGTGTAGATATTCCCTTAGCTTCAATTCTTAACATAGCCAACCCCTGCATAAAATCTCGCCATTCTTCACCTTACCTCCAACTCATCAATCCATGTGCTTTCTCCACCCTGATCATCCTGAACACGACAGGCGATTTTCTTTTTGCCTGCTTTTTCAAACTTAAAGGGAACTGCAAGAACCGGCTCTTTGTTTTTCCCTCTTATAAAAGAGTAACCCGGAGTTGAGCTAAAGCGGCTTCGGTAATCAAAGTCCCACTGGACATTGATTATCCTACCCTCAGGATTAAGACTCAAAGATTCAGCGACATCAAATTGATAGGTGAGCGGCGCAAGGCGTTTAATGCCAACCCTTATCTCAGGCGGCTGAACAAAAGTTAGGAGGTTATCATAGTCAGGATGTTTTTCCGCAACATGCTTTCTGAATTCAGGCGACTCTATATTCACCATCTCAAGCCTTACGAAATCGAGCCTCACATTTTCTCTTGCAGCAAGTTTTTCAGCAGCCTGTTTTGCGAGCCTTGAGAAATTCCATGCAAGCATAATCCCGTGGTTTCTTTTTCTCTCAGTCAGAATAGCTTTTGCAAATTCAACAACTTCATCCTTATCAAGCCTCGATTTATAATCAGGACTTCCTACATAGATAGGAACGCCGCCCTTAATGCCGTGAATGTATTTGCTCCCGGTGTTGTCCACCCTTCCATTGTATGCCTTTATCACAAACTCCCTGAACTGTTCAGGCTTTAGACTTCCAAGCCCCGGCACTTCATAAATACCCCAGTGCTCAATTATAAAGTCAGGCACCGGGAAAAGCTTGCCGATTTTTTCTTCAACAAGCCTTGTAATTCTATCGGCTGTAATGGCAACAGCGATCCTTGACTGGTCAGAGCCAATCCACCGACGGTTAAGCCTCTGTGCAACTGCTAAGGTTGAACCACCGCCACAGAAGAAATCTGCTACCACATCGCCTTCGTTGGATGAAGCGAGGATAATTCGTTCAAGGAGTTTTTCGGGTTTTTGAGTAGGATAACCAATGCGTTCCGGATCTTTTTGTTGAAGATGACCTATATCATCCCACACATCTGATGGTGGGACATTCTCATCTGCATAATATTTGTATATCTTTCCTGCTGATTTGATTGTATGAAATATCCTTCCTTCTTCATCAATATTTTTTTTCATATGATGATGTCGTTTTTCTGATCTTGGAGCAGAAATTTCTTTAGTATCAAACTTCCAAGTTATACCTTTTGAATATCGCAAAATAATATCATGTTTTTTACTAAAGTTATTTTTTGCCCTACCACCAGATTCGTATTTCCAAATAATTTCATTCCTGAAATTGTCATATCCAAAAATCTTATCCATCTCGACCTTCACATAATGGCTTGCGTGCCAATCAAGATGGACATAGATTGAGCCTGTTGGTTTCAGAAGCCTTTTCATCTCATAAAGCCTTGCATTAAGCCAGATGAGATAACCGGGCATACCGCCTTCCCAGATGTCGGTAAAAGAACGGACCTCGTTCTTATCGCCAAAGAGGATATTGTAATTCCTGCCTGAGAAAAACGGCGGGTCAATGTAAATTAAATCAATCGAGCTTGAAGGCAACTGCCTCATCACGTGAAGATTATCGCCAAAGAAAAGCCTGTTTGCGCCTTTAGGGAATAAATCAGGACGATGTTTTTCTGTATCGAGTGGTAAATCTGAATAGCCAAAAGAGACCTTATCCACTTCCTGAAATGGCAGGGAAATCCTCGGATAAACATTCTCAAATCTTGTTCTCTTGGTTTCAGCAGGCTTTACAACCGTTTCCCATCCAAGAGGAGCCTCATCCACAGGCACACTCCCAAACCTGCGGGGAAGCTTATAAAACTCCTCCTGCTTTGGAATCTCTACCTCAACCGGCTGAAAACCAAAGTCATCTTCTGATTTCATTTTTCCCTCTCTCCAAATATTGCCGTCCCTATCCTTACCATTGTAGCCCCTTCCTCTATTGCGACCTCAAAATCATTTGTCATCCCCATGGACAACTCCGGAAGATTAAATCCCATAATCTCTGCCGTATCCCTTAATGTCCGTAGTTCGCTAAAATAAGGCCTTGCACTTTCCGGGTTTTCAAAGAAAGGCGGGATTGTCATAAGCCCCTTAATGCTTAGATTTTTCATTTCGCTGATTTCCCTGACTAATTCAAATAAATTATCCTTTAATATCCCATACTTGCTTATCTCATCTGAAAGTTTTACTTGAAGCAATATTTTCTGTATTTTTCCTGCTTTTTCGGCATGTTTATCTGCAATCTCTGCGAGTTCAACCGAGTCAATGGAGTGAATTATTTCAAAGAGTTCAACCGCTGTCTTTGCCTTATTCTTTTGCAGATGCCCGATTAGATGCCATTGAATGTCTGCATCTTGAATCTTGCATCTTGAATCTTGAATTTTCTCTCTTGCTTCCTGCACTTTGCTTTCTCCAAATATCCTTAACCCTGCATCTATCGCTTCTTTTATCTGTTGTATGCTTATCGTTTTTGTTACGGCAATAAGTTTTATATCTTCAGGTTTTCTTCCGGCTCTAATCGCCGCATGAGAAATTCGCCCGCATATAATTCTTATATTTTCAAAAATTTGAGCGCCAGTCATATTGACCCCGTTAGAAAGCAAGCCCGTCCAAACTTTCTGACGGGGTTGACATTGATGTTTACAAGTGTATTATATTTGATAATGTCAAAGCAAGAGATTGAAGAGCTGGAAAATAGTCTCAAGTATTATTTTAAGGACAAGGGGCTTCTTTTAGAGGCTGTTACCCATAAGTCATTTCATCACGAAAATCCTGACAAGGCATCCTCTTATAATGAGAGGCTTGAATTTTTAGGAGACTCGGTTCTGGGGCTTGTGGTTGTGGAATATTTGTTTAAGCTTGAAAAGTATTATTCCGAAGCAACCATGTCAAAAATAAAATCATATCTCGTAAAAGAGGCGGTTCTCTCCGATGTTGCAGAGAGCATATCGCTTGGAGCATACCTTAGACTGGGGAAGGGCGAGAAGGAAACCGGAGGCAGAGCTAAAAAATCTATACTTGCAGACGCCATGGAGGCTGTGTTAGGCGCTATATACATTGACGGAGGCTATGAGCGTGCGAGGGATGCGGTATTAAGGCTTTTGCAGGATAAGATTGATACAGCAGTATCATCAGAGCAGTTTTTTGATTTTAAAACAGACCTTCAGGAAGAAAGTCAGGTAAGATTCGGGATTCTGCCCCGCTACGTGACGGTGAAACAGGAAGGCGAAGATCACAAGAAAATTTTTACAGTTGAAGTTTATATTAAGAGAAACAGGTTTGGAAGAGGCAGAGGCAGGAGCAAGAAAGAGGCTGAGACCGCTGCTGCAAAAGAGGCATTATTAAAAATAAAAGCGCCAGAGTAAGCTCTAAAAAAAAGGAGAAATTATGGAAGCCATTGAATGCATTAAAACAAGGATGAGTATCAGGAAGTTCAGGCATGACCCTGTGTCAAAGAATATACTGACCGAGATAATTAATGCCGCACAGTGGAGTCCTTCGTATAAAAACAGCCAGCCATGGGAGATTGTTATTGTATCAGGGAAAAAGAAGGAAGAACTATCCAATCTTCTCGTCAGGCTTCTTGAAGAAGGTAAGGCGCCTGAGCCCGACATTCCCGAAGCAGTATTATGGCCCTCAGAGATAGGTGAGAGGATTAACGAGCTCATGAAAAATAGAGGCGCTTTGCTGGGTATAGACCTGAACAGTCCGGAGATAAAGAAAAAATCCAAGGCGGCGAATTTCCGTTTTTACGGCGCGCCGCATGGAATCTTCCTTTTCCATGATTCATCTCTCAATGAATGGTCCATATTTGATGCCGGACTTTTTGCCCAGAGCCTCATGCTTGCGGCACACGCACACGGTCTTGGCACAGTGCCGCAGGGGTTTCTCACCGACTATTCACTTGAGGTAAAACAATTTCTCGGGATACCTGAATCAAAGAGGCTTGTCCTTGGCATCTCAATCGGCTATCCTGATACGGAGAATGCGATTAACACTTACAGGACTACGAGAGTGGAGACAGACAAGATACTCCGGTGGGTTGAGTAAGCAGGTTTATATTAATTTACAAAACTAATAAAAATCAGATATATTAAGCACTGACTGACTCGTAAAAAGTCTGAAAATGTGTTTTTCTGTCATTCCCGTGAAAACGGGAATCCAGTCTTTTCAATTAGTTGTTTGCACTCTGGATACCCGCCTTCGCGGGTATGACGACTTTTTACGAGACTGTCAATCTTGGCATTATTCTTCAAGACGGAGGATTTTCGCATGCTTTCTGAAAGGGCAAAAAATATAAAACCATCACCGACCCTTGCAATTGATGCAAAGGCAAAGGCAATGAAGGCAGCGGGAGTTGATGTCGTGAATTTCGGGGTAGGCGAGCCTGATTTTGATACTCCTGAAAATATAAAAGAGGCTGCCATAAAGGCGATAAAGGATGGTTTTACAAAATACACGCCTGTCGGAGGTATTGACCCTCTTAAAGATGCAATCATAGAAAAATTCAGGAAAGACAACGGCCTTGAATACTCACGCGAAGAGGTAATCGTATCGTGCGGCGCAAAGCACAGCCTTTATAATATTGCGCAGGCGCTTTACGGGAATGGCGATGAGGTTATAATACCGGCTCCTTACTGGGTTTCTTATCCCGATCAGGTGATTTTAAATGATGCCACCCCTGTTTTTGTAAAGACATATGAGAAGGATAAATTTGTACTCAAAGCAGATGCCCTTAAGTCGCATATAACAAAAAAGACAAAGGCAATAATACTTAATTCTCCTTCAAATCCTACGGGGCTTACATATGACAGAAAGACACTTGAAGATATAGCATCCATTGCACTGGAGCATAACCTCTATGTGATTTCCGATGAGATATATGAGAAGCTTACCTATGACGGATTTGCACATACAAGCATCGCATCGCTCGGAAGCGAGATAAAGAACAGAACCCTTGTTGTGAACGGGCTTTCAAAGGCGTATGCAATGACAGGATGGAGGATTGGTTATACAGCAGGGCCTAAAGATATAATTAAGGCGATGACAAATATACAGAGCCAGTCAACGTCAAACCCCACATCAATTGCGCAGAAGGCGGCTGTTGAGGCATTAACGGGTCCGCAGGATTTTATAAAGACAATGCTTGCGGAATTTGATAAGAGAAGAAAATATCTTGTGTCCGAGCTTCATTCGATTCCGGGCATAAGCTGTCTTACTCCTACAGGCGCTTTTTACGCATTTCCTAACACATCAAAATTGTACGGCAAGCAGGCTGACGGGAAAAAAATCTCTTCGTCATCCGGCCTTGCGCTCCATCTGCTTGAGAAAGCGAATGTTGCGCTTGTTCCCGGCGATGCATTCGGCAATGACAATCACATAAGGCTTTCTTATGCGACTTCTATGGAGAATCTTGAAAAAGGCGTAAAGAGAATAAGAGAGGCTGTAAGCGGATTAAAATAAAGGTATTGTGATAGGAGGCTGTGTCTGTCTTTCGGCAATATTAAACTACCTTTGTAAGACTGCAAGCGTTAGTTCAATATATTATGGCATTACAAGTTCTCAGGCGGGGCTATCCGCTCCACTTCGTAGAGACTTCAGCCCCTATTCTGACAGACCCGTGAATCTTGCCTCAATCCAAACACAGCCTCCTATCACATTTTATCTGCCATACCTCTCTTGACAGGCACATATGCCTGACATAAAAATGATTGCTATAAGCATGGTTGTTTTGACTGACTTTCGAGATTTTTCGTAAGAGTTTCAATTCCAGTTGAACAATCCCGCGTGATAATGTTATCTTAAAACAACTTTTATTGTATAAGGTTTAATAATTATGCTTGTCCGTATGACAGTTGAAGGTTTGTTGTTTGACCCGCGCAGCAGTATGTATATCCTGCTTCTGAAGGATGCTGAAGGGACAGCCACCCTGCCTATATGGATTGGAAAACCGGAGGCAGATTCCATTGCGCTTGCGCTCGGAAAGATTGTAACGCCAAGGCCTTTGACCCACGACCTGATTAAGAATATGGCGCATAATCTTAAGATGAAAATAACAAGGGTTGCGGTTACCGAGATACTTGACAATACATTTTACGCCCTCATCTATCTCAATAACGGCAAGGACGAAATATCAATAGATTCAAGGCCCAGCGATGCAATCGCAGTTGCCCTGAGAGTTAACGCGCCTATCTTTGTTGAAGAAAACATCCTTGAAAAGAGAACCAAGGATGAGCTTGATGAATGGCTTAAAAATCTTAAGCCCGAGGATTTCGGGAATGTAATGTAAGGAACGGAAATGTCATAATGAATGATGTTACGCAGAACTGAAGGCATTGTCTTAAAAACCATCCCTTTCGGAGAAGCAGACCTCATAGTAACATATTTAACTTATGATTTCGGTCTTATAAAGGCGTTTGCCAAAAGTCCCCGAAAGATAAAGAGCAGGTTCGGAAGCAGCCTTGAACCTCTTACATATTCAAAGATATCATTCTGGGGAAAGGAAGATGCGAATCTTCCCCGCTTGACGCAGTCAGATATAATCCTGCCGTTTAAATCCATCAGAGAGGGGCTGGATTGTTTTTTGAAAGCTTCAGAGATAATCGAGCTTACTGTCAATATGCTTCCGGAGCATGAAGCAAATAAAAAAATATTCACGCTTCTTCTGGATATACTGAAGACAATGGAAAAGGACTGCGATGCGCTGCTCGCTGTAATCCTGTATAAGGTAAAGTTTCTTGACCTTGCAGGTTATGCCCCGAGGCTTGACGGCTGCGCAAGGTGCGGGAAATCAGGATTCAGCTTCTATGTCTCGCATGGAGCCATTCTCTGCGAGAATTGCGCCACAGGCGTGGATTCACACGTGAAACTCTCGCAGGGATCTATAAGGCTTTATGAGAGTCTGAGAAAGTGGGACAATTCACTGGCAGGAAGGATAAAACCGTCAGGGAATCTCTTTGCAGAACTTTCGGGAATGATAAACGACCACATAAGATACACACTCTCAAAGCCGCTGAAATCAGAGGCATTCTATAATCTCACAAAGTAATACCAAAAAAGTATTTTAATCCTATGAAGACAGATGAAATATTTGCTTTTTTACATGAAAGTTATTAATATTTCAGAGGTTTCTGAGGAGGTGGTTTTGGCGAAAAAGGCTCCTCTTGCAAACAATCAGGGAATGAGCCGTTGCATCATTTTGCCGGCGCCGGCAAACCGATCGAGGGTGGTAAAGGTGCAGTGCAAGTGGTTAATGGCTAATCGGCAAATCGGAAGAGGAATGAAAAGAGAAGCTTTAGCAGATTGACTGGAAGCGGGGGCTATTTTTCACGGAAATCATTTATAATTATGGCAATTCTTAATGCAGGATAAGGAGCGGCATGGCAAAGGGGAAAAAGAGAAAAGCCTCAATAGGTGAAAATGTAGATTCCTACAGGCATGAATCAGAGACCAGAAAAAATGCCGTTCCCGTCAGGCTTGCCTCTTATGACACGTCAAAACCGAAACCCAAAAAGTATGAGTATGACCCGCATCTTGACCCACAGTTTGTCTGGGCAGGCAAAGCAAAGCATACATCCTTTGAAGTCCCCACTGAATATAAAGGTAGAAATCAGAAGTTTTTGTAATCTATTGTGGTAAAATGAATCTGATTTTACAATGATAAATTTAAACAATAAGCAGGTGAGAAAATGAAAAAAATTGATAGAGTAAAAAAAATTTTGTCAGACCACCGCAATGAAATCAGACAAGAGCATAAAATAAGGAAAATGGGGATTTTCGGCTCATATGTAAGAGGAGAGCAGAAAAAGAAAAGCGACATAGACATTCTGGTTGAATTCGATGAGCCGGTGAGTTTGCTTGACTGGGTTGGGGCTGAAAACTATCTTACCGATATTCTCGGAATCAAGGTTGACCTTGTGCCAAGAGAAGATGTGAGGCCGGAACTTAAAAAAAGAATATTTAAGGAAGTAGTCTACGTATGAAACGTGATATTGCTCTATATATTAAAGACATTCTCAAAAATATGGATAAAGCGGGAAGGTTCATTAAAGATATAACCTATGAAGATTTTGCATCGGATGAAAAGACAAATTATGCTGTTGTCAGATGCGTTGAGATTATCGGCGAAGCCGCTAAAAATATCCCCGAAAATATCAGGAGAAAATATCCTGATATTCCATGGAAAAAGATGGCCGGCATGAGAGACAAGATAAGTCATTTCTATTTTGGAATAGACATGAAAAAGGTTTGGCTTGCTGTAAAGCGCGACATCCCAAAGATAAAACCTCAAATCAGGAAGATGCTTAAAGATATTTCAAAGGAAAAGAAGAGTGGCCCAAAAAAGTAAAAAGAAAAATGAAGACGTTGAAGCCTACCGGCACGAAACGGATACACGTAAGAATGCGGTGCCTGTCGGTCTTGCCTCGTATGACACCTCAAAGCCGAAACCTAAGAAATATGAATATGACCCGCATTTTGACCCACAACTTGAATTTCTCACCAGTACGAGTTCCCTGTCTTTCAAACTTGGCAAAGAAAAACGCATTGCCGTAAAGGTCATTGACCATCGGAGGAATGAGGTTATGGTGGTGAGGGAGATAGGGTGATAGAATTTTCAGAACGTCTAAACCGGATGACTGCTTTTGGTAAGAAGAGGGGTGAGATTTTATATCCCAATGATAACGGATTTGATGAAATTATACGTGAATGGGCTGACCTGATAAAAAAAGAACATAAAATTGGACTTATTCCGCTTTTTATTACTGGCTGTGGTGTTTCAAAAGAGACAAAGAATTTAAAAGGTGAGAGAGTAGTCTTGCCTGACATTTACGACATAATTGATGAACTAAGAAAATTATATGGACAAGTTAACCCCAATATACCTGACATAAATGATCTTTTCAAAGAATGGGAAACTTTAAAGAAAAAGAAAAGAAAAGACCGAAGTATTGCAGCTAAGATATTAAACGCATTCCAAAAAGATACAAGAATTGCTAATTATTGTGAAAATCAGCAAACATTTAACCCTAATTGTAAACATCCATGGAAAGAACTTAACGACCAGTTGCTTGATAGAATCTTGGATGCAGAGCCAGCCTTATTCCATGAGAAGCTATCTGATATCTATAAGTCGGTTGATGCTGTATGCCTTACATTGAATTTCGATGGTCTTCTTATAAGAGCACTTTTAAAAAATCGAGAAACTAATTATGAAAGAGCATTTTCTTTGCCAATAAAAAGTGAATGTGAAAGTTTTTTTCTACGGACCTCGGCTAAGAATAATCAAAATGACAGGGATTTCCTTGAAATTCAAATCAGAGGAGATATTTTATATGTTACATGTACGGCAAGGGGCTATTGTCCTCAAAAAGGGGAAGGGAAAGAACGGTCTATTTGGGCTTCAATAGCTTCTTATAGTTCTGAAGGGGAAGACAAAAAAACTCTAAGTCCTAAGCCTACGCCAAAAGAATTGTTGAAATGCTCATCTTGTGGTGAACAGGGAGTACCATTCCTTTCTTTTCCTGGGTCGTATGATAAAGAGAAAGCCATGCAAGACATGCTTGAAATTATATGGAAATATCTTGCGTTCAGAGTTGGAACTGTCACAGTTGTTGGGATGAGTGGCGAATGGGATCCTTTAATAATTGCATTCTTGGGAGATCTATTAAGCGAAAGGGCAATACCGCTTTTAGTTGTCGATAAATATCCAGAAACTGTCAGGACTGAAAACACCGTAAAGGAGCCAACTTATATAATTCGAGAATTGGTTAAACCCAAAACACATTTTGCTGTCGCATTAGGTATTAATGCTGATAGTTTTATGGATATGCTTTCGGCAAATATTGAGGCGAACAGCGCCACAGAAATTAAAGTAAACAAAATTGACTGGATAAAGGAACCCGAGGACGACAAATATTGGGATTATGATAACAAAAATATATGGGGATCACAAAACTATGAGTTAAGGGAACAGATTAATTCCAAAATGTCGAATATTGAAAAGAAGCTAATCGTAAGCTTCCCCATTAGGTAGACAGTTGTAAAATAGAGTTCCCAGCATTTTGCTCCATGTATTCAGCCGGTGTCAAGTCCCCTAATGCATCATGGGGACGGTGCTCGTTGTAGTCGATCATCCA
>JBAQLV010000019.1:0-8764 GCA_049302185.1 Thermodesulfovibrionales bacterium | reverse complement strand
CCACATACATCACCCTCCCCTTCATCCCCTCCCCTCAAGGGAGGGGTAGTATTACAACCCTCTCCCCTGGAGGGAGAGGGCAAGGGTGAGGGGGCTTTACTTATGAACGCCTTAATATATACGACACCTTCTGCCCTGCCTTATAAAATGCTTTTCTTATATTATGCATCTTCCGAATATTTTATGCATATTATCACAGCCATACAACATCGTCAATTATTCCCTTTACCAATAATAATTGCAGATGCTAAAATTTTTTCCATCCAATGAAATATATGAGCATTAAGAATTGGCCTGAAGACGAGAGGCCGAGAGAACGGTTACTGAAATACGGCGCCCATAACCTCTCAGATGCACAACTCCTTGCCATAATACTCCGTACCGGAGGAGGAGGTAAAAGCGCCCTTGACCTTTCGATGGAACTGATCACCGCATTTGGAGAGCTGAAGAAGATCGAAAATGCATCTCTGGGAGAATTGTCGCCTTTCAAAGGCATGGGCAATGTAAAGGTTGCACAGTTAAAGGCCGCCTTTGAACTCGGCAGAAGGGCGCTTAAAGCGCCCGGTGAAAAAGGCCCTGTCTTCTCATCAGGTCATGACGTATACTTATACTACTGTCAGCGTTTTAAGCACCTAAAGAAAGAAGTGTTTTGCTGTGCTATGTTAGATGCAAAAAACAGGGTATTCAAAGATTATCGTGTCTCTGAAGGAACACTCACGCATTCATTAGTGCATCCCCGTGAGGCATTCAGGGACGCTATTAAGGAATCTGCTGCATCCGTTATATTTATACATAATCATCCGAGCGGTGATCCGACTCCGAGCAGGGAAGACATAGTGATAACAGAGCGGCTTGCTGATGCCGGCGGCATAGTCGGGATAAATGTTCTCGATCACATAATCATTGGAGATGATACTTATACAAGCATGATGGAAAAAGGATACATAAAGAAAAAATAATCAAAATTACTAAGACGGCTATAAGTAAGGATACATGACTGTCATTGCCCGACTTGATCGGGCAATCCAGAGAGAGGAACTGGATTCACCGGTCGAGCCGGAGAATGACAAACAGACAAAACTATGTCGCCATACTAACGACCGCATTAGTAAAATATAAAACGATTACAAAAGGAGGGCTTGGACTATGGCAAAGATTAAGAGGGCGCTCATCAGTGTCTCCAATAAAAAAGGCCTTGTAGAGTTCGCAAGGACACTTACTGAAAAGGGGGTTGAAATTCTTTCAACAGGCGGGACAGCAAAGGCCTTACGGGATGCAGGGATCCCTGTAAAAGATGTTTCAGAGCATACAGGGTCTCCGGAAATGCTTGACGGAAGAGTTAAAACTCTTCATCCCAGGATTCACGGTGGCTTGCTCTCGCGCAGAGATAATCCAAAGGACATGGAGGAAATTAAAAAGCACGGCATAGATATGATAGATATGGTTGTTGTAAACCTGTACCCCTTTGAAGAGACGATCTCAAAGGAGGGAGTTGCCTTTGCAGATGCTATTGAGAACATCGACATAGGCGGGCCCGCAATGTTACGCTCTGCATCAAAAAATTTTCAGGATGTTGCTGTTATAGTAGATCCATCAGACTATGAAAAGATCATCAATGAAATGAAAAGCCCGAATGCAGACCTGAGTTATGAGACAAGACTGGAACTGGCAAAAAAGGTATTCAGACATACATCCAGATACGATGCGATCATTGCTGATTACCTGACAAAGGTAACAGAGGAGACAAAAAAACAATAAAATTAATAATCTCCCCTAACCCCTCTTTAGAAAAGAGGGGAGAAATAAAAAAATCTTTTAAAAAATTATTTCTATAACCCCACTTTTTTAAAGGGGGGCAAGGTGGGATTAATAAAAAAATCCTATATATGCATTAGAGGTCATTGTGAAAGTACTTGTTATTGGTGGAGGCGGAAGAGAACACGCAATTATATGGAAACTCTCGCAGAGCAAACATATTAATAAGATTTATTGCTGTCCCGGCAATGCAGGCATAGCTGAAATTGCAGAGTGCATCGATTTAAGTCCCTATGACTTCAGTACCCTCATTGACTTTGTGAAATATGAGTGGATCGATCTGACAATCATAGGGTCAGAAAAGATATTTTCAAAGGATATAGTAAATGCATTTGAAAGGGAAGGTTGCAGGATCTTAGGTCCAGGCGATACAGCAGCACAGGCAAGTTCGAGCAGGATATTTGCAAAGAACCTCTTGCAGCTGCATCGTATCCCGACGGCCGGATACAAGGTATTTACATCGTATCTTCATGCCCAGGATTATGTCAGGTTAAAGGGCGCCCCGATGGTAATCAAGGCAGACGGGCGTCCCGGATATAAAGGCGCTTTTGTTGCCTCTACGGTAGAACAGGCATTAGACATCATTAAGCTCATTCTAAAAGATAGAATTTTTGGTGATGCAGGCAGACAGGTAATTATTGAGGAGCATTTAAAAGGTAAAAGGTTATCATATGTGGCAGCAACTGACGGCGAGATCATTCTGCCGCTTACAACTCTCTGCATATATCGAAACACTGTGGATGCCAGCACAGTATCAAATACAGTAAGTCTTGGCGCTTATAGTCCTGTGCCGAATATGAACAAAGAACTCGAAGCTGTTATAATGGAAAAGATAATGAAGCCTGTATTAAAGGCGCTCAATTCTGAGCGCTCAAAATATAGAGGTTTCATATCTGCAGATCTGATAATAGACAATGGGAGAGTACTTCTTGATGAACTGAATTGCTGTTTTGAAGATTTAGTGGCAGAGACTATACTCCCGAGACTCAGGAATGACCTAACTGATTTTATAGTTGCCATGCTGGGACAACGGTTATCTGATGTACAAGTTGAATGGAAACACGAGGCTTCCGTTTGCATTGCACTGCACTCAACAGTCTCTTCCGGAATAAACAGGAAAGGTGTTATACTGAATGGCCTCGAAAGGATAAAACCGGTTCAGGATGTCATTATATTCCACGAGAATACATCTTTTAATAATAATGATATTATCACATCCGGCGGCAGGGCCATAAGCATAACAGCCACGGGCGCTGACATAAAGGAGGCACAATCAAAGGCTTATTCTGTATTGGAAACGATTCATTTTAACGGGATGAATTATATGACTGATATTGGCACTATGGATTAAGGAGAAAACATGAAACCACAGGTATTGATAATTATGGGCAGTGATTCTGACATGCCGATCATGGCATGTGCAGAGGAGATCCTGAAAAAACTGAAAATCCCCTACGAGATGACTATTGCATCTGCACACAGAACCCCGGAACGCTCTGTAAAAATTGCTTCAGAGGCTGAAGAGAAAGGCATTGAAGTTATAATCGCAGGCGCCGGCATGGCTGCTCACCTGGCTGGAGTAATTGCAGCACATACGATCATCCCTGTAATAGGAGTTCCAATAGACTCATCACCCCTTCATGGTATAGATTCGCTTCTTTCTACCGTTCAGATGCCTCCAGGGGTCCCTGTTGCTACCATGGCGATAGGCAAAGCCGGTGCAAAAAATGCTGCTATCCTTTCGGCCCAGATTATTGGCAGGAAAGACCAGGCTATTGTAAAAAGATTGAAAGACTATAGAAAAAAGATGGCAGAAGAGATTGAGAAAAAGGCACAGGCAATCAAAGGTTCCAACGATCAGCAATGAGGGTAGATATCGATTGTTTTCCGTGTTTTCTCCGGCAATCTATTATTGCTCTGAGACTTGGGACAGAAGATACGGCATTACAGGAATTCATTTTAAAAAGCACCCTTGAAGTTATACGCAATACTGATGTATCAAAAACCCCTGCACATATAACCACTTTTATTCACAGGAAGATCAGGAAGATGCTGAATAAAGATCCCTTTAAGGAGATAAAATCAGAATATAACCGGATCGCGCTCAAGCTCTATCCTCTGCTGAGGAATATGATCGAAAAAAGTCCTGACCCGTTATGGACAAGTACGAGACTCTCTGTTGCCGGCAATGTGATAGATTTTGGGATATTCACCTCTGTAGATATTGAAGGAACTATCAGGAGGGCCATGAACAACTCATTTGCCGTGGACGATTACACTGTATTCAAAGATGCTCTCTCCCAAACAGATGATATCTTTTATCTGACAGATAATGCAGGGGAGATTGTGTTTGACAGGCTCCTTATCGAGACACTCATCCATCTTGGGAAAAAAGTTACCGCAGTCGTTAAAGGCTCTCCTGTAATTAATGATGCAGTGTTAGAAGATGCGGAAGAATCAGGCCTTACAGAGGTTTGTGAAGTTATTGACAATGGGTCTGAAGCTGTTGGCACGATCCTCGACTGGACATCTCCTTCATTTCAAGAGGCGTTTAAAAATGCTCCTTTCATTATCAGCAAAGGACAGGGTAACTTCGAAACACTCATCGGCACTGAAAAGACAATATTCTTCCTTTTCCAATCCAAATGTGATGTGGTTTCAAAAGAACTTGGCCTTCCAACTGGATCTATGCTTCTCAAGAAATCATGATTTTGCTGGCTGGATAATACTCTCGGGTAAAGCTTATTTCCTTCCTCCCCGGAATCCGAAACCGCCTTTTTCCCTTGAGCGGCCCCTATCGCCTCTCTCGCCCCTATCGCGGCTTTCCTGTGGTTTTGCCTCATTTACAATAATTTCTCTTTCCATAAAGGCATGACCGTTCAATTTTGTAACCGCCTGCTGAGCCTCTTCATTAGAGGCCATTTCAACGAAGCCAAAGCCCCTGAGTCTGCCTGTAGCTGCATCTGTAATAAGCTTAACAGATACAACTTCACCTGCCTGAGAGAACAGATTCTTCAAATCATCCTCCGTAGCCTTAAAGGAGATGTTTCCGACGTAAAGCCTTTTACTCATTCTTCCTCCTCATAACATTTGATACTCGATTAAACTCCTAAAAAGAGCCTGAAAATATGCAAAATAACTATGTAAAATAAGGAACCCATTTGTCAAGCAATAAATAAAACCGTGCTTAAAGTTGAAATTACAGGGATAGTGCGTTTGTTTTTATATCTTCTATTGCTTCTTCGGTAATAATCCTTACATTCGCATCTGTATCATTGAGCATTTCTTCAAGAAACGGGATAGCATCCTTATTTCCTATTATGCCAAACAGATTGGCTGCATCACCTCTGATTACGGGATTTTGATCTTTCAGGAGAGGAAGCATGTACGGTACTGCTCTTGATATATTTTCCGAATCCTGTTTTTTTAATGTCTCAAAAAGTGCTGTAACGCCGATCCTTACCCGCATTCTCTCATCCGACATTAAGTATCCGGCATATTCGTAAAGGTTTTTATCATATTTGAACATATCAATGATATTATCAAGCAGACCGTTTTCCATGTAATCAGAAATCATCTTTTTAGTATCGATTTCCTGCGAGTTTTTCCGTTCCATCAGAAGCATATAGTACAATAATGCTCTTTGTCTTGTCACAGTGCCACCGCTATGGAAATTATATTTCTTCGACAACCACAAATACTTCCAAGTCCGAGAAATCTGAATTGTTGTATAATCTCTATACAAAAAATTCATATGGGATAGATATAAGATAAAGATTTATAACACACTCAGCAGAGAAAAAGAGGAATTCATCCCCTTAATGGCGGATAAAGTCAGGATATACGCATGCGGGGTAACGGTATACGACTACTGCCATATAGGTCATGCACGGAGTGCTATTGTATTCGATGTCATAAGGAGATATCTGAAACATAAGGGCTTTCATGTGACGTATATAAGGAATTTCACTGATATAGACGACAAGATAATCAACAGGGCAAACCAGGAAGGTATTACATGGGATACCGTTGCCAGAAAATATACAGATGAATATTACAGGGATATGGACAGGCTGGGCGTTGGACGGGCTGATGTAGAGCCAAAGGCAACAGAATATATTAAAGAGATGATAGATATCGTCAAAGGACTTATTGAAAAAGGGTTTGCTTATGAAGTTGACGGCAGTGTCTATTTTGCAGTTGATAAATTTTCAGGATATGGAAAATTATCAAAGAGGGATCCTGAAGAAATGATAGCCGGAGCAAGGGTTGAAGTTGATGAACGGAAAAAGAACCCGTTAGATTTTGCTTTATGGAAAAAATCAAAAGAAGGCGAGCCATTCTGGGAAAGTCCATGGGGATTGGGAAGGCCGGGCTGGCATATTGAATGCTCTGCCATGTCTTTGAAGCATCTCGGAGAAAGTTTTGATATTCATGGAGGAGGCGCTGATTTACTCTTCCCCCATCATGAAAATGAGATAGCTCAGTCAGAGGCATTTACCGGGAAACCTTTTGCAAGGTTCTGGGTTCATAATGGCTTTATTACTATCGACAAAGAAAAGATGTCAAAATCACTCGGCAACTTCTTTACAATAAGAGAAGTCCTCGATACATTTGATCCGGAAGTAATCAGGCTTTTCCTCCTCTCCACTCATTACAGGAGTCCGATAGAGTTTTCTGATGAACAATTACACGAGTCAGAGACCTCGATAGACAGATATTACTCTACAATTATGAGGATAAACGATTTTCTCGAAAAGGACTATAACGTTAAGAATGACTTTTCAAATAGCGGAAAGATCTTCAAAGACCTCCTTTTTTCTTTCAGAGACAGATTCGAGGAGGCAATGGATGATGATTTTAATACTGCCCTTGCGCTTGGACATATATTTGAGATCATCCGGGAGGCAAACAGATTTCTCGATCATAAACCCTCGGGAACAAAAGACAGAGAACTTTTATTAATGACAAAAGAGTTGCTTTCAGAAGCCGGGAGTGTTCTCAATATATTCGATAGATCCCCCCATGAGTGGTACCTTTCATTGATGGAGATAAAAAAGATCGGGCTTTCTGAACAGGATATTCTGGAGAAGATCAGAGAACGTCAGGATGCAAGAGAGAAAAAAGACTGGAGCTATGCTGATGCTATCAGGAAAGAACTCGAAGAAAAAGGCATTATCGTTGAAGATAAAAAAGACCGGACTGACTGGAAAGTCAAGGTCGGATAGCGAATGGATTTACGGTTTGAACCCTGTGATGGAAGCAACAAGAGCAGGGAGAATTATTAAACGTATCGTTATTTCGACAGCCAGACATGATAAGGTGCTTGAAGTAAGGAAAGAGGCAGAAAGCAGACATATATCTGTTGAATTCGCAGATCCTGTTTTTTTTGACAGTACTTTCAGGAAGGGACACCAGGGAATCGCAGCCGAGGCCTCACCAAAAGACTATATCGATCTTGAAGATTTAATTGATATACCTTTCAGAAAAAACGAACCTGCGCTGTTCGTAATTCTTGACTGTATTGAAGACCCAAGAAACCTTGGTGCAGTATTAAGGGTAGCAGATGCTGCTGGTGTACATGGGATTGTCATACAATCACACAGGTCTGCTACACTCGGTTCCGGGGTATCAAAGGTTTCTGCAGGCGCTGTTGAGTACATCCCTGTCTCCATCGTAGCAAATATCAAGCATGCTTTTCACGCAATGAAGAAGAGGGGGATAACTATAATAGGAGCAGAAGCAAATGCAAGGGACACAATTTGGGATGCTCCTTTCACAGAACCTTTGGCCCTCGTGATCGGTTCTGAGGGTAAAGGGTTGAGGAAAACAGTCAGTGATCAATGTGACATTCTGGTCAGCATTCCTATGCATGGTAAAATAAACTCCCTCAATGTCTCTGTTGCCACAGGAATATTGGCTTTTGAGATATTGAGACAAAGAATCAAAAAAAATTGATAAACGTTAGAAAAATGGCAATATTTAAAATTATACTTGAAATATTGCCATTGACCTTTTTATAATATACGTTGTTTAATTTAAGTTCTAATGAAAAGGGGTTAGTGTTGCCTTTTTCTGTTCTTTCAATTACCAGGGGATTTTTTAAAGCCACCGTAGCTCAGCTGGCAGAGCAGCTGATTTGTAATCAGCGGGTCGGGGGTTCAATTCCCTTCGGTGGCTCCAGGCTTACAGCTCGCAGAGGAGAGGTTCCCGAGCGGCCAAAGGGAGCAGACTGTAAATCTGCCGGCGCAGCCTTCGGAGGTTCGAATCCTCCCCTCTCCACCAGCAAACTTTGCAGAACAAAGTTTGAAGTTACGAGTTAATAGTTGAAAGTTAAAAAAGTTAAGAATGAAAAAATATAACCCGGAATTTTTAACTTATAACTTTTCACTTTTAACTTTTTATGTGCGGGAGTAGCTCAGTGGTAGAGCGTCAGCCTTCCAAGCTGAGGGTCGCGGGTTCGAATCCCGTTTCCCGCTCCAAAAAGACAGATGACAGAAAACAGAGCACAGAACACAATAGATAGAAAAAATCTGTTATCTGTGTTCTGACTTCTGTGTTCTGTTAATTGCCCATGTAGCTCAGTCGGTAGAGCACATCCTTGGTAAGGATGAGGTCACCGGTTCAATCCCGGTCATGGGCTTTGAGAATTATGGTTGCTCGTTACACGTTATTCGTTAAGCGTTATTCGAATAACTAAAAAAAGAGGAGGAAAAATGGCAAAGGCTAAATTTGAGAGGTTAAAGCCTCATGCGAACATAGGGACGATCGGGCATGTAGACCATGGCAAGACGACGTTGACCGCGGCGATCACGAAGGTACTGGCGCAGAAGGGGCTGGCGCAGTTCAGGTCATTTGACAGCATAGACAATGCACCTGAGGAGAAGGCAAGGGGAATCACGATAGCCACGGCGCACGTAGAGTACGAGACGGAGAAGAGGCATTATGC
>JBAQLV010000018.1:0-1572 GCA_049302185.1 Thermodesulfovibrionales bacterium | reverse complement strand
CTTCTATTTTTATTCCATCTTCATCAAAGCCTGCCTTAAAATAAGATATCTTCGACAGCTTATCCATAATTTCCGTAGGAACAGGTTCATTTATCTGATTATAAATATCCTTATTCTTGCAGATTCTCATAAAATCATCTATTACTTCAGGATTTAAAGTATAGACAAGATTGCCTCCTGCAACTTTTTCGATATGATAAACATTTTCAGGTCCCGGACCCGGTCTTGCTGAGCAAAGAAGCAGCTTGCTTAAGTAGCCATTATTTTTATCATTTAGAAGCTGGCAAGCTTTTTTAGCTATTGCAACTCCGGCCCACCTTTTTAATTCTTCTGTCAACTCTATACCTGCAGATTTAGCGCTTTCTGCAAACTGCGGCCTTTCTTCAAACCTTCCAATCATTATTGTTATCACAGAACGCCACTGGCTATAATCTACTCCCCATTGGCTGCCGATTTCGTAGCCTCTCTTTACAGCCTTTGCAACTTGCATTGCATTGGGCACGCTAAATACGAGTGTTGCATTAGTAGGAATACCAAGTGAAGTTAAAACCTGGTTAACATAAATTCCTTCTTTTGAACCAGGGCACTTAACCATTATGTTCGGGGCAATTTTTTTAAGCTCCAGCGCCTGCAGCAGCATTTCCTTTACATCGGTAATCAACCTGGGATCAACCTGTGCGCTTACATATCCTTTCTTAAATTTAGATTTTTCAAACAAAGGCATATAAAGCTGGGTGCCTTTTTCAGTAATAGCTTTGTAAAACTTCCATGCAATCTTATAATTGCTTTTTGCAGGATTTTCCCTAATCATTTTGTCTATTATTGGATTTACAACTTCTGGAATCAACTCAAGAACTTTTTTTGTCAGCCTGGGGTTTGTAGTAACTCCACTAAACAGTGTGTCTGCGGGACTCTGGCTGTCGAATAAAATTTTTAGCTGTTTTTTTAAAGCTTCCTTTTCGTCCGAAGAAGCTTTCTCGACCATTTTCCCAACCCAATAGTCAAAGATTAGTGGTGAAGAATCCCACCAAAGCTCGATACCTTCCGAAGATTCTGCCAGCCTTTGCATGGCTGACTTTTCATATGTTGACATTATTTCCTCCTTTTCTGTAACACTTCTTTTACAGCAATATTTCTTTTACTGCATTTATTATATTTTCCTTATGTGGAATACAAGCCTGTTCCAGCGTTGAATTGTAAGGAATTGGAGTATTAAGGCCTGCAACTATTTTCACAGGAGCTGGGGATAATCCCCATCGACTCAAAATGACTAACACATTCATTTAATTTGAGATAATTTATTAAAGGTCGGCTTTAATACCGGATATAGTTCTTTATACACTTCAAACAGTTCATTATATGTTCTGCTGTTTTTCAAATCCGGGAGAACTTCTGTTTCGACTTTCAGTATGTTTGTTGCTTCCTCAACACTACTCCAGATTCCAGCACCCGTTCCTGCTACAAGCACTGCACCGAAAGCACCGCCTTCTTTACTGCCGCTAACAGTTTTAACCGGCAGCTGGAATGTGTCTGCAATTATTTTTCGCCACAAAAGACTACTCGATCCTCCAC
>JBAQLV010000017.1:0-3222 GCA_049302185.1 Thermodesulfovibrionales bacterium | reverse complement strand
GCTATAAGTAAGGATACATGACTGTCATTGCCCGACTTGATCGGGCAATCCAGAGAAAGGAACTGGATTCACCGGTCGAGCCGGAGAATGACAAACAGACAAAACTATGTCGCCATACTAACGACCGCATTAGTAATATGAACGGAGCGCTTTTTGGATAGTGATATACTGATTCAACCTCCCTATATCCTGGGAAAAAGCCCCAAAATTCTTAAGGCTTTTAAAGAGATAAAAAAAATAGCACCTAAAGACATGTCTGTTCTTATATCGGGTGAGAGCGGAACATACAAGGAACTTGTAGCCCGGGTAATACATGATAACAGTCCACGCAGAAAATCCCCTTTCATAGCGATAAGTCTGGCATCAATCCCCAGGGATTTTGCAAATATACATTTGTTTGGAAATGATAAAGTCTTATCTGACGGCGCAGAAAAAAAAGGGTCCAATAAGATAGAAGAGGCGGACGGAGGAACGCTCTTCCTCGATGAAATATCCGAGATGGATACATCTCTGCAGGAAAGATTCATCGGTTTTATAGAGAAAAAGGAGATGGATCTTCCCGGAGGCAATGGGTCATTTCAGGTGGATGTAAGGATAATTGCGACAACATGTAAAAACCTTAAAGAGTTTGTGCAAAAAGGACAGTTCAGAGAAGATCTCTATGCTGCATTCAATACAGTTCACATAAAAATACCCCCTCTCCGTGACAGGAAAGAGGATATCCTCTCCCTTTCAACATACTTTCTCGAAGAAGCGATTAGGAAATTTGAAACAGGGCCAAAAGAATTCTCTAAGGAAGCAAGAGACTATCTTGTGAGATATGACTGGCCCGGCAATATGCGTGAGCTTGAAAACACCGTTAAGAGGGCTGCAGTTCTCTCAAATAACATGATGATAAGTAAAAAAGATCTGTTAATAGAAGACATGGGCTCCTGCTCGATTAAAGAGTTCCTCGAAGAGAAGCTTAAACGTTACCTGAAAGAGATGACGAAGCTCGAAAACTGCAATCTCTATGATACCGTTCTTTCAGAGGTTGAGAAGTCACTCATAGCAATAGTCCTTAAGGAGACCGGAGGTAATCAGCTCCGTGCTGCAAAGACGCTTGGCATTAACAGGAATACCTTAAGAACAAAGATCAAAGAATACAAAATCCGCCTGTAGCTCTTACCTTATGCTTTACACCCTAAAAAATGCATTTGGATAAAAAGACGGCAGGCACATATGCATCAAAACCTCTTGAACGCAGAATTTGCGTCTGTATAGTATCTAAACGCCAAGAATGAAAACGTGCACGTTATCCGGGTCATTAAAGCGCTCACAAAGGTGCTGTCCGCCTCAGCGGATTCGCCGAGGAGAACACACGCGCGTTTGCTGCACATACTAAGGAGTTCATAAGTAAAACCACACACCCTCACCCTTGCCCTCTCCCCTCAAGGGAGAGGGGACTGAAGAATCGCCCCTCCCGTGAGGGGAGGGGATAAAGGGGAGGGTGTTTAAATGTGTCCTTACTTATGAACTCCTTAGTATGCCTGCCGTCAATTGCATTTTTTGAGTTAACAGGAAAGGTTTCCGGATGGAACTAATCTTCCAAAAAGTTTGTCTAATACTATGAAGGAAAATAAATATACCGCAGACGAAGATAGTGATTCAGTGTCTTTATGCAAAAATGGGGATATTGACGCCTTTGAATTTTTAGTGAAAAAGCATCAGAAAAGGATGCTCAATATTGCATTCAGAATGATCGGGAACTATGAGGAAGCATGTGAGGTCGTACAGGATGCATTCGTCTCTGCTCATAAAAACATCCGGAAGTTTGAAGAAAAGGCCAGGTTTTCCACCTGGCTTTGCACGATAGTCATGAATCTTTCGAAAAACCGTATTAAACAGTTGCGCATCAGGGGTTATCATGAAGGGTTTTCGATGGATGAGCCTGTTCTCACAGAAGATGATCAGATGAAAAGAACGCCGGCACTGGATGAACCTTCAATCCTTGAGAGACTTGAGAAAAAGGAGATTCAGCAAAAGGTGCAGGGATGTATAGACTCACTGGAGAGTGAATTCAGGGAAGTGCTTGTTTTGAGAGATATGCAGGGATTTCCCTATGATGAGATAAGTGGTATGCTTAAAATACCTGAAGGTACCGTTAAATCAAGGCTTTTCAGGGCGCGGTCTGTTCTCAGGGAGTGTTTAAGGAAATTTAAAGGAGCGTTTTGAATGCAATGTAATGATATCCAGGAAAAGCTGTCTGTTTATATAGATGGAGATATTTCTTCTGAAGAAAGAATGCTCATTGACGAACACCTTAAGTCTTGTGAGCAGTGTAAAGAAACTCTTGCTGAGATGAAGAAAACCACTGAGTATGTCAGGGGTCTTGGCGATATCGAGCCTCCTGCATGGCTGACACAAAAGATAATGACAAAAATAAGATCCGAAGCCGGAAGGGAGAAAAGCATATGGCAGAAACTGTTTTATCCCCTCCATATAAAACTGCCTGTTGAGGCTGCTGTTGCTGTTTTACTGGCAGTAACCACGATTTATATCTTCAAAACCATGCAACCGGAGATGAAATTTGCGAAAGCGCCTTCAGAGGAAATGACACCCCAGATGCCTTTTAAAGAGACAAAGTCAACCGACAAAGATCTGATGAGCAGGAAAGTTGACATTGTAAGGGGCAAAGTCCCAGAGGCACCACAACATCAAACAGCGCCCTTGGAAACCCCTCAACCATTCGTGCAAAAAGAAAAAGCAATGCCGTCAGCAGGCGGTCTGGCAAAGGACGAATCACAACAAAGGGCTTTTTCACCTGCTCCGGCATTGAGGGCCTTGGCAGAAAGGAAAAAGGAAAGTCTCTACTTAACAGTTCATGTCCAGGATATAAAAAAAGCAAGAGAGGATATCGTGAAAGTTGTCACACAGCTTAACGGGAAAATAAAGAAGACGGAATCAATTGTAGATAAAGATATTTTGACTATAGAACTTAATTCTGAAAGGTTCGATGAACTCATTGAAAAATTGAAACTCATTGGTGTTGTTGAGGAGAAAGAGAGGACTTTAGATGGACGTAAGGGTAACAGAGAAATAACAATAGAGATTATGAAGGAATCAAAGCAGACTCAATGATGTCTTCTTGAAACAGACGCTTCTCATAAGCGACATTGCTGTAGAAAATTAAATGTCATATAAGAATATCAAAGTTATAACATATTCAGGTTATCGGAGTGA
>JBAQLV010000016.1:0-31982 GCA_049302185.1 Thermodesulfovibrionales bacterium | reverse complement strand
AAAATACCCACTTATATTACATCTTTATTCTGGCAGTTTTTAGATTATAGGTGATAGCAATTTCTAAGGGCTATTTTTGATTGGTTACCGAGATTTGCTAGCAAAAGGTGTTCTTATTTGCTTCCTATGTTCCGTCTTTACTCCCATATTTATGCCTCCTTTACATATTTTGCTACCATGTCTCCCACCTCGGTTGTTGAGTGGCCCATCTGCCCTGCAGCAAGGCTTTTAAGATGCTTCCCTGTTACTTTCATTACAGCTTTTTCTATTGTCTTGCCTGCCTTCTCTTCTCCGAGATGCTCAAGCATCATGCCTGCTGCGCATATTGCAGCCAGCGGATTGATAACATTCTTTCCTTTATATTTTGGCGCAGAGCCCCCTATCGGTTCAAACATTGAAACGCCTTTAGGATTTATGTTTCCGCCTGCAGCAATGCCCATTCCGCCCTGTATCATTGCGCCAAGGTCAGTGATGATGTCTCCGAACATGTTGTCAGTGACAATCACATCAAACCACTCAGGGTTTTTTACAAACCACATTGTTATTGCATCAACGTGCGCATAATCAACCTTTATATCAGGATATTCCTTTGCAACCTCATAGAAAGTCCTCTCCCATAGGTCAAATGCGAATGTCAGCACATTTGTCTTTCCGCAAAGAGTAAGCTTTTTCATCTTGTTTCTTTTTCTGCAATATTCAAATGCATATCTGATGCACCGCTCAACACCTTTCCGGGTGTTTATGGACTCCTGCACAGCAACTTCATCCGCCGTGCCTTTTTTCAAAACACCTCCTGCTCCTGCATACATCCCCTCTGTGTTTTCCCTGACAACAACAAAATCTATGTCTTCGGGTTTTTTATCCTTCAACGGACAATCCACACCGGGATAAAGCTTCACAGGCCTTAAATTGATATACTGGTCAAGTTCAAACCTCAGCCTAAGAAGAATGCCTTTTTCAAGAACGCCCGGCTTTACGTCAGGATGTCCTATTGCGCCGAGATAGATTGCATTATGCTTTTTGAGTTCTGACACTGCATTCTCAGGCAAAACCTCTCCTGTCTTTAAATACCTGTCTCCGCCAAAATCATAATATGTGAGATTAAGCTTGAATCCGAATTTTTCTTCTGCCGCGTTCAGGACTTTAATCCCTGCTGCTATAACCTCCGGGCCTGTTCCGTCACCGGGTATAACTGCAATGTTGTAAGATTTCATAAACCTCCTGTGACTCCTGCCCCGCATTTAAGTACGGAATAAACTTCAGTAGGAATCTATACAATTGTCATTCCGCACTTGATGCGGAATCCAGAACTTACCTTATATTTGATACAGGAAACGTGTCTGGATTCCCGCCTGCGCGGGAATGACATTTTCACTTCCAATTGCAAATTTTCAACTTTAAATTTTCAACTTCTTCTTTGTCCATTCCACAAGCCCTCCTGCTGCAATCAGCTCCTGCATGAATGGCGGTATAGGGTTAGCCTTATATGATTCGCCGCTGGTGATATTCCTTATCAGCCCTTTGTCTGCATCTATCTCTATCTCATCTCCCTCTTTTATCTTTTCAGATGCCTCTTCAGATTCAAAGATGGCAAGCCCTATGTTGAATGCATTCCTGTAAAAAATCCTTGCAAAGCTCTTTGCTATCACAGCCTGAATGCCTGCTGCCTTTATCGCAATCGGCGCATGCTCCCTTGATGAGCCGCATCCGAAATTCTTGCCTGCGACAATAACATCTCCTGCCTTTACCTTGTTCGGAAAGTTCTTGTCGGCATCTTCCATTATATGCTTTGCAAGCTCCGCAGGGTCGGATGTGTTGAGATACCGCGCCGGTATAATTGCATCTGTGTCAATGTCATTGCCGAACTTCCAGTTTCTTCCCTTGATTATCATGCGTCTATATTTCCATATCCCATAGTCTTGGGTCAAGTGCATCCCTCAGACCTTCACCCACAAGATTGTAACTCAGGACAGTAATCAGTATGGCAAGCCCCGGAAAAACAGAAAGCCACCATGCAATTTCTATGTTGTCTTTTCCCAATGTGAGGATATTGCCCCAGCTTGGCGCCGGAGGCTGAACACCTATGCCTAAAAAACTGAGCGCAGACTCTACAAGCACAGCGCCTGCTATTCCAAGCACAGCAGAGACAAACACAGGAGCCATGCTGTTTATCATTATATGCCTGAAGATGATATTCATATCCCCTGTCCCTAATGCCCTTGCTGCAAGGACAAATTCCCTTTCTTTTAATGAAAGGACTTCTGCCCTTACAAGCCGCGCCACGCCCATCCAAGACGTAAGTCCGATCACTATCATAATATTCATAATGTTAGGGTCAATGAGTATTACCCTTAAGCTTTCTCTTATCCAGCCTGGTATCGCAGAAGAACTCCAGATGTTAGGGTCAATAAACGCAATAACAGCAAGGATGAGAAAAAAGGTTGGGATTGTGAGCATTATGTCAATGAATCTCATGATTATGCTGTCAACCCATCCGCCGTAATATCCTGAAATCGCACCGAGAAAGATGCCTATAAGTGTCGCTATGCCTACAGAAACAAAACCCACAGACAATGATATTCGCGACCCCAAAATCATCCTGCTCAATACATCTCTGCCAAGGTCATCGGTGCCCAACGGATGTTTTAGGCTTGGAGATTCAAGTACATGTTTTCTGTCAATGTCGTCAGGGTTATACGGAGATATAAAAGGCGCAAAAACAGCAACAAAAAACATCAGAACCACAACAACCCCTCCGGCTGCTGCAAGCCTGTTTTTCCTGAACCTCCTCCAGAAAACATTTTTTAAAGAATGCCCTTTCATTGCTTTGCCCTTATCCTCGGATCTGCAAGCATATAACCGATATCAGCAAGCAGATTTCCTAACAGTGTCAGCATGCCTCCGATTGTTAGAATACACATTACCATCGGATAATCCCTTGTCATAACGCTCATGAAAAACAACTGCCCCATGCCCGGAATGCCAAAAACACTCTCTAAAATTACACTTCCGCCTATAAGCCCGGGGATAGATAAACCAATCAAAGTAATAAGCGGAAGCAGGGCATTCCTGAGCGCATGTTTGTAGATAACCTTTTTTTCAGGCAGACCTTTTGCCCTTGCCACTGTGACATAATCCTGCCTTATAACTTCAAGCATACTGCTCCTCATGAATCTTGAATCTGCTGCAAGACCGCCGAATGCCGAGATAAAAACAGGGAGGATGAGATGACTTGCTCTGTCCCATATCTTGCCTAACAAAGGCAGTGCATCGTAATTCAGAGATTTCAGACCGGAAATCGGAAGCCAGCCGAGATATACCCCGAAGAACATCATTAAAAGAAGCGCAAACCAGAATGACGGCATTGCAAACCCGATGAAAACAGTCATTGTCATTAACTTGTCATAAAGAGAATTCTGATGGGTTGCCGATGATACGCCTATCGGTATGGCGATAATAAGGATGATTGCAAATGTTATCAGATTTATCATCAATGTTATGAAGAGTCTTCTGTCAAGCAAGGACTGTTTCTTGTCCCATATCTTCTGCATAACAGGCCTTCTGTCAGTTGAAAATGATTCGCCAAAATCAAGTTTTACAATTCTTTTCAGCCACAGGCCGTACTGGACTATCACCGGCTTGTCAAGATTATAGAGTTTTTCAAGTCTTTCCCTTGCCTCAGGCGTTATCTTCGGATTTAATTCCGTGAGAATGTCAGTAGGTTTTCCGGGAGCAAGGTGGATGATAAAGAACGAGATTAAAGTTATCCCTACGAGTGTGGGAATCATCTCAAACAGCCGTTTTATCAAATAAGTCAACACATTTCACCCCCACCCTAACCCTCCCCCATCAATGGGGAGGGAAACTATTTTATTAACAGACGAATATCTTCCCCTCACCTGGCGGGAGGGGATTAAAGGGAGGGGGTTAAAAAATAAGCTATATTTCTTCATCTATTGCTCCACCATATGCTTTTGCATTTTTTGCGGCACATACCATTTCGGAAGATTATAGGTTATGCCGATGGGGGCAGGCTTTATTCCTTTAAACCTCGCATTAACAACCGGTGTTGCATCAGGCACATATAAAAAAAGATACGGGAGTTCTTCCGCGAGTATCTCCTGAATCCTGAAATATGCCTTTTTCCTTTCTTCTATATTAAATGTCCTTCGGCCTTTTTCAAGGAGCTCATCAACTTCAGGATTGCTGTAGCTTATGAAATTAAATTCCTTTTCTTTTGTCTTGGATGAATGCCAGATGTCGTACTGGTCAGGGTCAAGCCCTATCTGCCAGCCAAGGATAACAGCCTCAAAACGCCTCTTGTCTATAAATTCATTAATAAAGGTTGACCATTCAAGCGCCCGTATCTCAACCTTTATCCCTATCTTTGCAAGCCTCCACTGGATAATCGTTGCGGCATTTTTCCTAAGAGTATTGCCCATATTGGTGAAGATCGTGAACCTGAATGGCATTCCGTCCTTATCCAGCAATCCATCGCCGTCAGTATCTTCCCATCCTGCCTCTTTAAGAAGCTCTTTTGCCTTTTCAGGATTGTATTCATATTTTTTTACATTCGGATTGTATGGCCATGTATTCGGGACATAAGGCCCTGTTGCAGGGCTTCCAAGCCCGAACAGAACAACATCAATAATCTCGCTCTTGTCTATTGCATAGGCTATTGCCTGTCTTACACGCTTATCCTGAAAAAACGGATGTTTAAGATTGAATCCCATATAGGTGTATGCGAAAACCGGGTAGCGGAATTTCTGAAAGTTGTTTTTGAAAAAATCCGTGTTCGTCTGCTTTGTATATTGTATTGGCGTCAGCCCCATCATGTCTATGCTGCCTGCCTTAAGCTCAAGAAACATTGTAGCAAGGTCGGGGATTAATCTGTAAACATATCTGTCTATGTAAGGCCTGCCTCCAAAATACTCCCTGTAAGAATCAAGAATCAGCTCCTGTCCCGGAGTCCATTTTTTGAGTTTGTACGGCCCGAGGCCTATGGGGTTTCTTCCGAATTCAACCTTTGTTATATCCTTTCCTTCAAGCAGGTGCTTAGGAAGAACAACAATGCCGCTCCATGACGTGAGCGCAGGCGCAAATGGTTTTTCATATGTGACCCTGAATGTGTATTTATCAACAACCTCTGCTTTTTTTACCTGTAAAAAATCTTCTTTATATGCGGTGGGTGTTTTTTCGTTAACAATCGTATCGTACCCGAATTTTACATCGTCTGCCGTGAATGCAGCGCCGTCAGCCCATTTCACGCCTTTTCTCAGATGGAATGTTATGACAAGCCCGTCCTTGGAAATATCCCATGATTCTGCGAGGTCCCCGATAACGCTGAGGTCAGTGTGGTATTTTACAAGCCCGTTGAACATTAACCCTGCAATATCATGGGAAGCGCTGTCGCTTGCAAGCATGTATATCAGATTGCTCGGCTCTCCGATGGAGCCGACTATCAGCGCATCGCCGTATGCAGGTTCATCAGAATTGCCTTTTACAACTGCCTGCTCTGTCTGAGCCTGCTTTCCCTTACAGCCGGTAATGATAACTAATGCCAGCAGCAGAAAAACAATTATTTTTTTCATGTTTTGTTAAGAATACTTTAATCGTTTCTTATTTTTCAATCAGTTATCGCACGTACTCCTTCAGATATTTCCCGGTATATGATGTTTTGCACTTAATTATCTCCTCGGGTTTTCCTTCAAATATTATCCTGCCTCCCCTTTCTCCGCCCTCTGGCCCCAAATCAATAATCCAGTCTGCTTCCCTGATGACATCAAGGTTGTGCTCTATAACCAGCACGGTATTGCCTGTATCAACGAGCCTCTGAAGCACGCGAAGCAAAGCCTTTACGTCCGTGAAATGAAGCCCGACTGTAGGCTCGTCAAGGATATATAAACAGCCCCTACCCCCCCATCCCCCCCTTGATAAGGGGGGGCGAGAGGGGGGGGTAAGTTCTGCGCATATCTTTATCCTCTGTGACTCGCCTCCTGAAAATGTTGTTGCAGGCTGGCCAAGCCTGAGATAACCGAGCCCGATGTCTTTCATTAATGACAGTCTGCCTGTTACCTGCGGAGTATCAGAAAAGAAATCCAAAGCCTCATCAACCGTCATATTCAGGATATCATTTACATTTTTGCCTTTGTATGAAATCCTCAAAACCTCAGGCTTATATCTCTTCCCTCCGCACTCTTCGCATGTTACATAAAGGTCTTCAAAAAAATACATCTCCATCTTCTGATACCCTTCGCCCCTGCATGTCTCACACCTGCCGCCAGTTACATTAAACGAAAAAAAGCCCGGGCCGTATCCGTGTGCCTTTGCCTCATGCTGTTCTGAAAAAAGTCTGCGTATAGGGTCAAACATCTTAAGATAGGTAAGCACATTTGAACGCGGGCTTTTGCCTATCGGAGTCTGGTCTATAAGTTTTACGTTTCTGATATGTTCCATTCCCAGAATATCTTTATATGGAAGAGGCGCATCAGGCTCAACCTTAAAATGCCTTGCTAATGCCCTGTAAAATGTCTCAACCACAAGACTGCTCTTTCCTGAGCCTGAAACTCCGGTTACTGCTGTAAGAGTCCCTGCCGGAATTTTGAACTCAACAGACTTAAGGTTATTGCCGGCAGCGCCTGTCAGCGCTAAATAATTTCTCGGCGAAATTCTTCTTGTGTCACCGAATCCCTCTATCTCTGCCTCTTCGCCTCTTACATATTTTGCAGTTGATGTATCGGTCTTTAAAAACTTTTCCATTGTCCCTGAAAATACAACCGCTCCCCCATTGCGCCCGCCTCCGGGACCAAGCTCCACTACCCAGTCAGCGGTTTTGATAATATCTTTGTCATGTTCAACGACGATTATCGTATTTCCTATTCCTGAAAGTTCCGACATTATCTTTGCAATTCTCTCTGTGTCCCTTGGGTGAAGTCCGACTGTCGGTTCGTCAAGCACATAAAGCGTTCCTGTCAGCAGCGAGCTAAGCTGGTTTGAAAGATTTACCCGCTGATATTCTCCTCCTGAAAGCGTTTTGCCCTGCCTGCTGAGACTCAGATAATCAAGGCCGACTCTGCTGAGGAATTGAAGTTTGAGGCTTATCTGTCTAAGGAGTTCTTTTGCAAGGTTTCTCTTAAACAGCGATATATCAGCATCCATGAAAAACTTTATAAGCCCTGAGACAGGGAGTTCGCATACCTCGGCAATATCAAGACCGGAAATCTTATACGCAAGCGATTCCTTTTTTAGCCTTTTGTCCTTGCAGGCATGGCATACAGCAGCCTTCCTGTGCCTGCTCAGAAATACCCTTACATGCAGTTTATATCTTTTTGCCTCAAGCTCCTCAAAAAAATCGTTTATGCCGTAAAAAGCCGCTGTGCCCTTAAAGAGTTTGTCCCTGTCTTCTTTAGAAAGTTCATTGAAAGGTTTCTTTATATCAATGCGCGATTTCTTGGCCCCTGCAATCATCTGCTTTTTCCACCATTTATATCCTGACTTTTCCCATATACCTATGGCGCCTTCTGAAAGGGAAAGATATTTATCCGGAATTATAAGTTCTTCATCGTAAACAAGGATATTCCCGAACCCCTTGCATTCAGGACATGCGCCAATAGGATGATTAAAGGAGAAAAGCAGAGGCGAAGGCTCAGGAAGAGAGATATTGCACTCATCGCACACATTCTCTCCTGAAAAACGCAGGGTGATTTTTTCAGCATCCTGCAGGATTACAATCACCACTTTTTCGTTTCCCTCTCTCCATGCCATCTCTATGGAATCCGAAAGCCTCGGCTCATCTTTTATTACAAGCCTGTCAAGGACAATTGAAAAAGATTGAGAGTTCAGAGTTGAGAGTTTAGAGTTAAAATCAGAAATGTCGATGATTTCATTCTCAACCCATGCCCTGTGAAAACCCCTTTGTTTGAGGGTTTCAAGCGATTCAGAAGAATTGAAGATGATTATTGCCTTGCTTCCCGTGTATCTTTCAGCTAATTCTTTTATCACCTCAGAGGTATCCCATTTCCTTATCTCCTTTCCGCACTGAAGGCAGAACGGAGTTGATATTTTTGAATAAAGAAGCCTCAGGAGGTCATAGATTTCCGTGAGCGTTCCTACTGTTGAGCGTGAGCCTTTTACAGGATTTTTTTGCTCAAGGGCTATGGCAGGCCGTATATTGTGGATTGCATCAACATCAGGCCTGTCAAGTTTTTCAAGGAAAAGCCGCGCATAAGTTGAAAGAGATTCTATAAACCTCCACTGTCCTTCTGCAAAGATTGTGTCAAATGCAAGAGATGATTTGCCTGAGCCTGAAACTCCGGTTACTGCAATGACCTTGTCATGCGGAAGATGGAGCGTGATGTTTTTGAGGTTGTTCTGCCGCGCGCCCTCAATTATAAGCTCTCTGCCTGACATCCTGATATTTTAACACGGAAGATGCCGTTCACCCATTTTTGGGCAGGCATGTGAGCTGAAAAAGTTTTACGGAGATTTGCATCGTTTGGCGCAACAACATTATATCATCCGGGAGTGGAACCGTTTTTTTAATGGCATCTAACTGAGATTGAGCGGCGGCGTAAGAAACCAGGGCTAAAACCATCAATCCTATCAAAACTATCTTTTTCATCTCACACCTTCCCATGAATGCGTGTTCTGTGAAATTTCTATATGATTTTCAGTCTTTCTTCTCCTTTTTCCTGAACATGGGATATAAAACATTGCCATCCAAGCTCTCCCGCTTGCCCCACAAAACCGGAGGATATTCACCAAAATTTGGATAAAAGGTCAACTGATAATGAAGGGTATCATTTACCGTCTTAAAATCAATTTTCAATTTATCACCTTCTGTTATCACTTTTGCATTTGACAATTCATGTTCATTTTTGTTTTTACCTATCAAGAATTTTCCTTTAAAAGTCTTATTCTGAGAATCAACATCTGTAATAGTAAGCTCCCACCAACTGCTTCCTGATACCCATACCCACTGACCGATTAATTCCTTTGGCTCAAAGACTCGTTTGCTCTCACTAACTCTTTTTAACGAGTAGTCAAACCGCCATGTGCTGCCTGTTTCAGTGGTTCTTCTTGCAAATCCGCTAAGCCTGTTTCCTTTTAGCTCAAATGTTATTCCGCTCCAGCCAGTTCTTTCTGGCGATGAAAACCCTATCTTCCCCTTTTCGTCAATGAATCTACCTGCGGTAGAATACCATTGTTGACTGTCACAATTACTACAGAGTCCCCTGTGTATAACTATCTTTTTTACCGGGTCTACAAAAAATATTTCCTCAGCATACTGGCTTGTCCAATCGCTGTCTAAGTTACTTGCACTTCCTTCCCATCTTCCTTCAAGGGCTTTCGGGTCTGTGACAGTCTCTTCGGAGATAGCCGTGCTGATAAATGTCAGTCCCATGAAAACAATGAAAAACACCATTGTTACAACCATAAATTTTAATCTTTTCATTTTCTTCTCCCCTTTGAAAATAAAGCTTTGAAGGCTGATAGCCTATGTGTGTTTAAAAAATTTGACAGAAAGATGTTGTTATGATAAATTTCAATCAGCGATTTACTAAAAAGGGGGGCAATATGAAACTTCATGTAATAATTGAACAGGATGAGAAAGGGTATTATGTAGCAGAGGTTCCTGCTCTTCCGGGTTGTCTTTCTCAAGGGAAGACTTACGAAGAAGCCATCGCCAATATCAAAGAAGCCATTGAAGGATGGCTTGAAGTGATGGAATCCAAACAGTCCCTTGATCGTGCTCATCTCGTTGAAGTCGCTGTGTAATGGGCAAAGAACTAAAACTCTGCTCTGGCGCTGAAGCTGTACACAAATTCCAAAGAGCAGGGTGGACGGTTGTCCGTCAGAAAGGCTCTCATGTGATGCTGACAAAACACGGCTACCAATGGACATTATCCATCCCCCAGCACAGTGAACTTGGCCCCGGCTTGCTTCGTAAATTGATACGACAAGCAGGTCTCACAGTAGAAGAATTTAACGATTTGTAACTTCCCCTTGCCTTTTGTTCATCTTTTACGGGGATAACGCCTTTATCTCCTTCTCCACCGCATCAAAGAACTTTTTGTAGAACTCGGCGTCTTCAACAGTTCTTTCTTCCTGTTTAACCTTTGTGGCTTCGCTTCCAACAGGGATTAGTCCAAAAAAAGTTCGGTCGGTTTTTGTTCTGACTTTTTCAACATGCTGAACTGCACTGACATAAATGGTAGCCTTATCCTTGCCTGCTGCTATGATATTTGCATTAGCAGTAAGGACAATGCTGTCTTTGCCGTCTTCAAAGTATCTTGCTGCTGTAAATGATTTTGCCTGCAAATCTTCTTTTTCAATCCTGAAGTTCTGGCTCAACACAGCCCTTTTAGCCGCAAGATAACAGTTTTCAACAGATGCATTAAATGTCCTCACATTCGGTCCGCTGTCTGTGTTAAAGACATCTTTATAGACCTGCGGACTGCCGCAGGCAGAAAGCAGAAAGATAAGCAATAGAAAAACAATTCTCCTCATAAAATCCTCCATTAGAGAAAAGGGAGGACTCAATCGAGTCCTTCCTTTCAGAGGAATACTTATTAAAACGAATAAGTTAAAGCCCCGCCCATAGAAAACCTGCTTTTCATCTGTCCCTCAACCTCAAGGCTAAGCCCTTTGCTGAGCGGCACTCTTACTCCTGCAAAACCGCCGATGTTGTTTTTCTCTTTGTAGGTGGTTGAGGCTGTTGCTGTTATACCTAAAGCCGTTGCAGATATTTCTACCTTTGCCCTTGTCCAGTAGGCGACCGGACCGCCGTAAATAATTACATCTCCAATCTTGCCCTGAAGTCCCACTCCGAGGTTAATCTCCCTCGGCTTTTTTACTTTCATCTCTTGAGTCATAGGAACACCTAAATATGTTCCAGAAGTGCTATCTTTATAGCTTGAAGAAAGGCTTGCCTGAAGGAATGGGCCTATGCCAAAAGATGGGGTAACATTAAAGACACCCTTAACCCCTATTGTGCCAAAGGGTTTATAACCATCTTTGAAGTCAGACTTGAAGCCGGCAGCGTTTGGATCATCAGCGCTGGTAAGAAAAGCCTCTTTAGTTTTTGTATCTGCTCCTCCGACTCTAAAATATGCCTCCCAGTTCTTTGTAAAGCCATAGCCTAATTGGAGATATGCCTGATTTTGCGTGCTCTTGCCTTCCTCCCAGTTCACTGTATCTTTTGGTTTGCTTTTAGCAGAATAATGGAAATAGCCAATTCCCAGTGCTGTCTTTCCCTCTTTTGCCGCAGGCTCCGGTGGGCCGAATTGGCCTGCATATACCGCGCTGCCCATTACAGATAACATTAAGACCATAATAACCAACATCAGTTTCTTCATAGTTTCCTCCTTCTTTTAAGAGTGTTTGAAATAAAAACTGTTTATTTTGTAATACCTCCTTCCCCCTCTGGATTAACTTTTCCATAATTTATACACTTTTTACATTGTATTGTCAAGGAAAATTATTACAATCTAAAACATTGTAGTAAGCAGAAGGTGAGGGTTGTTATAGTGGTTTATGTATAAAAAGAAGCTAAAAACGAGCAGGGTGATTGGTGAGAAGATTAAAGGGCGGAGGAGGGAACTCGGGATTTCACAGGAAAGCCTTGCTGAAATATTGGGCGTTACATATCAACAAGTTCAAAGGTATGAGAATGGGACGAATAAACTCAATGTGGAAAACATCCAGACGGTTGCAGATACCCTAAATGTGCCTGTCTCTTATTTCTTTGAAGGTGAAAAGCCATCAATGGTTGCTGAAAAGCCAGTGCCTTATTTGCCATCCGATGAAATCAAGCTTTTAAGACATTTCAGAAAAATCAAAAGCAGCGCTTCTAAAAAAACAGTCATTCAGGTTGCCAGAATTACAGCAAAGACAAATTAAAACCGCAGTTGTTGTTTACAAAAAGACATTTCATAGCCAAATTTTAAAACTCATCGGTTCGTAGAGGTTTTGAGGCGCACATGCCTGCCAAGAGAGGTACGGATGGATAAAATGTGATAGGAGGCTGGGGCTGGATTAAGGCAATCTTAAACTACCTTTGCAAAAGTGCAGGTGTTAGTGCTATATAGCAGCCTCTTACAAGTTTTAATGCGGGGTTATCCGCTCCACTTCGTGGAGACTTCAGCCCCTATTCTGACAGACCCGTGAATCTTGCCTTAATCCAGCCCCAGCCTCCTGAAGGGTCTTTTACATCCTTTCAGGAGCGCTGAGTCCCAGAATCTCAAATCCGTCTTTCAGGACAATCCTTACTGCCTCGCATAAAGCAAGCCTTGCCTTCGTAATGGCGGCATCATCTGTTACCACCTTATGTCTGTGATAATAAGGGTGAAACATCCCTGCAAGCTCCTGAAGATAAAATGTTATCCTGTGCGGCTCATGCGCGATGACAGCGCCTTCAAATATCATCTGATATGCAAGCAGCTTCTTTATTATCCTTATCTCCTCAGGAAGAGATAAAAGGCTAAGATCCGCATCATCAGGTTTTTCAATATTTATCCCCTGCTCCTTTGCGTGTGAGAATATGCTGTTTATGCGCGCATTTGCATACTGCACATAAAAAACAGGATTTTCCGCTGACTGTGCCTTTGCAACTTCAAGGTCAAACTCCAGATGGCTGTCAGGACGCCGCGTAAGGAATATGAACTTTGTCGTATCTGCGCCAACCTCGTCAATTACTTCTTTCAATGTCACAAATTCCCCTGCCCTCTTTGACATTTGAACAGGCTTGCCGCCTCTAAGCAGCGAAACCATCTGAACAAGCAAAATCTTAAGGCTTTCCTTTGGATAACCGAGCGCCTGAATCACTGCCTGCATCCTTGGAATGTATCCGTGATGGTCAGCGCCCCAAATGTCTATAAGCTCATCAAATTCCTTCTCTACCTTATTCCTGTGGTATGCAATGTCAGGCGCAAAATAAGTATACTCTCCGTCCTTTTTAATCACGACCCTGTCTTTGTCATCTCCGAATGCGGTTGACCTGAACCACACTGCGCCGTCTTCTTCATAGATATAATCACGCTCTTTCAGGTCATTTATAGACTGCACTACCTCTCCTCTTTCATAAAGCTCCCGCTCGCTCTGCCATGTGTCAAAAGTAATGCCGAATTCCTTTAAGTCCTGCTTTATGCTCTCGAGCATTAGCCTGTAAGAAAAATCCGTAAAAAATTCTCCTGCCTCTTCAATGGATGCCTCTGCATATTTATTGCCGTAATCCCTTATTACTGTGTTTGCAATGTCTTCAATGTAAAAACCCTTATAGCCGTCGTCAGGAGAAGGATAATCTATGCCGAGCAGTTGGTTGTATCGTGCAAATACTGAAAGCCCGAGCAGTTTCACCTGTCTTCCCGCATCATTTACATAGAATTCCTTTTCCACTTTATAGCCTGCAGCGCTCAGCAGATTTGACAATGCAGAGCCGACAGCCGCGCCTCTTCCGTGTCCGAGGTGCAGGGGCCCTGTGGGATTTGCGCTGACGAATTCAATCTGAATTCTCTTACCTTTTCCAATATCAGCTCTCAAAAACCCGGAGCGGTCATTTATCAGGCTTTTCAACTCTGAGTAAATATACGGTTTTGAGAAGGTAAAATTGATAAATCCTGGCCCTGCAATCTCTACTTTCTCAAAAATATCTTTTTCAGTGATTGCGGCTACAATATCTTCTGCTATTTTCCTCGGCGGTTTTTTAAGGATTTTTGACAAAGACATTGCAACAGGAGTCGCAAGGTCGCCGAATGACTCTTCCTTTGGCAATTCTATAACTATCTCCGGAATGGAGATGCCAAACCGTTTAACTGCTCTCTCTATAATGTCATGCAGTTTCTTTTTCATAGAGATTAAGTTTACCCCGTTGCAGCAAAAAACATCAATATTATCATAAGCGATAAACTTGACACTAACTGACAATTTAGGTTATTTTAATCACTCTGGTTTTGCTCTTTTAAAATTATTTCAGGCCAATACGGTGGTTTTATTTGGGCCTATAGCTCAGATGGTTAGAGCGCGCGCCTGATAAGCGCGAGGTCGATGGTTCGATTCCACCTAGGCCCACCATAGGGGGTGTAGCTCAGCTGGGAGAGCGCCTGGTTTGCAACCAGGAGGTCATCGGTTCGATCCCGTTCACCTCCACTTGATTTTTTCTATTTTTAAGTGTTAAAGTATTACCGCTTCTCAGAAATAAACTTTCTGGTAGCGTTACCGGAGGGGCAACACCCGTTCCCATCTCGAACACGGTAGTTAAGTCCTCCAGGGCCGATGATACTTTGACCGCGAGGTCATGGGAAAGTAGGTCGCTGCCAGATTAAAAAGAAAAGCCCCGATAATATCGGGGCTTTTTTATTTTATTCCCTTAGAGCCGCACTTCTCACAATACCCTCTCATCTCAAGGGTGTGGCTGACACATCGGAAATTTTCTTTTTTACATAGCTGCTCCTGCAGCTTTTCAAGCTTCTCTGAAAAAAGCTGTATTACCTTTCCGCATCTCAGGCATATAAGATGGTCGTGATGGTCGTGGCCAAAGGTATGCTCGTAATGAGCATGTTTATCAACCCTTTCCACCTGTTCTACAAGCCCGCATTCAAGAAGAAGCTGAAGCGTTCTGTAAATGGAAGCCCTTGATGCCTTCATCCCCTTGTCTCTGATTTTAAAGAAAAGGTCTTCGGGATCAAAATGGCCGTGATTGGAAAATACCTCTCTTAGGATAGCTGCACGCTCTTTTGTGAGTTTACACCCTTTTTTCTCAAGAAATTCTCTGAAAATCTTCTCTTCCATCTGCTTCATTGCTTAGAACGTCACATTAAATGCCTTTAATATCCAGTTGAGCAAGCCTCCGCCAAGGAATGCAAATGGGAAGACAACCGCAACGATCCCGATCGCAGTCCTCATTCCGCGTTCCTTAACAATCATAAAGAAATTTGCAAGGCATGGGATAAAGAGAGTGATGGTAACAAGGCTTACAACAGACTGAACAGGCGTCAGCATCCCCTTTTCCGCCATTGCAAAAAGCCCCGCAGCGCCATAATCCCTTCTCAGAAAACCAAGGATAAACGATTCTGTTGTCTTTTCAGGAAGTCCCAAAAGATTTACAACTACAGGAGAAGCTATTGTCTCAAGCACACGCAGGAGATTAAGCTTGTGAAGAACAAACAGTATTAACGTCCCGAGTATAAAAAGCGGCACCGCTTCCTTCAGATACCATTCAATTCTACCCGCTGTCTTTACAAGGATATTTGTAATATTAGGCCTTCTTATCGGAGGGATTTCAAGGAAGAATTCTGTCTTTTCTCCTTTTATAACCTTTGATGCAAGGTATCCTGAAAAAAGAAGGGTCAATAAAATAGTCCCTGCCCAGACAAGTGTTGCCTTAAAAGATAAAGCTCCGAGCATTCCAAGTATCACTCCAAGCTGCGCAGAGCAGGGCACAGCAAGCGCAAGGAGAAATGTTATTATCAGCCGTTCTTTTTTTGTCTCGAGTATCCTTGATGTCATAACTGCCATCGTACCGCAGCCAAGTCCCAAAACCATCGGCAGTACAGCCTTTCCATTAAGTCCCATCAGATTGAATATCCTGTTGCTCATTATTGCAAGCCTCGGCAGATACCCGCTGTCCTCAAGGATTGCAAAGGCAATGAAAAAAGTCGCAGTAATAGGCAGGATGATGGCTATGGCATAGGTTAGGGCAACTGTTATTAGTCCATATTCTCCTACAAGCAATTCCTGAATAAGACCCGCCGGAGCTATTGTCTGAACAACCTTTGTTGCCATCGGGTTAAGGTATTTGCCGAATATTGTATCCTCAAAAAAATCAACGAGAGTCCCTGCGCCCAAAACACCTACAAACTGATATAGTCCGTAAAGCACAATCAGCAAGAGAGGAATACCCCATAGAGGATGCATACTTATTCTGCCGATGAAAGGTAACAGCTTTCCGCCTTCTGCCGGGATTTTTTTTAGGACTTTGTCCGCTATTTCCTCTGCCACATCAAGGCGCTGCTTGTTTATCAAAAGACTCAAAGGCTCTCTTGCCTTTAACTGGCATTCATCTCTAAGGGCTTCTATCTCTTTTATAACTTCTGCTTTAAGATTTACAATCAGCCATTTTTTAAGGCTCTCATCGCCTGAGAGTATCATTATGGATAACGCTCTTTTTGAGATGCTGATCTGAGGCAGCAGTGATGATATCTTTTCAATGTATTCTTCTATTACATCTTCGTATCTGACCTTAATGCAAGGTTTTACGGCGTGCGGGATAGCGGATTTAATCTCCTTTAAGCCTTTTCTCTGCGGCGCTATAGCGCTTATTACCTCAGCACCTATCAGCGTTTTAAGGTGATTAATATCTACAACTATCCCCCTGTCCCTTGCCTCATCCTCCATATTAAGAACAAGAATCACAGGCAGTTCCATCTCCGCTATCTGCAGGGTTATAAGCAGTGACCGCTTTAAATTTTTTGTGTCGGCAACCTGCACTACAGCTAACGGCTCTTCCTGCAAGAAAATATCCCGCGTAACTTTTTCATCCTCGCTCATCGGAACCAGGCTGTTTACTCCCGGAGTATCGACAACAAGATAGCCTTTATTGTCAATTGCCATGTCTCCGTAGGAAACTTCCACTGTTGTGCCCGGATAATTTGATACAGTCACATATTTATTTGTCAGGAGCCCGAACATCACGCTCTTGCCGACATTCGGGTTTCCTACAAGGACAATTTTTTTGCCTGCGCGCATAATCCCTCAGCTTTCTTTTTTATGTTGAGATTGATTCTCAATTACAATTGTACTTTACTTGCGCTGGTTTTGTCAAAAGCCCCTGATAAGCAGGGTTGCCTGCTTATCATAAATTAAATAAGCGAAAAGGTTGTCCCCTCTTAACACATGCAAATAGTGCTATAATAACAGCATCTTTTATTCCCTATCTCTGTTTGCGGCAAGGAGGAATATTTGAAAAAGATACTCATAGCCGACTCCCTAAAGCATCTTGTGTCAGGGGAAAATATCTTAAGCAGAGCCAACACCCAGATACTTACGGCATCATCCTCTCAGGAAATTCTTTCTATACACAAAAGCGAAAAGGCAGATTTAATCATAATTGACCTTGATATGCCCGACATGCCGGGCGGCGAGCTCTGCTCCCTGCTGCGCAAAGAGCCTGACCCTAACCTTGTAAAGATTCTTATAGCAACAGAGCCTAAAGAAACGGATATTAAACGAGCCGAGCAATGCGGTGCTGATACCTACATCACAAAGCCAATTAATTCTGCTTTATTCTTCAGTAAAATTGCCTCCCTTCTTGACGTCCAGACCAGGAAGGCTTACAGGATGCCGGTGAAAGCAACAGTTGCGGGAGAAATGGGGAACATTAAGCTTACTGCCAGCGCTATTAATATAAGCTCTACCGGCATACTTATTGAGTCTGAGCAGCCTCTTAATATAAGAGATATTGTCAATTGTTCTTTTCTTCTGCCCGGCACGCTTTCCATCTCTGTTACAGGAGAGGTCGTCCGCATACTTAAAAAACCCGCCGGGAATATTCATCAATACGGAATAAGGTTTACGTCAATAAGCGCTTCTGCGCAGCGGATAATAGAAGACTTTGTAAAGAGCCGTTTTGAGCCGCCGGTATAAATTGTTCCACGTGGAACAATTATTGGTTGTTATTCATACGGAACGGCAAGGCAAAACAAGAATAATAAGCGCAAGATGCGCAACAAGACAAGAAAGGAAAATATATGAAGATGGTTAAGCGTGAAGAAATGCGTAAAGAGTATAAGCGTGAAGATTTAGGAAAAGGAATAAGAGGCAAATACTTTGAGGAATACAAAAAAGGAACGAATCTTGTTCTTCTCAGCCCTGATGTGGCAGAAGCGTTTCCGGATGATGCATCGGTTAATGAAGCGCTGCGTAGTTTGGTAAAAATAGCACGACAATCAACAGGTCTAACAAAGCGCTCAATCTGACCGTTATTCCCTACGTACTTATAGCGGACTTTGTGCTATATTGTTTCAGATTATCGGAAAAAGGCGAAGGCTCGGATATTAATTGTTAGCTTAAGGAATCATAAGTAGAGTTCTCTCCAGGTTTTTGTAAAGACGCCATTATGGCATTAGATAACGATCCATGGAAATGATACAATCACAAATGCTGAAAGATTTTCTTCCAGATCATCCGGCTAAGACCTACGATGCAGTTGGGCGCTGCATTTATTGCGGAAGTACCAACAATTTAAGTGACGAACATATTATCCCATTCGCTTTTGGAGGACGGATGGTGCTCCCTAAATCGAGTTGCAATATATGTGCAGGACTGAGCAGCGCTTTTGAACATACATGTTTACGCACAATGTTTGGACCTCTTCGGATGCTTTACGACCTTCCAAGCCGGAGAAAGAAGAAACGTCCTGCCACTCTTCCTCTGAAGGTTAAGCACAAACCAGGAGATAACTGGACTGAAGTTCCAGTGCGCCGGGAGGATTATCCTTTTTTAGTAATGTTTCCATATTTTTTAATGCCTGACTTACTATCTGGTCATAAGACATTGGGAAACAGGGGGGCGGTAACTGAAAGATTGTGGATAAGAGGAGCTTCCGCAAGCCATGGATTTTTTGATCATATGGATGATTTGATTGCTGAACTTGGGGTCCACTCCGTGATGCCTGAAGCTAAAGCTCATGTGAAAGAGTTTTGTCTAATGCTTGCGAAGATCGCTCATTCTTACGCAGTCGCAGAGTTAGGTAACCAAAAATTTAAACCGTTATTGCTTGAACTCATTCTTCAAAAGAATTTATCGAATCGAGCAGACTTCATTGGTGGGTTGGACTATGACGAACCTCCTTCAGGAAACCTTCATGAATTATCTATAGAAAAGCACCCCTGTAATCGATCTGATCTGGTTGTAGTTCGTATCCGGTTTCTTTCAAAGCTGGCTACCCCAACGTACTATGTTGTTGTCGGACATCATCTTCAATGCTGATGATGTGAGAAAAAGCCAAGTTGCAATGTATGTGGAGAGTGGCGGGACTTTTCAATAATAGATGAGCTAACAAATAAATTCAGCAGATGCAAAAAACCGCACTGCTGATTAAATCGTTAAACATATAATGATAAAAAGAATTGTGAAAATTTTAGCGGTAGTTGTGTTATTGGTTGTATGGATTGTGCCTGTCGTGGCGCAAGGAGCGCACGTAGATGGCGCCGGATTTGTTGAGCGTCGCAAAGGAAAATTGTTCCACGTGGAACAATTGAATTAAAAATAACCTGTTACAGGGCCGACTTCGTATATTTCCTGCGGCAGAGCGCCTTCTTCTTTGGCGACTTTCAGTGCCGGCGTTGATGCCTGATTTGACCTCGCTATTGCAACAAAATCCCCTGCCTTTGAAACAGCGCCTATGTCAACTATAAATACCTTATCAGGCCCCACCCCTATATAGCTGTCTCCTATTCTTCCGTGAACAGGAACGTCAAAAACCACATTGGCATTTTTACCGTCAAAATAGACCCCTGTAATATCATAGACTCTTAAAACAAGTGTTCCCTTAATCTTTGATAGTGTATTTTCCTTTATTTCCCAGTAGGCAAAAAGTTTCCACGGGTCAACTGTCATTAATGTAATCCTGTCCTCGCCATATTCGGCAGGAAGTGCTTTTTCCGCTGTAACTGCAACGCTGTATTCTGGTGGGGAGACAAAGACCCTAACTTCCTTTTCTATCTTTTCTATGGTCCTATGCGGTATGTGCGCTATCTTTTTCGCCGGGAGGGCAATTTTTTTAGGTTCTTTTTTTATTGCCTTTTCTGTTGCTTTCTTCCTGACGGCCGTTTTTTTCTCTTTCTCTGCTTTTCTGACCGCTGGTTTTTTTGAGACCGTTTTTTTCTGTTCTTTAATCTCCTTCTTTGATTTTATTGGCTTTTTTGCCTTTGTCTTCCTTTTTGCGACAGCCTTCTTCGCTGTTTTTTTCGCAGGCTTTCTGCCTTCTGTTTTATTTGCCTTTTTCTTTGATGGTTTCACGGTTTTTTTGCTTTTGCTCTTATTCTTGGTTCCCTTTTTCATGCTCCCTCCTCTCATAGAATACATTGTAGCAGATTTGTCAAAAATATCAATGCGCTTCTGCCCAATTTCTTCCAGCGCCGATATCAACCCTCAAAGGAACCAGCAATTTTGCAGCGCCTTCCATCTCTCTTTTAATCATATCCCTTACACTGTTAAGTTCAGATTCAGGGGCTTCAAATAAAAGTTCGTCGTGTACCTGCAGAATCATCCTTGCATCAAGATGTCCTTCCTTTAGTTTTTTCCTGATATTTATCATCGCTATTTTTATTATGTCTGCTGCGCTGCCCTGTATCGGTGAGTTTACAGCCAGCCTTTCAGCCTGTGCCCTTGTGTTTGAGTTCTGGCTGCGTATCTCAGGTATCGGCCTTCGTCTGCCCGCCAATGTCACTGTATATCCTTTCTGCCTTACCTCGCTCAGAGTCGCCTCTATGTATTGTTTTACGCCGGGATGCCTCTCAAAATATTTTTCTATGTATTTTTTAGCTTCTTCATGCGGTATGGACAGCGCCTCTGAAAGGCCGAATGGCGACATGCCATAGATGACACCGAAGTTCACTGTCTTTGCGGTGCGCCTCATTTCATCGGTAACTTTATCAACCGTCACCCCGAATATCTCTGATGCTGTTTTTGCATGAACATCAATCCCCTTGCTGAATGCGTCAATTAAGACCTCGTCTTTGCTTAGATGTGCAAGTATCCTGAGTTCTACCTGCGAGTAATCAGCGGACAGAAGGAGATTGCCTTTGTCTGCGATAAAAGTCTCCCTTATTCTCTTGCCCCATTCTCCTTTGATAGGTATGTTCTGCATATTCGGGTTGCTGCTGCTCAGCCTCCCTGTGGCTGTGGCAGTCTGGTTAAATGAGGTATGCACACGGCCTGTTTTAGGATTTATGAGCGCGGGCAAGGCATCCACATAGGTTGTTTTAAGCTTATTCAGGCTTCTCCAGTTCAGGATCTCACGCGGAAGCTCATGCGACATCGCAAGCTCTTCAAGCACGCTGACATCTGTTGAAAAGCCTGTCTTTGTTTTTTTGCCCGGTTTAAGCCCAAGGCTGTGGAATAGAACCTTTGCAAGCTGTTTTGGCGAGTTTATATTGAACTCCTCGCCTGAAAGGAAAAAAATCCTTCTCTGTGTAGAGTCAAGCTCCCTTGCCAGTTCTTTTGATATATCGTTCAGCTTATCCACATCTATTTTCACCCCTGCCTCTTCCATATCTGAAAGCACTGGTATCAGAGGCGCCTCTATATCAAAATATACGCCTTCAAGCCCAGCCTCTTTTAGCTTTTCAAATAAAATATCTTTAAGCTCAAACGCAAGCAGAGCGTCTTCTGCCGAATACTTTGTTGCTTCCTCGACAAAGACATCCGCAAATGACTTCTTTTTATTCAGAACCTCTGCAAATGTCCTTTTCCTGCGGGAAAGATACTCAAAGGCAACACCTTCAAGGCTGTGATTGGGTTTATTCGGATTTATAAGATATGATGCAAGCATTGTGTCGTAAAGCCTGCCTTTTGTAACAACCCCTTCCCGTTTGAGCATCATGGTGTCATATTTAAGATTATGCCCTATCTTCGCTATATCGGGGTTTTCAAAAATCGGCGCAACTATAGCCATAGTCTCCTTCATGCCAATCTGTTCAGGCACTCCTAAATAGGAATGCCGTAGAGGAATATAGTACCCTGTTTCCTTTTCAGCGCTAACCGAGAACCCGACAATGCTGTCAGCCATAGGATCTTTGCCTGTTGCCTCAACATCAAACGCAAACTCATCTTTAATGGCTGCTGCAACCGCCTTAAGTTTATCCTTAGAAAGCACAGCCTCATAATTCTTTTCCGAAACAATTACTGCCGGCACAAGTTTCTTAAGGCTGGTGAATTCAAATTCACTGAACAAAGACAAAAGCCTTAACCAATCCGGTTCTTTCAGCCTGAATTCCTTCAGGTCAAAATCCATAGGGACGGATGTGTCTATTGTTGCAAGCCTTTTGCTCAGCCTTGCAATATCGGCATTTTCGGAAACAAGGCTCCGCAGCCTTTCCTTTTTTATCATCTCAGGGTGAGAAAGCAGCTCATCAAGCCCCTTAAATGTTGTCAGCAGTTCTTTTGCCGTCTTTTCTCCAATGCCCTTAATGCCGGGGATGTTGTCAGCAGCGTCTCCTGTTAATGCCATAAATTCAGGGACTCTCTCAGGGGCAAGCCCGAATTTTTCTTTTACATATTCAACATCAAGTATGCGGTCTTTCACAGGGTCGTATATCTTTATATTCTCATCAACAAGCTGGAGCATGTCTTTATCAGCGGTAACTATAAAAACATTTGACCTCTTTTTTGCTGCTTCTTTTGCAATTGTGCCGATTAGGTCGTCTGCCTCATATCCCGGCATCTCAAAAATAGTGATATTAAAAGCAGCTATCATTTCCCTTATGTGAGGCAACTGCTGTACAAGTTCTCCGGGAGTCTCGGGCCTCTGCGCCTTATATTCCTTAAAAATCCTGTGCCGTTCAGTCAGCTCAGGCGTGTCAAAAAAAACAGCAACACCGTCAGGCTTTTTCTCTCTTATGATTTTAAGCAGCGTGGTGGTAAACCCATAGATTGCGTTTGTTGGAAAGCCCTTGGAATTCGTCAGCCCTTTAATCGCATAAAATGCGCGATAGACATAGGAATTGCCGTCAATAAGATAAAGGTTCATGAGGGAATTATACATGTATGGTTAGAGGCATGTAAATCAAGCGCTGTATAAAAAAGCCCTGCCCTCGGGGCGATTCAGGGGAATGGGATTGAGTAGGTCTATTGACTTTTCAAGACTTAAAGCAATACGCTGTATTAACACTGACATTATGAAAACAAAGGCATTAAAAAAAGAGCCTGCTATTGAAGAGTATTATGATACTCACGGAGTATTAAGGGATATTATAGATGAAGATATTGATCTCAGCCTTAATGATGCGCTCAGGAAGGACATAACATCAGGCAGAAGAAAAAGAACCCTCAGGAATATTTCCATAAAAATCGACCCCTTGTATCTGCAGTCCATCAAAAAAATCGCCACTTTTAAGGGCATCCCTTATCAGACATTGGTAAGGCAATGGCTCACTGAAAAAATCAGGAAAGAACTGAAAATAGCCTGAAACCGTGAGATGGCTTGACAGTGCCTTATTTCCTTTCTATAATCACAACAAATGCCGCAGCAGTATAAAACATAATGTTGGACGACCAAGGATTGAGTACGTGATCTCCTTCTACACGAGACATATATTCAACATAGTGTCCTGTCTGTAACAGTTCTTTACACTTGTGTGTAGTGTCATTCTGGCTTGTCCAGAATCTTTCCCCTTTTAAAAGAAGGATTCCCGACAAGCGGGAATGACAAAATTGTGTAAAGTTATTTCCGAGACAGGACACTAGAGTTCATTGAGAAAGAGTTTAATAAGCAGATAGAGAGCCTAACAATCGGCAGCAGTCAAGCGGCGGCGACTGGACCCGTAAACCATGCGCTATCTTCCATGATTTTTTGCTTTCGGAATTAAAGCCCACAACTTCCATGTCTTCCTCAACACCCTCACCTAAAGCAACCCGTAGTAAACCCTCTGCCATCAAGCACTTAAGACCTCTTATTGCTCAATATTGGCGTTTTGTGCAATAAGACTTGACGTTATTGCACAAAATATGCTATTTTGTCAATAACAGAAATCGTTATTGCAGGAAAATCAAGGCAAAGGGCAGGGCAAATTGGCAACTAAAGACTTTGAGAACTCCACATCCGGCCGGTGTATAAGAACACTAAGGGACTACTGCGCTTTTGTTCCAAATCCTTTGCCGCCGGTATTTGAATATGATAGCCAGACAATAAAATTACTTTCCGATGCTGACAGGTTGCTTGGAGAGTTATCCGGTACAGGCAGAGTGCTTAAGAACCCTTATCTGTTGATATCGCCATATATCCGCCGTGAGGCTGTTTCAAGCTCAAGGATAGAGGGCACACAATCTTCTCTTAGTGATCTTTTCTTTTATGAGGCATCGGAAATGAAAATTATCAGGCAGGCGGATGTTAAGGAAGTATTCAATTACGTTCAAGCTATGACAAATGGCATCGGGCTTCTTGAAAAGCTTCCTGTCTCTACCAGACTGATCTGTGAGCTGCATAAAATATTAATGACAGATGTTCGCGGTGGACACGGTACGCCCGGTGAACTGCGCCGGAGCCAGAACTGGATTGGCCCGCCGGGATGCACTCTAAATGAGGCAACGTATGTTCCGCCGCCTGTTGAAGAAATGAATCAGTCTTTAAGCGATTGGGAAAAATATATTAATTCCGAAGCGAAAGAGCCAATTTTAATCCAGGCAGCATTGATGCATTACCAGTTTGAGGCAATACATCCATTCATCGATGGAAACGGCCGTATCGGAAGGCTGCTTATCACGTTTTTCCTTTATCAGAAGGGCTCTCTTACACAGCCGCTTCTTTATCTTTCAGATTTTTTTGAAAAATTCAGAGATGAATATTACAGAAGACTTCTTGCGGTAAGTCAAAAAGGAGACTGGAAAGGATGGATAGATTTTTTCCTCCGAGGTGTTATTAATATGGCCACTGATTCTCTGGCTAATGCAAAACGAATTTTAGAACTCTACGGAAAATATACAAACCTTATCAATAAGACAGCACGAGTTTCGGAGATTGTGCATAAATTACTTGACGAAATGTTTATCAGTCCGGTGGTTGCAACCTCTACATTAAGCAAAAAATGGGGTGTCCAATTTAATTCCGTTAAAAAAGGTGTCATGCAGATGGAAAAACTCGGCATATTGCAGGAGCTCACAGGAAAACAGCGGAATAAACTATATGCTTCCAAGGAGTTGCTGGATATCCTGTTAAAATAAATATATTACTTATTGTCGCTGCCTGCCCTTAAATTGACTAAGTTTCCATATTATTTTATATTAAATAGATTACATGATTTGCCAAAGGAGGATTATTTGCTTAAAGCAGTAGAAGATATCAACCCGACAAAGAAACGTCTCAGGATAGAGATACCGTCTGAGGCTATTGAAAAAAAGATTAAAAACTCTCTTGAAAAAGCCCGGCAGAAGGCAAAGATTCCCGGGTTCAGGCCCGGGAAAACACCCATGAATATTATTGAAAAACACTTTGGAAAGGGCGCTGAGGCAGAGGCTTTGGAAGAAGTCATCCCGGAGTTTTATGACAGGGCATTAAAAGAAGCGGCTATCGTGCCTGTTACAAGGCCTGAGATTGAGGGAGGAGTAAACTTCGAGCGCAATAATCCGCTTTCGCTGTCTTTCACCCTTGAGATAAGACCGAAGATTGAAAACCTGAGATACGAAGGCATCAAAACAAAAGATATTCCTGTGATTGTCTCTGACGAAGATGTTGACAATGCATTAAAAAGGCTTCAGGAAGGCAAAGCCACCTATGAAATTGCAGACAAAGCGATAGAGACCGGAGATTTATTAACCATTGACTATGAAATGAAATACGACGACCAGACAACCACTGCAAAAGATCAGGTTTTTATGGTAGGCTTCACAGGCCTGCCAAAGGAAATTTCGGAGAGCCTCACAGGCAAAAAGGCAGGCGACATCGTTGAGGTTGAGGCGCAATTCCCTCAGGATTTCCACGCAAAGGCTATTGCAGGGAAAAAAGTCCTGATAAAAAATACAGTCAAGGCCGTAAAGAAAAAAATCCTTCCTGCAATAGATGCCGAGCTCGCAAAAGACCTCGGGTTTGAAAACCTCGATGCGCTGAAGGCAGGCGCAAAGGAAGGGATTGAAAAGGCAAAAAAAGAACAGACACAAAAAATACAAAAAAATGCGATACTTGAATCCCTAACGAGTTCGCATAATTTTGACATCCCCGAATCAATGCTTGAAAGGGAGCTAACAGCAATGGTTCACGAGGCAAAGACATTAAAGAAATCCGACAAGGATGAAGCTGCACTCCGTGACGAATTAAAGCCCGATGCCATAAAAAATGTAAGGGCAATGATTCTTCTCTCTATTATCGGAGAAAAGGAAGGAGTAAACGTAACAGATGAGGAACTTAAAGAAAAAATACTTGAACTTTCACAGCAGCTTTCTATGACGCCTGAATCCCTTATAAAGATATATGCGCAGAGAGACGGTTCGCTGGAAGGACTCAGAAATAACATGCATGAACAAAAAGTCTTAGACCTCCTGCTTTCAAGGGCAGCTATAGAGAAAGGAGAATAATGTGAGCATAATTCCATTTGTAATTGAGCAGACAGGCAGAACAGAACGGGCTTACGATATCTACTCAAGGCTTCTTAAGGACAGGATAATTTTCCTTGGAACGGCAATTGATGACTGCGTTGCAAATACAGTGATAGCACAGCTTCTCTTTCTTCAGTCTGAGGACCCGGATAAGGATATCCACATCTATGTTAATTCCCCCGGTGGCATTGTATCCTCAGGCCTTGCGATCTACGATACAATGCAGTATGTGAAATCCGATATTGCAACCTACTGCATCGGACAGGCAGCAAGCATGGGTGCGCTTCTGCTTGCAGCAGGCGCCAAAGGCAAGAGGTTTGCGCTTCCCAACGCAAGGATCCTGCTTCATCAGGCCATGGGAGGATTTCACGGACAGGCAACAGACGTGGAAATACATGCAAGGGAAATCTTAAAGATAAAAGACACCCTTAACAGGATACTCGCCACTCATACAGGACAGCCTCTGGAAAAAATACAGACTGACACAGACAGGGATTTCTTCATGTCAGGAGCCGAGGCAAAAGAATACGGAATTGTTGACGAGGTTATACATACTATTAAGAGCAAGTAGAAAGTTAGAAGTTAAAAGTGAAAAATAATAAACTTCTGAAGCTTTCAACTTTCAACTTTCAACTTTCAACTATTAACTATTTATTTTGGAGGTTTGATGCCCAAGAAAGATGAAAACATGCTTAAATGTTCATTCTGCGGCAAGGGACAGGCTGAGGTAAAAAAACTCATTGCAGGCCCTGCTGTTTACATATGCAATGAATGCGTGGAACTCTGCAATGAGATAATGGCTGACGAGCTTTTTCCAACGGCAGAAACCGCTGTGCTTCCAAAACTGCCCGCGCCAAAAGAAATCTATCAGTTCCTTGAGGACTATGTTATCGGACAGGAAAAGGCAAAAAAGATACTTTCAGTTGCAGTGCACAATCACTACAAGAGGATTCACAGCCCTGCAAAAACAGATGTTGAACTGCAAAAAAGCAACATACTCCTGATGGGCCCCACAGGGACCGGAAAGACTCTGTTCGCGCAGACGCTCGCAAGGTTTCTTGATGTGCCGTTCACAATGGCAGATGCAACAACACTCACAGAGGCAGGATATGTAGGAGAGGATGTTGAAAATATAATACTCAAACTCCTTCAGGCGGCAAACTATGACGTTGAAAGGGCACAGAGAGGAATAGTTTACATAGATGAGATTGACAAGATAAGCAGAAAATCAGAAAACCCCTCAATAACACGCGACGTCTCCGGTGAAGGGGTGCAGCAGGCATTGCTTAAGATTATAGAGGGCACGATTGCGAATATTCCTCCTCAGGGTGGAAGGAAGCATCCCCAGCAGGAGTTTATACAGGTCAACACCTCAAACATACTCTTTATCTGCGGCGGGGCATTTATCGGCCTGGAGGATGTAATCAAACAGCGGACAGGTAAAAAGACCGTAGGCTTTGGCGCTAAAGTTCTAAAGGCTTCGGAAATAAAAATCGGTGATGTCTTAAGCATCGCAGAGCCTGAAGACCTGATAAAATACGGCATGATACCTGAATTTGTTGGAAGGCTTCCTGTTGTTGCAACCCTTGATGAGCTTGATGAGGCAGCGCTCGTAAAGATACTCACAGAGCCTAAAAATGCCTTGATAAAACAGTATCAGAAACTGCTATCTTTTGATAATGTGCGTCTGAGGTTCACAGACACCGCCCTCAGGGCGATAGCAAAAAAGGCAACAGAGAAAAAGACAGGCGCGCGCGGCTTAAGGGCAATCCTTGAAGAGATAATGCTTGACGTGATGTATGAGATACCATCGCAAAAAGGCATAAAAGAATGTCTTATAAATGAAGATACGATAGCCAAAAAGGAAAAACCCATCCTTATATACGAAAAACAGGCGGAGTCAGCGTAAGCTACATACGCTTCTGAGTTTCTGTTTCTCCTTTCTTGCTTTTCTCCTACTGTAATAAATATAATCTACAATGCTTTCCAAGATACTGAGCGCAAGCATTGTGGGGATTGATGCGCATCCTGTTGATGTTGAGGTTGACATTGCATCAAGGGGGCTGCCGCACTTCAATATGGTCGGGCTTCCTGATGCTGCTGTAAAAGAGAGCAGGGACAGAGTAAGGGCTGCCCTGAAAAACATCGGGTTTAATTTCCCGTTAAAACAGATAACCGTTAACCTTGCGCCTGCTGATTTGAAAAAAGAAGGCTCATCATTTGACCTTCCGATTGCAATAGGAATAATAACGGCAGAGGGCGTCATTGAGATGAATTCAACACAGGGCTATCTCTTTACAGGAGAACTATCGCTTGACGGAAAGATAAAGCCTGTGCGCGGCGCTCTCTCAATGGCTATCACGGCAAAAAGCCTTGGGCTGAAAGGAGTAATACTTCCGGAGGAGAATGCATCAGAGGCGGCGGTTGTGAAAGGCGTGTCTGTATTCGGGATGAAGAGCCTTCCTGAAGTGATAGATTTTCTTAAAAACGGCTCCTCTGAAAAAATATTCACCATTGACCTTGATAAGGCATTTGAAGAATATTCCCTGTATGAAGATGACTTTTCTGAAGTCAAGGGGCAGGAACATGCAAAGAGGGCGCTGGAGGTCGCAGCGGCAGGAGGGCACAATGTTTTAATGATAGGCCCTCCGGGTTCAGGAAAAACAATGCTTTCAAAAAGGCTTCCAACGATACTTCCAAAGATGACATTTGACGAGGCATTGGAGGCAACAAAGATCCACAGCGTTGCAGGCTTGCTGAAAACAGGACAGTCTTTGCTTGCTACGCGGACATTCCGCTCGCCGCATCACACCATATCCGATGTTGCGCTGATCGGGGGCGGCACTATCCCAAAACCAGGCGAGGTCAGCCTTGCTCATAACGGTGTTTTGTTTTTGGATGAGCTTCCTGAATTCAAAAGGAATGTGCTTGAGGTCTTAAGACAGCCGTTGGAAAACGGGGAAGTTACAGTCTCAAGGGCAGTTGCATCAATAACTTATCCTGCGAATTTTATGCTCGTTGCCGCGATGAACCCGTGTCCATGCGGTTATCTGGGAGATTCAAGGCATCAATGCACATGCATGCCCGGACAGATACACAGGTACAGGCACAGGGTATCAGGCCCTTTGCTTGACAGGATTGACATTCATATTGAAGTGCCTGCTGTTCCATATAAAGAACTCTCAACAGAATATTCAGGAGAAAAATCAGCATCAATAAGAGAGCGGGTTATAAAAGCAAGGGATGCCCAGCTGGAAAGATTTAAAAGCGATAAGGTCTATTCAAACGGCCAGATGAAGACAAGGCATATCAAAAAATACTGCAAACTCAAATCAGATGCTCAGTCACTCCTTGAAAACGCAATGCAGAAGCTCGGACTCTCTGCAAGGGCATATACGAGAACGCTTAAATTATCCCGAACAATCGCTGATCTGGATTCATCAGAGAGCATACAGTCCCATCATGTCTCAGAGGCAATCCAGTACAGAACGCTTGACAGGGGGCAGTTTTGAGGCTTCGCGAAACACTTATTTCACAAGTGGTTTAGACAGGATGAATTAAGAATTAACGGTCGAGCCTCTTTTATACCGTATCACGGTTTCATACTCAATACGCGCATGGTCACTCCCAATGTCATCGGAGGTCCCGCTGCAATTGAGAGACCCGTTCCTCATCTTCTTATGAGTTTTAACCATATTGGTAACTACAGAAGTGAGGTCAAACCCGCCTCCGTCACAGCCCTTTATCATACAGTCCATTTTAAAATAGGCATACGAGGTAGGGAAGATATTAACAGTGCGCACCATAAGAAGAGGAATTGCTGCTTTCCGGTAATATGTCATATGAATTACGATGCCGGAAACTGTAGGGAATCGGTCCGAAACCAAACCGGCAGCAATATTGACCTGCTTTTTTAATTCCATCTTTAAGGCATAATTTTGTCTGTGATGATGTCTGTTTGCCATTGTCCCCTCATAAAATAAAAATCCCCCCCTGCAAAACAAGGGGGGATTTTGCCTGTCAATTACAGCTTTGATACATTGGTTGCCTTGGGGCCTTTCGGTCCCTTTTCAGTGTCAAAGCTGACTGAGTCACCCTCGGCAAGGCTCTTAAAGCCGTTGCCCTGGATTGAAGTGTGGTGGACAAATACATCACTGCCGTCTTCGCTTGTGATAAAGCCAAAACCCTTTGAGTCATTGAACCACTTTACTTTTCCATTAGTCATTTCTTTTACCTCCTTTTTTATAAACTCAAATCTCAGAAGGTCTCAACGAATAAAAAAGGCCACAAAGTCGAAAAGTCTTTGTGGCCTCATAAACTGCAAAAACTTCTAAAATCCTGTTTGTAGGATAGCATTCCCTCGCACAGTTTGTCAATGAGACGAAAAATATCGGATTCTTTTACTTGACAGTGTTTTCCCGAAGTGTTAGTGTTAAGCATTAAAACAACTGCAGTACGCGGATGAAAACTACGTCATTGTAAGCCCCGGAATACACTCTGGTTTTTTCCCCAAACGCAGAAAAAAAAGGAGCCTATGGAATTTCACAAGTTTAATTTTCACCCACAAATCGCTGCCGGGATTAAGGCAGCGGGCTTTGTAACGCCAACACCGATTCAGGAGCAGGCGCTTCCCCCCGTACTCCATGGGAAAGACGTCATGGGTCTTGCCCAGACCGGAACCGGCAAAACAGCGGTCTTCGTGCTGCCGATACTGGAGCGCCTGATAAACAGACCGCGCGGCCGTATCCGCGCCCTCGTCATTGCACCAACGCGCGAGCTGGCTGAGCAGATCAACACGACCTTTTCGGACCTCGGCGGCAAAACGCACATGCGCAACATCACGATCTACGGCGGCGTAGGCATAAACCCGCAGATACAGAAACTGCGCGCCGGTGTCGAGATCGTCGTCGCCTGCCCCGGCCGCCTGCTCGATCATATCAATCAGGGAACGATAAACCTTTCGGGGGTAGAAGTCCTCGTGCTGGATGAGGCGGACCGCATGTTCGACATGGGCTTTCTGCCTGATATCAGGAAGATCATCAAGCATATACCGGTCAGGCGCCAGACACTGTTGTTCTCGGCAACAATGCCCGATGATATCCGGCGGCTGGCCCGCGAGGTCCTGCAATCCCCGGTCACGGTGCAGGTCAATCACGCCGTACCTGCAAGCACCGTCTCTCATGCCCTCTATCCGGTGGATCAGCACCTTAAGACCGCGCTCCTCCTCGAACTGCTGCGGCATACCGACACAGAGTCGATACTGATATTTACGCGCACCAAGCACCGCGCCAAGCGCGTGGGACAGCAACTGGAAAAGGCAGGCTACAAGGCTGCATCTCTTCAGGGGAACCTGTCGCAGAACAAGCGCCAGGCAGCGCTGGACGGATTCCGTGACGGCTCGTATCAGGTGCTTGTTGCCACCGATATTGCTGCCCGCGGCATTGATGTCTCGCTCATATCCCACGTCATCAACTACGACATCCCCGACACCACCGACGCGTACACACACCGGATCGGCCGCACCGGCCGGGCTGCAAAGACCGGGGATGCCTTCACATTCGTTACCCGCGAAGACGAGGATACGGTGCGCGGCATTGAACGTGTTCTCGGCAAAAAGATAGAACGGCGCACGCTGAAAGGTTTCGATTACAAAAAATCCGCACCGGCGCGGGACAGTG
>JBAQLV010000015.1:0-13183 GCA_049302185.1 Thermodesulfovibrionales bacterium | reverse complement strand
CCCGAGGCGACCCGAGCGCGGACCAATCGCAGGACAGGGGAGTTTTCTTCTTTGGCATAGTGAAATAGTTTAACACGTTTTAAAGATTGATTTTGGCGGTTGGATGCGGCTGCTCTATGTCACTTTTTTGCTATGGCACTACGGGACTATATAAGTATGGTGTCTCCGGAATGGATAAAGACACTTTGCAATCTCTGTTATTGTAGTGTATTGTAATACAGGAGGTGCTTTATGAGAACGGTATTGTCTGTCAGCCTGCCGGAAAACATGTCCGAGGAACTCGATAGGTTTGCAAAAGTCACCGGGCGCAACAAGAGCGACATCGTGAAGGAGTCTTTGAGTCTGTTCCTGTGGGAAACAAAGCTCAGGGCAGTGCAGAAAAAGCTCGGTCCAAAGGCAAAGAAACTCGGCATCGTCAGTGAAGAGGATGTTTTTAAAGCGATATCATGATTGCCGTATTTGATACTAATGTGCTCATTGCGGCAATCATCACAGAAGGGGTTTGCGCAAAATTATTGCACAGAGCCCGCAGCCGTGAATTTTCGCTCGTATCATGCCCGTTCATTATGGCCGAAATCCGGCGCACCCTCTCAAAGAAATTTCGCCTTTCACATGATGAAACCGCCTCGGCAATGGAGCCTGTCAGCGAGGCTATTGACTATATCATTAAGCACAACGTCAAAATTACGGACATTTGCAGGGATGCCGATGACGACAATGTCCTCGCCTGCGCTCTCGCGGCTAAGGCGGCTTATCTTGTAACAGGAGATGCTGATTTGCTGGCAGTGAAAAACTTCAGAGGCGTTAAAATCATCAGTCCAAGGGACTTTGAAGCGTTGTTTGATTGATTCCTGATTTCCGCGCTTGTGAGAAACCGGTCGCTGTCCCTATTTAATTTATATCCCTGCTTTTCGTAGCGCAGCGGAGAGTCGCCGAGGCGACCGCGCTGTAAAAAACCGGTCGCTGTACCTGATTTAATTTTTATATCTCTTACATAAAACTGCTGAACTAATTGCCCTGTTTTGATAAAAGCAGACTTATTTTTCTTAGATTATCAAAATTGCCAGGAGCAAAGACATTACTATAATCTTCAATCCTATCTATGGATTTAGGATCATTCAAGACATTATGAATTATGTTTAACTGTTTTTCGATTTTTTCTTTTAATTTCTCTGTCTCCATTTTCTCAATACGAATAGTTTCTTGCACTTTCATTGAAGTGCTATGATCCTCCTCCATCTTTTTAAAACGTTGTGCAATTTTAAGCACCTCGTTCCACACTTTTTCAGTAAAGATTTCGGGTTTTGTTTCAGGTAATGCTTTGTTATAAACTATATCCCAAAGCAAAAGTGATAAGGTATCAGTTTTAATAAAGGCTTCCGCTGCTTCTCGTATTGCTTTATAATCATCATCTTTGATCCATTCGGGTTTTTTGCTCTCTAAAAATTCTTGTGCTGTCAATTTATTAAACAATCGCGGCATCTTGTTAATTTCAAGATTATAAGCTCGCTTTTTAAATATATCAACTTGATCATCGGAAAGAACACGTAGGTTTTGCTGTTTAATAAAATGTAGTGGGGTCGAAGAAAATTCTAAATCCTTAGAAAGCTGTCTAAAATATTCTTTCTTAAGATTCTCTATGTATTCGGCCCAAAAGTCATCTAATATGCCATTTGGTTTTGGTTGCTCAATCTCTTTTAAAATTGAGTTTGAACCGGAAAAGGATCTGTCTTCTTTTGCTTTCAGAGCAAAATAACTTTTATTCATTTTATTCTGCAATTCTGCCCATTCTTTATCTGGAAACAAAGATGGTTTTTCAATGCTTAATAATTCCAGTATTACGGTATGCCACCAAGCTGTGTTTATCTCTGTTATCAATCTATTAGTTAATAGTTCTATTGCTTTCTGTTTCAAAAATAGCCATTCTTCTTCTGTTACATAATCTATTTTCCCCGACAAGCATAGAAGTTTATAGCTCTCTGCTTTATTAATGCTGCCATATGTATCCTTTATCTTATTACCAAGAGCTTTTGTGCGAATGGAATTCCAGCGTTTTTCATTAATGAAAATAGGTTTTCTTCTTGAAAGGATTTTATTGGGGGCATAGTCGGATTGTGACTCAAGATGATCTATTGCTGAGCTTTTTCCCCCCGTAATAATCATAAAAGTATAAAATGAAATCAAGCCTATAATAGCAAGAGAACCAAAGCTAAGAAATGATGTCCCGCCGGTAAAGGCTTCCTCACCTTTTCCTTTGCTGTGACTGACATCTATGTTAGATTTCTCAATTGTTGTTCTGCTTTGGAGTATAACTTTAATTGTCCCTTGTGGGGGTAGACTGGGGTACATGATTTCCAATCCATTAGTGGATGGAAACTCTTCGATTTTATCACCTTCAGAAAATTTCTTAAGCTTGTGATATGTTAAAGACTTATTAATTTTTATTGTTAACCGGTGTGCTTCTTCCTTCCCAATATTTCGTATTTCCAATAGCTGAACATTTTCAGTTGAGGTTTCTCCTAAAAGCTCTCTTGGCAATCCACCAGATAAAGAAAATCTAATATCAGGTTTCGACCTGTTGATATATACGCCAACAAGAAGGACAATCAATGCCACTGCCAAAGGCGCAATGAAATAATACTTTAAATATTTCTTATCCCCATTGGAATCCATGACTATGAAAGTGTAACAAAATTTGGACAGAAAATAAATAAAAAGATATCGCTGTCATGAAAAGTAATATGAAAAGCTATGGATAAACCCCTGATTGCGGGATCTTGCTTTTTGACTTGCATTTTTCCGCTCAAATCCATTCTCCCAAAACTCTGCCAGCATTATAACATTTAAAAAGTCCATAGTGCAATAGTCCATAGAGACATAGCACTCAAGTTCAAAAGTCTGCAAGAGGGAAAGCGGGCAAGAGGGGAAACGCGGAAGAACGGAAGTAGCGCTGCAAATCTAACGCGGTCTCTTGCGCCCGGATACCCCATATCTTGCCATGCTCTCCCTGACCTCAAAACCGATTTTCCTTTTTTTCGGCTCCGGCGGCGCCATGAGTTGCCTGATGGCGTCAAACACAACCTTGAACTGCATGTCGTATTTCCTCTCAAGCTCTTCAATCTTCTTTTGCAAATCTTTATGCGTCAAAAGCATTTCTCTCAGTTTTGTGAACGTCCTCATAATCTGGATATTCACGTCAATAGCCCTTTCGCTGTTTAAGATGCTTGACAACATGGCTACGCCGTTTTCAGTAAAAGCATAAGGCAGGTATTTTCTGTGCTCTCCGCGTCCATTCTTTAAGGACGCAATTTGCGACCTTAAAGAATCAGCCTCTTCCTTGGTAAGCTGAAACATGAAATCAGAGGGAAATCGTTTAAGGTTTCTTCTAACCTGTTCATTAAGCCTTTTAATAGGCACACCATAAAGTTTTGCCAGATCGGAATCCAGCATGACCTTCTGACTGCGTATCAGATAGATTTTTCTTTCGATTATTTCTACAGGAATCAAGTTCATTTAACCAAAACCTGCCAGCATTATAACATTTAAAAAGTCCATAGTGCCATAGCAAGCAAGCGCGGAAAAATTATTTGCTTCTCTTCATCCCCTTCAGGAAAAACTCATATTTTTCTTTATGCCCTTCTTTCTCTGACCAGCGTTTTACTTCTTGCAGATTAATTTTTTGCGCCTTTGCAAGCATTAATGCCTGCTCCAGCGCCTGAGGGTCATTCCAGTGATAATATGCGGCAAGCCTGTCTTTAACGCTGTCGGTTGGCGTGAGCAGGAAAATGCGCCCGCGCCTTGTCTGTAGAACGGTTTTTCCTTTAATGGGCTCGCTGCCAATGGCTGCGGGAGGAGAGACAAATTCTATGAAGAAAGGGCAGCCTTCTCTTTCAAAATGACGCGAGCTTTTTCTCTCAAATCCCAGTTCCGAAAGCGCCGGAGAAATTTCCTTTATTGAGGCAGAGGATACAAAATCAAGGTCAATAGAAAGGTATTTATTCTTTGTATAAATAGAAACGCAGGCGCCGCCTACAAGAATTGCATCAATCCCTTTCTCATTGAGCTTATCGGATACGATTGCAGCGAGTTCCTTGATGCCGATGCTTTCCCATTTGATTTTCATAGAGGCTTCCCTGCCCTTCTCGGCCTTTTGCGCATTCTGAAATATTTGTCTTTTTCTTTCTCAGGAACAAATTCATATGCCTGTGCAACCAGCTCTTTTAATTCTTTAAGAAACGGATATCTGGGGTTAAATGTATACAGCCTTACCTTGCCAACGAGGCGGCTTGCGACAACCCCGCCGTTCTCAAGTCTTTTTAGTTGCTGCTGAATTCCGTTGACAGAGACCCCGAAAGTCCTTGCCATGCCGAGCGGATATCCTTCGCCGTATACATAGAGGAAGAAAAAAATCTTTTCTATTGTGATGTTTCCAAACAAGCCCTCGAGCATTCAAACCTCTCTTACCATAACAATTGGTATCATAACCATAATATATGGTAATTATAACAGATGATTTTGTCAAGGGCGGGAAGGGCGGAAGTCTAAACTGTGGGGGAAGGGGTCAGCGGCCGTTTAAATCCTTCTAATCAAACACAATCACGCTCTTCAGCGAATCCTTTGCCTCTGCTGTGAGCCTGAATGCCTCGGCAGTTTTTTCTATCGGGAATCTGTGCGTAACAAGCTTTTCAGCGCTTACAATTCCGCTCTCTATTATTTCAAGCGCATCCGCCGTATCAGTAGGGCCGCATGAATAGCTTGTGACTATGTCAATATCTTTGAAATACAAATCATTTGGTTCAATTGTGAGGCGTTCGCCGGGCTTTGCAGGTGTAAAAAATAAGACTTTTCCTCCGGCGCCTGCACACTCTATCCCCTGCTTCATTGCATCAGCGCTGTTTGGCCCGACCACAACCACATCCGCCATTATGCCGTCTGTCAGGTTTCTGAGAGCATCAGTGAGATTATCTTTTGAAACATCAATCACCTCGTCTGCGCCGAGTTCCTTTGCCTTTTGAAGCCTGAATGCAATCATGTCAGCTCCGATTACCCTGTCTGCGCCGTATTTCCTTGCAAGGATGATGTTTAACTGTCCCATGATCCCAAGCCCTATAACAAGGATCGTATCACCACGTCTTATACCGGCTCTTTTCAGCGCTTTCACAACACATGCAGTTGGTTCTATCAATGTGCCGTCTTCATAGCTCAGCGTATCAGGAAGGCTCAGAGTATCATTTTCAAGATTAATCCGGGGTATGAGGATGTATTCTGAAATCCCTCCGGGAATTATCTTTGTGTTTTTCCATGTCTCGCACTGAACATAATCACCGCGCCTGCAGAACCTGCACGTAAAACACGGCGCATGATGATGTGTAAAGACCCTGTCGCCTATTTTAAAGTTAGGAGTTATGAGTTTTGAGTTTTGAGTTAAGGTGTTTATATTTTTACTCCGAACTCCCCGGCCTCGCTCTGCGAAGCGGGGCGGGCCGAACTCCGAACTCTGAACTTCTCTTCCAAGTTCAACGATTTCGCCTGCCGGCTCATGCCCGATAACAACCGGCGCTTTCTTCTCTATATACCACGGCATCACATCTCCTGAACATATGCCGCAGGCGTGTGTTTTTATGAGGGCGTTTCCGGGACCAATTTCAGGAATTGGAATATCCTCAATCCTGATATCATTAAAGCTGTAAAGTTTAGCGACTTTCATATGAAAACAATTCTCCAATTCCGGAGATACATGTATTAGGGAATAATCGCATATTTTATCCCTTCGCCTTCCATGAGTTTCAGAAACGCCTTTTCAGTGTCATTCAGAAGATATTTCCCCGAAATCAGTTTTGATACTGGTATCTGCCGTTTTTTCAGCAGGTTATACGCTTCTTTTACATCGGCAGGCGTGAAGTGAAATACTCCCTTTAATGTTATCTCATCATAGTGAAGCCTGCTCGTGTCATAAGTCACTGTTGTGCCTGTTTTGCATCCTCCGAATAAAATAACTGTTCCGCCCCTTCTGACATAATATACCGCAGACTGCCATACGGCAGGCTGGCCTGTGCACTCAAATACATAGTCAACGCCTAACCCATCTGTAAACTTATCTACCGTCTTTTTTATTTCTTCGGAAAATCCCCCCATCCCCCCTTTAGCAAAGGGGGGTGAGGAGGGATTCTTTTCAGGAGTAATTGTTAGAGATGCGCCGAGTTTTTTTGCAAGCGCAAGGCGTCTTTTCTCAAAGCCTGAAATTATCACATCAGCGCCTTTATTTTTCAGTAAAAGAAGATGGAGAAGCCCGATTGGCCCCGCGCCTATTATCAATGCCTTGTCACCTTTTTTTATCTGCAATCCCTGCATTCCGTGTATAACGCATGACAGCGGTTCAAGGAATGCAGCCTCTTCGAATGTCAGGTTTTCAGGTTTGCGAAATACATTCTGTTTCACGATATGCTCCGGAAGCAGAATATACTCTGCGAATGCTCCGAGAACTTTGGTCTCCATTATATTTTCGCAGATATTAAAAAGACCCTTTTTACAGTATCTGCACTTAAGGCAGGGAGCGCTGTGGACCGCCATTATCTCGTTGCCTTTTCTGAATTTTTTTACTCCTTTGCCTGTTGCCGCAATTATTCCGGAGAATTCATGTCCAAAGACTCCGGGCATTGGAATTACATGGTGGCCTCTGCTGAAAGCCTTAAGGTCTGTTCCGCAGGTAAGCGCTGCCTTGATCTTTACAAGGATTTCTCCGCGGGAAGGTTCAGGAACTTTCAACTCGCGAATCTCTATTTTGCGGGGGCTTACGAGGATATTAGCTTTCAAGATTTAAACTCCAGCTTTCCGCCCCAGACCTGGCCTATCACTGTGGCTAACACAAACAAGGGGATATATGTCATATCAATATTGGATAGTATTCTTGCAAGCAGGACAAACGGTATCGGCAGGTGTATATAAAGAAACCATTTGAATGAAAACTTTTTTGCTTTTCCCCGCAGGTAGCCAAAAGGCATGTTAAGCATGAATGTGAGGGAAAAAAGGCCTGTAACAATGGCAGATTTTATGAGCCAATCCATGATGAAGAATAACCAAAAAAATGCGTAAAGTCAAATAATCTTCTCTCTGTGACAATTCAGAAGATGTTTGACATATAAAATATTTTCGTGATAGACTTTGAGCACTTTCAGAAGATGAAAACCTATCAAAAATCTCAGAAGTTTTTTAATCAGGCAAAGGCTGTGATTCCCGGCGGCGTGAACAGCCCTGTAAGGGCGTTTAAGGCTGTGGGCGGAAATCCCATCTTCATAGCAAGAGCAAAAGGCTCAAAGATATACGATGTTGACGGCAATTCATACATTGATTATGTGCTTTCGTGGGGGCCTCTCATACTCGGGCATGCACACCCAAAAGTAGTTAAGGCTCTGAAATCAGCAATAGAAAAAGGAACAAGCTACGGCGCTCCGACCCCTCTTGAGATCGAACTTGCAAACCTTGTTATTAAGGCGTATCCGTCCATGGATAAGGTAAGGATGGTGAATTCAGGGACAGAGGCAACGATGAGCGCAATAAGGGTTGCGAGGGGATTTACAAAGAGGGATAAGATAATAAAATTTGAGGGATGTTATCACGGCCATGCAGACGGCCTGCTTGTTAAGGCGGGTTCAGGCGCAACGACATTCGGAGTCCCTGACAGCCCCGGAGTTCCGAAATCCTATGCTCAGAATACTATAACTCTTCCGTTTAATGATCCAAACGCATTGAGGAGGGTGATTGACAGGGAATGGAAATCAATAGCATGTGTGATACTTGAGCCTGTTGTGGGCAATATCGGATGCGTTCTTCCGCGTCCGGGATTCCTTGAGGCGCTGAGAGAGACAACAGAGAAATACGGAATCGTCCTGATATTTGATGAGGTTATGACAGGTTTCAGGGTTGCGTACGGAGGCGCTCAGGAATATTTTAAGATAAAGCCTGATATGACATGTCTTGGCAAGGTGATAGGAGGCGGGCTTCCTGTTGGCGCATACGGAGGCAAAAAAGAGATTATGTCAATGGTGTCGCCGGAGGGCCCTGTTTATCAGGCAGGCACACTTTCAGGGAATCCGCTTGCTATGACAGCAGGGATTGAAACCCTCAAAATTTTGTCAGGCAAAGGGACATATAAAAAACTCGAAAAACTCTGTGCAATGCTTGAAGAGGGGCTGGCTGATGCGGCGAGGAAGACTGGCGTAAAAACCAGATTTTACAGGGCAGGCTCTATGTTCTGCACATATTTCACTGACAAGGAAATCTTTGATTATGCAACTGCAAAGACTTCTGATACCGCAAAGTTTGCAAGATTCTTTCTTGGGATGCTTAAAAGAGGAGTTAACATAGCGCCATCCCAGTTTGAAGCAGGTTTTATGTCGCTTGCGCATACGGAAAAGGATATAGAGAAAACAGTAAAAGCAGCTTACGAGTCTTTAAAAGAAAGTTGAGAGTTAAGAAGCAAAAGTTGAAAGTTATACAAATGACAAACCTTCTGGATTCCCCGATCAAGTCGGGGAATGACTTCTTATTCTGTCATACTCCTCCTCCGGCTTGACCGGGGGATTGACCGGAGTATCCAGTTTGGATTTTTCAACATAAATACGAAAGAGGGAAAACTTTTAACTTTACACTTTATGGCAGATAAATCATTATTCAGGCAGCTTCTTGAGGTAAGCACAATAGGGCTTAACCTTGTACTTGCAACATTTGTCGGGCTTGCTATTGGATACGGACTTGATAAGCTCTTCAATACTTCTCCGTGGTTTACTATAATCTTCTTGATACTCGGGATAATTGCAGGTTTTCGCGAACTCATAAGAATGGCGAGGAAGACATACGATGGAGATGACGGAAATAATAAAAAGGGTATATAGGCAGTCTGTTTTTGTACTGATACCTTTTGCGATAGTCTCGGCTGTAATTGAGTGGAAGAGGCTTCCTCTGAGCATCCTGATTGGCGGGATACTCGCTCTTGCTAATCTCAAGGGGCTTGCATGGGGTATCGGAGGACTGGTCGGCACAGGACAGCAGGTAAGCGGAAAGCTTGTCTTCTTCAGCCTTATAAGGTTTTTTATTCTTTTTGTAATTCTGATTATACTCATGTGGCTTAAGGTCATAAATATAGCTGGGATTTTTGTGGGGATTACAACAGTTTTAATTGTGCTTCTCAAAGAGGGATTCAAGGCAGCAAAAGAGGCCTGAATCCGAGGAGAAATATTATGCTTGAGCTTAATTTTTCAAATATGATGGGAGAGGTGATAGGCGAGAAGGGCATCTCTGAAAGACAGATAGAAGGCATAAAGGCAGTCGTGCATGAGATTGATAAAAGGATAAAGGCAAAAGAAAGACCTGAACTCGCATTTATAGACCTTCTTGAGCAGGACACGGCAGAAATTAAAAAAATTGCATCAGATGTCAGGGGAAAAAATGAGAACTTCTTAATACTCGGTATCGGCGGCTCTGCGCTTGGCCCAAGGGCGATACTGGAGGCGCTGAGCCCTTTCCACAACCTTGACAAAAAGCCAAGGGTGTTTGTTTATGATAATGTTGATCCAAGGACACTTCAGAGGATTTTATCTCTGGCAGGCCTTAAAAAAACAGCAGTTAATGTCATCACAAAGTCAGGAAGCACTGCCGAGACAATAGCTTCCTTCATGATACTCTGGGATAAGATGAACAGCGCTGTTTCTGATTCTTCAAAGAATTTTATTGCGACAACCGACCCTGAAAAAGGCAGCCTGAGAAAGATTGCAGATGAAAAAGGATTTAAGACGCTCTCAATTCCGCAGGGTGTTGTAGGAAGATATTCTGTCCTTAGCCCTGTTGGGTTGCTTCTCGCTGAGGTTATAGGCATTGATTCAGGTGAAATGCTTAAAGGCGCACGGGATATTCACAGTAAATGTTCGGATGTAGAAATATGGAAAAACCCCGCATATCTTTTCGGGACTCTTCTTTATCTCATGGAAAGAGAAGAAAAGAGAAACATAAATGTTTTGATTCCTTATGCAGACGGATTGAAACCAACAGCAGAATGGTTCTGCCAGTTATGGGCAGAAAGCCTCGGAAAATCGGGATCAGGGCTTACGCCATATCCGTCACTCGGCACAACAGATCAGCATTCCCAGCTTCAGCTGTGGATGGAAGGGCCGGAGGATAAGGTTGTCATATTCATAAAAATTGATGATTATGGGGTTGATATTGAAATCCCGAAAGTCTTTCAGGATGTGGAAGGAACGAGCTATCTCGGAGGGCACACGCTCTCAGAGCTTATTAAGGCAGAGCAGGAATCAACAGAGCTTGCCCTGTCAAAGATTAAAAGGCCGAATATGACAATAAATATTCCAAAAATAGATGCTTACCACATGGGACAGTTATTCCATTTCTTTGAGATGGCGACAGCGTTCACAGGTTTTTTATACGGCGTGAATCCGTTTAACCAGCCCGGTGTTGAGGAGGGCAAGAACTTCACTTACGGCATGATGGGGAAAAAAGGATATGAGACAAAGAGGGAAGATGTGGAGAAGGCAAGGGCGAAGAAGATGTGCTGGAAGGTGTAAAGATGATCGTAATCGAAACATATAAGGGCAAGTCAATTACAGAGCATCAGGTTGAGATTGTTGAGCGGAAGGGCATCGGGCATCCTGATTACATGTGCGATTCGATGATGGATGCAATCTCAGTGGCATTGTCAAAAGAATATATCAAACAGTTCGGCACAATTCTTCACCACAACATAGATAAAGGTCTGCTTGCCGCGGGCAGGGTTAAAAAATATTTTGGAGGCGGCAGGGTTATTAAGCCGATGGAGCTTACGATAGGTGACAGGGCGACTTTCAGGGCAGGCAATAAAGAAATACCTGTGGCTGATATTGCAGTTAGCGCTGCGAAAAAATGGTTAAAGGGAAATTTGAGATTTGTTGACCCTGAGAGGCATTTAAAATACCGCATTGTGCTTGCGCCCGGCTCAGAAGAACTTACGGACATTTTTTCAAGAAAAGGAAAAGTACGGCCCGCAAATGATACATCCGCTGCTGTCGGATATTATCCTTTAAGCCCTACGGAAAAAACTGTCCTTGAGCTTGAACAGTTTCTCAATTCAAAAAAATTCAAACAAAAATATCCGGAGACAGGCGAGGATATAAAGGTAATGGGGCTGAGAAGGGAAAATGTTCTGGATTTAACTGTTGCCATGCCTTTGCTTGCAGATTACATAAAATCGGAGAACGACTATTTTGAGAGGAAACAAGCCATACATTATGTGATGGAGAGTTTTCTTGAACGGTTTGAGGGATTCAAAAAAAGAAATGTGCATTTCAATACCCTCGATGAAAAGGGCAGGGGGCTCGGAGGGGTTTATTTAAGCCTTCTTGGAACATCGGCAGAGGATGCAGATTCAGGACAGGTTGGCAGAGGCAATAGAGTAAACGGGCTGATATCTCTTAACAGGCCGTTAGGCACAGAGGCAGCGGCAGGAAAGAATCCTGTAAGCCATGTCGGAAAGATTTACAATGTTCTTGCGCATAAGATTGCAAAGGAGATTTACGAAAAGGTAGAAGGAATCAAAGAAGTCTATGTCCTTCTCCTCAGCAGGATAGGCACTCCGATAGATGAACCGCAGGTTGCTACTGCGCAGGTTCTGCTTGAGAAGGGAAGAAGGATTGGCGAGATAGCAAAGACAGCAGAGCAGATATTTGAGAAAGAATTTTCAGCTATAAATAAGTTCTGCATGGAACTGAGCAGAGGGAAATATCCGGTTTGCTGAATTAATTTTTTTGTGTCACTCGTACTCTTGTTTTTCGTCTTTGGGAATGAATAGAATGGTCAGGATGCCGGGGATTGCGAGGACGCAGACAATGACAAAGAACATCCGGTATCCGACTGCCTCTTGGAGATACCCGCTGATGAATCCCGGCAGCATCATGCCAAGGGCCATGATGCCTGTGGAAATAGCGAAGTGGGATGTTTTGTACCTGCCTTGCGCAATGTGCATGAGATACACCATGAATGCCGTGAATCCCAAGCCGTATCCGAACTGTTCCAAGGCAACGAGGACATAGGTAAGCCCGATTTCAGGCTGCACATAGGCCATATATACATAGAACAGATCAGGGAAGTGGAGCGTAATCGCCATGGGCCAAATACACTTCTTAAGCCCGAACCGGGATATGAGCCATCCGCCGAGGATTCCTCCCGCAACGAGACAGATCATGCCCCCCGTGCCGTACGCGAGCCCGACCTGTGAGGTGGAAAGTCCAAGCCCGCCCGCGCCTTTGGGGTCCAGTAAAAAAGGCGGGGCCAGCTTCAGAAGCATGGCTTCGGCGAAACGGTAAAGCAGAATAAAGGCAATGATCGCACCGATCTTTTCCTGTTTGAAATAAGAACGAAATATTTCGAGAAAAGAAACATCACTCGCAGTGTCACGTGGTGAACGTTTACTGTCGTTCGCGGAAAAGGGAAGCACGAACATGTGATACAGCGGCACAAGAACGAACACAAAACCTGTCGCACCGATGACAGCTGTCCAGCTCAATGGAATGCTGCCCGTGAGAGTCTCAATCCTGCCCGCCGTGTACACGAGCAGGCCTGAGCCGAAGATCATCGCAAGCCGGTAGAACGTGGCCCGGATACCCACGAACAGCGCCTGGTCATCCTTGTTGAGCGCTATCATGTAAAACCCATCGGTGGCGATGTCATGCGTAGCGGAAACGAATGCACCCACTACTAAGGCTGAGAGAGAAAGGAAAAAATATCCCTCTGTGTTCAGTACGTACGCCGCAGAGAACAGACAGAGTGCCATGGCGAACTGCGTGGAGATAATCCACCTTCTCTTCGTTGAGTAGATGTCCACGAGCGGCCCCCAGAACATCTTGACGACCCAAGGCAGGTAGAGCCAGCTCGTCCAGAATGCGATGCGGGCATTGTCGATACCCATTTTTTTATATAGGATAACCGAAACGATGTTGATGATTATGTACGGAAGGCCTTCGGCGAAGTAGAGCGTGGGAATGAACACCCAAGGGTTGCGGGAAGCGGCAGGCTGTTTGCTCATATGGAAGAGACTACCAAATTAACTGGAAAAACATCCAGAAAAAAATATCATGGATACGGGGACAGTTGTTAATGCTCACTAATTAGGTAACTCTTTTGGTACGATAAACACTAAAGG
>JBAQLV010000014.1:0-41737 GCA_049302185.1 Thermodesulfovibrionales bacterium | reverse complement strand
GCTTCTTTTAAGATTGCTACGATCTGTGTTTCCGTGAATCTCGTCCTCTTCATTTAGAACCTCCTGACGGTTATTTTGCCAGAAAGCTCTACTTACAGAGTGTCTGCTTTTAGGGGAAGCTTACGATATGAAGACAGTATAGCAGAGGATTTGTCAGTTATGTATCTGACAGGGATAAGCACCCGGTGCGTTGTCCATGTTAAGCAGGAGGCTTATAGGGAGACAGATTTCCCACGAAGAAGTGAGCAAGGCAAATAGGGAACTGACAGAGGCGGTAGAGAAGTGGCGCAGCCGTGATTTATCCCGGGAAAAGATAAAGTACACATTTGTGGATGGGGTAATATTCAAGATGAGAGTAAATGGCAGCATTGAAAATACTCCTGTGCTTGTTGCGATAGGGGTAACAGAGGATGGAGCGAAATTAGTGCTTGGCATGCAGAGCGGGGACAAGGAATTCAAGCGCAGAACGAAGCCTATGGAGATAGTAGCTGGAGAGAATGCCTGTTTGTTATAGGCTTCTTGCATTTATATCGTTAAAAATGGAGTTGAGTTGGATATCAACTCCGACAGGAAAGGTGCGGCCCAATTTGCCCCTTTATCAAATTTACACAAAATAGTTGACATACCTGAATGTAACCAATAAACATAAGTAATGTGCCTCCGCAATAATCTCCTCTCTAACTCCAGAACGGATATTCTCCAATTCTTCTGTTGCCTCAAAAAACTGTTCGGTTTGGAAACCTCCAAATCTCAAACCCGCTGCACTATATAAACTGCCGAATGAATCGATTGCTTGCATTTTCATATATTGCTCCTCATCAAATTAAATAACGGCAATTTCGCGCAACTTGTTCATAAACGCATTGCATATATCCCAATTTTAGCCGACTGCAAAACAAAAAAGGGCACAAACGATTTTTCGTCTATGCCTTTTTGAATTAATTTTAATCCTCATCCTCCTTTTAAGGACAGGAAATATCAGTTAAAATGTTTGTTATTATTATAGCAGTCCGATAACAGAATGTGTATTTGAATTGTAAGTTGACAATTTGAGACTGCTGAAAAAGTCCCAATTTCGTCATTCCCCGACTTGCTTGCCCACCGTTTTTCTGGAGGGATCGGGGAATCCAGTATTCTTTAAAATCAGAAACTTCTGGATTCCCGCTGGAGCCTGCCCTCGAATGCCGTAATCGGGGGCGGGAATGACACAAAAAACACACTTTTTCAGGAGTCTCAATTTGACCGCAAATAATCACTTGGGGTAGTATTAATATCACGCAGGCCTATGGCTCGTCTACGACCCATGGGTAGAGATGAGAAGAAAAAATGTTTCCGTTTAAAGATGACAATCCAACACAAACGTTTCCCTTTGTTACAATAGGGATAATCACAATTAACATTCTTGCCTATTTATGGGAAATAATATCACCTGCCGGCGAAAGGTATATCATTTATAACTATGGCGCGATTCCTTCAGGACTGCTGTCTTTAGAAAAGACACAGGCGCTGCATCCGATAGCTACTGTCTTTTCATCCATGTTTCTTCATGGAGGCCTGCTGCACGTTGGCGGCAACATGCTTTACCTCTGGATATTCGGTGATAATATTGAAGACAGGCTTGGCCACTTCAGGTTTCTTCTCTTTTATCTTGTAAGCGGTATTATAGCCTCATATGCGCATGCTATATCATCGCCTTCTTCAACTGTGCCAATGATAGGCGCAAGCGGCGCAGTTGCAGGTGTTCTCGGCGCTTATGTGCTTTTATTCCCTCATGCGCGGGTGCATACCCTGATATTTTTTGGATTCTTTATCCAGGTTATTAAAATTCCTGCCTTGATAGTTATTGGATTTTGGGCTATTATACAGTTTGTCAATGGGATTCTCAGCCAGGGACTTTTACCTCAGGGTGGTGTTGCTTGGTTTGCCCATATCGGCGGATTCCTTACAGGTCTTTTAACGATTAAGCTATGGCTGCCTACAAGGAGGTTCAGAGAGTGGTCGTAGGTTGTCCCAAGTGCAAGATAAAGCTTAAAGTTAAAGACCCTAAATATTTAAAAAACGTAGAAAATACAAGAAAAAATCCGATTAAACGAGATTTCAAGCCTTAAATACCCCTTAAAAGCTCTTGCCTTAAATGCCGGTTAGCTATTATATTAGCACTCTCTGTTAGTGAGTGCTAACAAGTCAAATCCCGATATTATCGGGACAGCTATCAGTTAAACCTTAAGAAAGGAGATATGTTTTATGAAGTTCAAACCACTTAGAGACAGGGTATTTGTTAAGTATTCCTCGGAAGAGGAAAAGACAGCAGGCGGCCTTTACATTCCGGATGCAGCCAAGGAAAAACCACAGAAAGGCTCAGTAATGGCAGTAGGCACAGGCAGGATAACCGATGACGGCAAACGCCAGCCTATGGAGGTTAAGGTAGGAGACACGATACTTTTTGATAAGTATTCAGGCTCAAAGATTAAGATGGAAAACGAAGAATATCTCATCATAAAAGAAGAAGATATTCTGGGAATCGTAGAAGGCTAAAAAACTTTTTAAAAATAGAAGGAGGAGCAACAAAATGGCTAAACAGCTTCTTTTTGATGAAGCAGCAAGGAGTGCAATACTGAAAGGCATAAGCCAGCTTACAGATGCGGTAAAAGCAACGCTGGGGCCTAAAGGACGGAACGCAATACTTGATAAAAAATACGGTGCGCCGACAATAACAAAAGATGGCGTTACAGTTGCAAAAGAAATAGAGTTGAAAGACCCGTGGCAGAACATGGGAGCCCAGCTTGTCAGAGAGGTCGCATCAAAGACGTCTGACGTTGCAGGCGATGGCACAACAACAGCAACTGTTCTTGCCCATGCTATTTACAGGGAGGGCATGAAGCATGTAGTTGCAGGCGCTAACCCCATGGACATAAAAAGGGGGATTGAAAAATCAGTAGAGGTCGTCATAAGCGAACTGAAAAAACTCAGCAAGCCTGTTCAGGACAAAAAAGAGATAGCACAGGTAGGCACCATCTCTGCAAACAATGACCCTTCAATAGGCGATATAATCGCAGAGGCAATGGATAAGGTCGGAAAGGACGGCGTAATCACAGTTGAAGAAGCAAAAAGCATGGAAACAACACTTGATGTTGTTGAAGGTATGCAGTTTGACAGAGGCTACATATCCCCCTATTTCATAACAGACCCTGAGCGGATGGAATGCATCCTTGAAGACGTATTTATCCTCATCAATGAGAAGAAGATTTCAAGTATGAAGGACCTTCTTCCTATACTTGAGCAGACCGCAAAGATGGGCAAGCCTCTGTTAATTTTATCAGAAGACGTTGAGGGTGAAGCCCTCGCAACACTTGTTGTCAACAAGCTCCGCGGAACAATTCAGGTTTGCGCTGTAAAGGCTCCGGGATTCGGCGACAGAAGGAAGGCAATGCTTGAAGACATTGCAACCCTCACAGGCGGAACAATGATATCCGAAGACCTCGGGATAAAGCTTGAAAGCATAAAAATATCAGACCTCGGAAGGGCAAAGAAGGTAACAGTTGATAAAGAAAACACAACAATAGTTGAAGGCGCCGGGGACCACAAAAAGATTGAAGGCAGAATAAAGCAGATTAAGGCGCAGATAGAGGAGACGACATCCGACTACGACAAGGAAAAACTTCAGGAGCGTCTTGCAAAGATCGTCGGCGGAGTGGCAGTCATTAATGTCGGAGCAGCAACAGAGACAGAGATGAAAGAGAAGAAGGCAAGGGTTGAAGATGCGCTCCACGCAACAAGGGCAGCTGTTGAAGAGGGGATTGTCCCGGGAGGAGGCGTCGCGTTTCTCAGGACACTCCACGCACTGAAGAATCTGAAGCTTGACGAGGACCAACAGATAGGCGTTGATATAGTCAGAAGGGCGCTTGAAGAACCGATCAGGCAGATAGTCAACAATGCAGGAATGGAAGGCGCTGTGGTTGTTGAGAAGGTGAAGAACTCAAAAGAAACAAATTACGGATTTGACGCTGATAAAGAAGAATATGTTGACATGATAAAGGCAGGCATCATAGACCCAACAAAGGTGACAAGATATGCACTCCAGAATGCAGCATCGGTTGCAGCGCTGTTGCTAACGACCGCTGTAATGGTTACAGATGTTCCTGAGGAAAAATCCGAAGCGTCTGCAATGCCTCCGGGCGGCGGAATGGGCGGAATGTATTAATACGCCTGTGGCGTATTAAGAGATAAGAGGTATTTAGCAAAACAAAAGGGGCGTATCCAATACGCCCCTTTTGTTTTGTCTGCATTGACTCTTAATACTGATTCTGGCATGCTAAAAAAATGAAACACACATGCCGACTTGTCGGCACAAAGGGGCATGGAAATAGTCATTCCCCGATAACAACACTGTCATTCCCCGACTTGATCGGGGAATCCAGAAAGATGATGTAAGTATGTCTGGATTGTCCGGTCAAGCCGGACAATGACACACTATATCAATATCAATGGGTTAGAGGTATTTACAGATGAAAAGAAATTTCATAATTATAATTTTCTGCCTTGTTTTCCTGTATGCTGCATATGCGGCAGTTGAATTCATAGCGCCGCTTCCTGAAGGCACAAAAACAAGAGAGGTGCAGATACCGAAAGGCGCTACCTTCAGACAGGCAGTTGAAATCCTTGCAAAAGAAAATTTAATTAGGGACAAAAATCTTTTTATCTTCGCCGGCAGGCTTACAGGTTTGCACAGGAAGATAAGGGCCGGCTACTACTCAATAACAGGCGCGATGAATCCGCTCTCTATTTTAATGCTTTTAAAGAACGGGCAGATTGTAGAGTATGACATAACGATAGTTGAAGGCGATTCGCTTCTGGAGATAGGCGAAAAGCTCGCCGAGACAAATATTGTTGACAGGGAAGGCTTTGAAGAGCTTTCAACAAGCAAAAGTTTCTTGCGGGCATACAATATTGATGCGCCGTCTATTGAAGGGTACATCTTTCCTGACACATATAAACTGCCAAAGGGCATAGAGCCTGAAAACGCTCTCGGCATGATGATAAACAGCCTGCGGGAAAAATATTCCGAGAAATTAAGGACAAGGGCAGCAGAACTTGGGTTCTCTGAAAGGGAGGTTCTTACGCTTGCATCTATAATAGAAAAGGAAGCGATAATAAACAGTGAGCGGCCGTTAATCTCTGCTGTTTATCACAACAGGCTCAAAAAGCGGATGCCGCTTCAGGCAGATCCTACCGCTGTTTATGGCATAAAGAGGTCAAGCGAAAGAATAACCATGAGTGACCTGAAGAGGAAAACACCTTACAACACATATATAATTAAAGGGCTTCCTCCGGGGCCTATTGCTTCTCCCGGCATTAAATCAATTACCGCAGCGCTTTATCCTGCTGATATGGCTTACATATATTTCGTCTCAAACAATGACGGGACTCATCAGTTTTCTGTTACAGAGGAAGAGCATTTCAAGGCAGTGGCAGCATACAGGGAGAAAAGGCAGAAAGATAAACAGATGGAGCAAGAGATAGGGAAACAGAAAGAGACAGAGAATAATAATAAGAAAAACGGAGCAAAGGACAATGGTCGCTCGTAAAAAAACAAGGGCAATCCATGTAGGCAAGGTGCCTGTCGGCGGCGGGAATCCTGTCAGTGTCCAGTCAATGACAAAGACAGACACGAGAGATGTAAAGGCAACGGTAAAACAGATAAAAGCTCTTGAAAAGTCAGGATGTGAAATCATAAGGCTTGCCGTGCCTGACATGGATGCAGCAAAATCGCTCGGCAGGATAAAAAAATCTGCCAGCATCCCGATGATAGCAGACATCCATTTTGACTGGAGGCTTGCGCTTGAGGCAATAAAGCAGGGAGTTGACGGGCTGAGGATAAATCCGGGCAACATAGGCGCAAAGTGGAAGGTTAAAGAAGTTGTTGCATCTGCCAAAGACAACAGAATACCCATCAGAATAGGAGTTAATGCAGGCTCGCTTGAAAAAGAACTGCTGCAGAAATACGGACACCCGAAACCAGAGGCGCTGGTTGAAAGCGCAGTTGGGCATATAAGGATTCTGGAAGATATGAACTTCAAGGAGATAAAAGTCTCTCTTAAGGCATCCAATGTTCCCACGACAATAGAGGCATACAGGCTGTTCTCAAAAAAATATAATTACCCGCTTCATGTCGGAATATCGGAGGCAGGCCCCCCTTCTACAGGAATAATAAAAAGTTCCGTGGGTATCGGCATATTGCTTTCAGAGGGGATAGGAGACACTATCAGGGTTTCTCTTACAGCAGACCCTGCTGAAGAGGTCAGGGTTGCATACGGAATACTTAGAACTCTCGGCATAAGAGAAAAGGGCGCTGAGATAATCTCATGCCCCACATGCGGCAGATGCAACATTGACCTCAGAGGGCTTGCAAAAAAGGTTGAGGCAAAACTCAGGAATGTTGAAACTCCTATTACCGTCGCTGTTATGGGCTGTATTGTCAACGGCCCGGGAGAGGCAAGGGAGGCTGATTTCGGAATAGCAGGCGGAAAAAAGAGGGGCATACTATTCAAAAAAGGAAAGATAATAAAACAGGTAAAGGAAGAAGAACTTCTTGACGCCCTCATTGAGGAAATAGAAGGATAAAAATGGAAATAATACGAATCCCGCGCATAATGCATGACACATCAAAGGGACATCTGCTTCACGGCAGGAGCATAGGTTTTGTGCCTACGATGGGAGCGCTGCATGAGGGACATCTCAGCCTTGTAAAAAGGTCAAAGGATGAAAACGATATTACTGTTGTAAGCATATTCGTTAATCCTCTTCAATTCGGTCCTTCAGAGGACTTTCAGCAATATCCCCGTGATACGGATGGAGATGTCGCAAAGCTCCGCAAGGCAGAGGCAGATGTACTTTTCATGCCTGATGCATCTTCAATATATCACAAGGGATTCTCAACCCATATTAATGTGGGCATGATTTCTGAAAAACTCTGTGGGGCATTCAGGCCCGGTCATTTCAGAGGGGTCGCTACCATAGTGGCAAAGCTCTTCAATATAGTATCTCCGACGAGGGCATATTTCGGCCAGAAGGATTTTCAGCAGGCTGTTATTATTAGAAAGATGGCTAAAGACCTTGATATGCCTGTAGACATCATTGTCTCTCCGACAATCAGAGAGCACGACGGCCTTGCGATGAGTTCAAGGAATCTTTATCTGAATGAAGAAGAGCGAAAAGCTGCCGGTGTTATATACAGATGCCTCATCCAGACCAGTGAAATGATAAAATCTGGTATAATTAACAAAGAGAAGATAAAGGGGTTCATGAAAGAAAAGCTTTCAGCAGAGCCTCTGGTGAGAGAGATTCAGTATGCGTCTGTATACGACCCCGGCACGCTGGATGAAGTTGAGGTTGTTGAAAAAGAGGCTTTACTTGCGGTTGCGCTTAAGATCGGCGGGGTGAGATTGATAGATAACATATTTGTAAAAACAGAAAATAAGGGTTCATGGAGGTAAGTTCGGATGCTGCAGAGAGTGCATATACAGATACTTGATAATCCTATGGAAGACATTATCTCCTCCAATGAGAGATTTGATAACTATTCAACAAATAAAGTCCTTGCAGAAGAATTGCAGAAGGAGATGAGCTTTTCTTATCCTTATGTGGTATCTGTGGAATATGTAGACCTGTTTATGGATGATGAAAGCGATTTTCCCGAGATAAGAGAACTCTTAAGGCACGGGGCAATAAACACTCCTGTTGTGCTCATAAACGGCGTGCCGAAAATCCACGGCGGTATCCCTTATTCTGTTATAAAGACAGAGATTGAGAAGGTGCTGTCCTCAGGGCCCCTGCACTAAAAAGCAAGATACAAGATGCAGGATTCAGGATTCAGGATAAAAAAATCATGCATCATGCATCACAGGTTAGAAGCCTGAACAATAACCGCATCGCCCATTAATTTTTCTTCTGCTTTCTTGAATCCTATTTTTGAGAGCCAGTTTTTCATTTCATCCGGCGAATAGCTTCTTCCACCCTCTGTATTGACAAGCATGTTTACAGAGAAAAGTGAACCCTGCGGAGGATGCGCCTTGTTTTTCAGCAGATGGAATTCCTGAATGACTATCCTTCCGCGTTTGTTCAAAGCCCTTTTGCATTTCTTAAGCAGGTAGCGATTATCTTTTTCTGAGAGTGCATGCAATATCTGACTTGCAAAGATGAGGTCGTAACCCCTGCCTATGTTGTCATAAATAAAGTCGCCCTCAATGAAGTCTATATTTTTAATCCCCTCTTTTTTCACAACACGCATTGCAATCTTTACGGTCTCAGGCCTGTCAAAGAGCGTGACATCAACTCCCTTTTTAGCCATCTCAATGGAATATGTTCCGGGCCCTCCACCGAGGTCAAGCGCGGTCTTTACTCCCCCTACTCCAATTGCTTTAATAACGGATTTAACTTTCAATGATGCAATATTATGCATGCCCATAATAAACGCCCCATGGTCGTGAGCCTTTCTTATCGGCTTCCCTGTCTTTATAATTTCATCCAGTTCTGACCAGTTCTGCCAGAGCGAATCAGCATGTCTCAAAATATCGCCCTGATAATAAGCGCTGCCTCTGACAAGAAACTTTGCTGCAATCGGAGCGTTTGAATATTTGCCTCTGTTTTTTTTCAGAAGCCCTATGCCTGTAACGGCATCAAGCAGGATCTCAGTAGCCCTTAAATTTGTCTTTAGTTTTTTTGCGATTGCATTTGCCGTTTGAGGTTTAATAAGACAATCAAAAATCCTGTAGTTGTTTGCAGTCAGCAGCGCCCTTGAAGCCCAGAAACCACTCCAGAGTTTTCTTAATTCTCCTGCCTCTTCAAGCACTGACATGATTCCTCCGTTGGTTATTTATCTGTATCATCATTGACTGGTTCAAGTAAATTTAAATTCCTTGGCGTATGGTCTATCTGTTCAATTATTGGAATTTCATCTGCGCCTGTAACACCTAATTCTTTGAATTTTCTGACAGAAGGCAGAACCCTTGATTCCATGGAGCCTACAGCCTTATTGTATGCTCCTATAGCCTTATCAAGACCAGAGCCGACATTTTCTAAATGCTGTACCAGAGTATTCATTCTTTCATATAGTTGACGTCCGAGTTCGCTTATTACCTGGGCATTTTTTGTGACCTGCTCCTGACGCCATCCATAGGCAATTGCCCTCAGCAATGCGATAAATGTCGTTGGGGTGGCAATGATTACACGCTTCTCAATGCCGTCCTCAATAATGGTATTGTCCATTTCCATCGCTGAACTCAAGAATGATTCTCCGGGAATAAAGAGCACAACAAACTCAGGAGACTTATTAAACTGGCTCCAGTACTCTTTTGAGGCAAGTTTATTCATATGAGCCCTTACCTGCTGTGCATGTTTTTCCATCTTTGTTTTTCTTTCCTCTTCTGTCTGTGCAGAGGCAGCGTCAAGACATGCCTCTAATGACACCTTTGAATCAACGACTATTTCCCTGTCCATAGGCAGATGCACGATCATATCAGGCCTTATTTTCCCTTTTTCTGTATCTACTGACTGCTGTTCAGTAAAATCACAGTGCATGGACATCCCCGAAAGTTCCGCAACCCTTCTTAGCTGCATCTCACCCCACCTGCCGCGGACTTGCGGTTTTCTTAGGGCAGACACAAGATTGCTCGTTTCTTTCTGAAGTGTTTCGTGAGTTGATGCCAGAGTCCTTAATTGCTCTTCAAGGCTGCCGTATGCTTTATGCCTGCTGTCTTCCATTACCTTTATCTGATCTTCATATCTCTTAAGCGTGTCTGATAACGGTTTAATCATCCCGTCCATTGCAGTCTGGTGTTCTCCGAGTTTGCCTTTTGTCTCTTCAACAATTTTACCGAGGCGTTCTGATGCAAGTGTAAGAAAACTCTCGTTGCTGCTTTCCAACGCTGCTTTAGAAAGGGCATTGAATGTGTCTGACATTTCTTTCTTCATAGTCTCAAGCAGGATCTTCTGTTCCTCAAGATTTTTCTGTGATTCTTCTAATCTTGTAAGCGCTTCAACCCTTGACTTCTTCTCACCATCAAGTTCTTTCCTGAGTAAATTTATCTCAGTTTCTCTTTGCTGAATCTGTTTGCCTCTTTCCTCAACAATTGCTTCAGCACCCTTTACCCTTCCTTGAAGGCGGGCAAAAAGCCACGCAATGATTCCAACTACCACAGCGCCAAAAATAATAAATAATATCTCTGTCATTACTCCTGCTCCTCCACAATATCCGTTCTGACCAGTGTAAGTATGGCAGAATGGGGAACGATAAGGTATTTTTTGTCTTCAAACTCTATCTCTACTGCGGCATCTTTAAGAAAGATTGCATAATCGCCTTCTGCCGCCTGCAAAGGTATGTATTTTAATTCCTGTTTCTTTTTTGCAGACCACGGCTCTTCAAGGATGAAATTCGGGTCATGGACAGGATAGCCCGGGCCAATTTTTATAACATACCCTCCCTGAACTTTGTCTTTTTCTTTCACCGTGGGCGGAAGATAAAGTCCTGTGCTGGTTCTGTCTCCTTTCTCATCAGGCTCTATCAAAACCCTGTCGCCTACAACTATAAGATTCTTTTTGGCTTTCATAACAGATATTTTAGAATATTTTTGTGACAATTAGCTCTTCCCCTGCGCCTGTGACTGGAAAATTCATTTGCAGTCATTTCCTTCAGGTTCTATGTGAACGACAATGTCAGTAACTGACGGGAAACTGCCCTTAATCTTTTCTTCAACAGAGTCGGCAATCTTATGTGCCTCCTCAGCAGATATTTTCGGATCGACAAGTATATGCAAATCAAGATTTATTGCGTGCTCAGTGCCCCTTGTCCTTATGTCATGGCATCCTTTTACGCCTTCAACACTTTTTATAACAGACTCAATCGCTGATGTGTCTATACAGATTGTATCAACAAGCACGTCAGATGCCCTTTTAAGGATTTCATATCCGATTCTTGCTATAAGAAATGCTATGACAAGACCTGCAATTGTATCTGCGATACGATACCCTGACTTTGTGATTATAAGGCTTACAATTACACCGATAGAGGCCAATATGTCAGTCTTTGTGTGCATCGCATCAGCAACAAGAAATTCGCTTTTAAGCTCTATCCCTTTTTTTCTTTCGTAAATAGTAACAAATATATTTACAGCCATTGTTACGAACATCACTACGAAACTTACTCCGGTAACCTCTGTTTTATGGTATTCCACAATTGAGTGATAGGCCTGTTTGAGTATCAGAAAACAGGTAACAAATATCATCACGCTGATGATAATAGTGAACAGGGTTTCATACTTTTTATGGCCGTAGGGATGGTTTTCGTCAGGCGGATGATAAGCTATCCAGATGCCAATCAGTCCGACTATGTTTGAAACGCCGTCAAAGAGTGAATGGAATCCGTCAGATGTCATTGCTATTGAATTGCTCATGTAGCCGTATATAACCTTTGCTATAGCCACAGCGGCGTTCAGGACAAGGGTATAGAGAAGGACTTTTCTTATCTGAGGCGCATTATTTACTGGAGCAACGTTTCCCATTTTTCCCTGAACTCTCTGAATTTTTTCCCCTCAATAGCATCCCGCATTTTTCTGAAAAAGTCTATATAAAAATAAAGATTATGTATTGTGTTCAGCCTCATTGAAAGTATCTCCTTTGCGAGGAAAAGATGCCTCAGATATGCCTTTGAGAAATTCCTGCACGCATAACACCCGCAGTTTTCATCCAATGGAGAATTATCAGCTTTGTATTCTGTCCTCTTGATGCTGATTCTTCCACTGCTTGTAAAAAGCGTGCCGTTCCTTGCATTCCTTGTGGGCATTACGCAGTCGAACATATCAAATCCTGCTTCAACTGCAATAAGCATATCTTTCAGATCACCTATTCCCATAAGATACCTCGGTTTGTCTTCAGGCATAAGCGGAGCAATAAAATTTATTATTTCATGCATCTCTTCTTTCGGCTCTCCAACGCTCAAGCCGCCGGATGCATATCCGTCAAACCCTATCTCAACAAGTTCTTCAAGGCTTCTTTTGCGGAGGTCTTTATAAATTCCGCCTTGAACTATTCCAAATAATGCCTGCGAAGACATTACCCCCCCTTCTCCCCCCCTTGCTAAGGGGAGGGCTGGGGGGGTGGATTTTTCAAGGTATTCTTTACACCTTCTCGCCCATTTTGTTGTCAGCTCAAGGGACTTAAGAGCATATTCATAAGACGCTGGATAAGGCGTGCATTCATCAAATGTCATACAGATATCAGAGCCGAGGTCAGACTGAATCTCCATCGCCATATCGGGCCCGATAAAGTGCATAGAGCCGTCAAGGTGAGACCTGAAGTGAACGCCCTTTTCATTTATGCTTCTCAGCGCCGAGAGGCTGAAGACCTGAAAACCGCCGCTGTCGGTTAATATGGGCTTGTCCCAGTTCATGAATTTATGCAGCCCTCCAAGTGAGGCTATTGTTTTATGTCCGGGCCTGAGATAAAGGTGATATGTATTGCAGAGGATAATCTCTGCGCCTATTTCCTTGAGTTCTTCAGGAGACATTGCCTTTACTGTTGCCTGCGTTCCCACAGGCATAAATGCAGGAGTGTTGATAACACCGCGCTTTGTGGTTATCACGCCCAAGCGTGCATTTGCATCTTTGCCCAATAATTCAAATTTCATAATTACACTATTTTACCGATAGTTTAAATAAAAATCAGCTCGGACATTGACAACCTTTTGCATTTGTTGTATTTTCAATCACGATGAAAAAACGCCTCACAGAACTTATTCTTGAAAAGGCATTTAAATACAGCGAAGAGCCGGTATTCAAACTTGTGTCAGGCAGAATGTCCAACTATTATTTCAACTGCAAGGCAGTGACTCTGCATCCGGAGGGAATGTATCTAATCGGCAATCTCATCTATGAAATGATAAAAGATTCAGGCGCTAAAGCCATCGGAGGCCTCACGCTCGGCGCAGACCCTGTTGCGTATGCTGTCTCATACACATCTTATCTGAAAGGAAAACCTGTTGAGACATTTGTGGTGAGGAAATCAGCAAAATCGCACGGCATCCGCCCGGGCGGACAGTGGATAGAGGGGAATGTCAGAGAAGGCGACAGGGTTGTGATTGTTGATGATGTTATTACAACAGGCAAATCAACCATAGAGGCAATTACAAGGGCAAAAGAGGCAGGACTTGAAATTGTGAAGGTGATATGCCTCATTGACAGGCAGGAAGGCGGCCGGGAAAATATTGAGGCATCAGGCTATAAAGTGGACTCCCTTATCCTCAGGGATGAGGTAATGGCGCTTTACCGTCAGACATAAATATTATAGACATCTCTGACGCCTTTTCTTGTCCCCTCAAGACGCTGGAGGAATTCATCTTTATTTTTAAATCCGAGAAATTCTGCTGCTGCGATTAAAATGTTCTCATCGTCTTTCTTCAGAATATCACGTTCCCTGAGCCTGAGATAACTCTCAAGTGTTCTGTAAGAGATGTATGCACCCTTCATGGATTCTGCATGTGATTCATTGATTATTCCTGCAAGATGTAATCTCCTTATGGCATCAAAAGTATTCTGGACAAGAAGAGAGGGGCGCTGAGCACAATTCTTCAGTTGCAGATACTGAACTGTGAACTCAAGCTCTTCAAGCCCGCCGTATCCAAGTTTTATGTCGTAATGAGTTCGGAGTTTTGAGTTCGGAGTTCGGAGCTTTTCTTCTTCTGACTTCTGACTTTTATCTTTTGACAGTTCCTTCTGTATCCTTTCTCTCATACTGCGCACAGCAGCAGCAGATATACTGCTTCCATGCGCAATTAGAATCTCTTTTGCCATATCCAGAAAACACTGCCCTGCCTTCCTATCTCCGGCAATAGGCCTTGCCTTAAGAAGCGCCTGGAATTCCCAGAATGCGGCATTCTTTGAATAATAATCCCTTAATGATGCCATGGATGAAACAAGAGTCCCCTTTGTGCCGTCAGGCCTGAGCCTCATGTCAACTCTGTATGCAGCGCCTTCGCGTGTATATGAAATAAGAAGCCTAATCAGCCGTTCAGCAACCCTTGTATCCTCTTCCGTCACATCGCCTGCAGAGGCAAAGATGATATCAAGGTCAGAGTTAAATGTAATCTCTCTGCCTCCAAGCTTGCCAAAACCTATCATCGCCGATTCCCCGCATAGATGTTCAAGGCTCACAGAAAGAATTGCCTCAGCGGTTCTGCTTAATCCTTTTGTAAGGTCTATCACGTTTATCTTTTTCCGGAGAAACAGAAGGCTAAGCCTTATCTCTTCAACCTGACGCATAAGGCGGATCGCATCGCTTATTGCTGTCCCGCTTTCTATGCTTTCTCTTAATTCTATTTTCAATGCCTTTAGGCTTTTCTTGAGAAGCATTTCATGTCCTATCATCTCAAGATAATCAGGCCTTCTTATCACTGCCTTTGAGATATACTCGCTTTGTGAAAAGAGATTTGTGAGCACCGGGATAAGCTCTTTATTTTCTTTAAATGTATCAAGATAGGATTCTCTGGCGCTCAAAAATGAGGCAAAAGACTGAAGATGGTTAAGCGCCATATCAGGATTGCTGCTTTTGACAGCAGCATCAACAAATGAGGGCAGTATCTCACCGAGAAGTCTTCTGCCCCTCAACGTCTGGTAATGGTAGGTTGAATTTCTTATAAGCTGGATATTGCGCATCCCTCGCTCAACATCTTTAATGCCTATCCTGCCAAGATACTCTTTAACCTCTGCGTCTGAAAGTTCCTCATCAAAGAGCGCCACTCCGTCTGATTGTACTTTCTCTTCTTCTCTGAATAGCGAGTTGTATATAGTTCTTACGCTTTTCCTTCTGGACTCAAGTTCCTTTAAAAAAGATTCCCTGCCCGGAAATCCCATTTTTCTGCTGAGCGCATTCAGTTCATTTTCATTGGACGGCAGGCTGTGAGTCTGGAGGTCATTCATCTGCTGGAGTCTGTGCTCAAGCGTCCTGAGAAATCTGTAGTTATCCAGAAGTACAGAATAGTCAGTCTGTCCAATAAGGTTTTTCTGCAGAAGCATATGCAGAGCTTTTTGAGTAACCCTTTCCCTTAATAATGGTTCCTTACCTGCATAGATAAGCTGAAGGGCATGGGTAAAAAACTCTACCTCCCTTATGCCGCCGTATCCTCTTTTAATATCATTTTTTTTGAATGCTGAATCTATGCGCGTCTTTATCTGCCTTATCTCGTCAATTGCAGTGAAATCAAGGTATTTCCTGTAAACAAACGGCTTAATCATTTCCATAAACTCATTCCCGAGGTTTGAATCGCCTGCAATTGGCCTTGCCCTCAGGAGCATTGCCCTCTCCCATGCCCTGCCCCATGATTCATAGTATGTCTCATAACCTGACATCGGCAATGCAATGCTTCCTCTCTGTCCCTCAGGCCTTAATCTTAAATCCACCCTGTAGATAAAACCGTCTTCTGTATTTGCGGATAAAAATCTATTAAGATTCTCTCCCAATTTGCAGTAATACTCGTGATTGGTTATCCTGTTCGCTGTAATACCCTGCGGTGTTGTTACGCCTGAAGTTTCTCCGTCTGCAGTCCCATATACAAACATTATGTCTATGTCTGAACTGAAATTAAGTTCATCGCTTCCGAGCTTTCCGAGAGAAATAACTGTAAATGCGTCCTTTTCAGGTTCGCCGTATGTTTCAGTCAGTGACTTTTTAACAACCTTTAGCGATTCATCCACGATTACATCCGCAAGTATGCTCAGCTCAAGCATCGTCTCTGTAAGGTCAGCCTTTTTGAGAATATCCCTGAGTGTTATCCTGAGAAGTTCTTTTTTCTTGAACCTGCATACAACCTTTGCATTTTCATCGCCCCCCGTTAATTTTTCCCTTAAAGAGGCTGAGAGGGATTCCATGTCCGCAGTTTTCTCTATTTCAGCGAGTGTATCAAACAGTATCGCAGGGTTTGAGATACAGAAATTTGCAAGGAACTGGCTGTAGCTGAAAAGAAGAGATACAGGTGTTATGTCAGCTTTCAGCTTATCGACATAATCAGGATTGTTACCGGAGAATGTAGTAAGGCTTTTAAATGCCCTTTCAGGATCAGGCGTTGAACCGGCAGCATCTTTGAGCATCTTTTCCATAGATAATTGTTGCATGAAACAGAAGGTTTCAACAAGAGGGAGTGTCCGGTTAGCATGGATGGCGCGACACACAGGATTAGTCTTCGCTTTCTGCAGATATTTTTCTGTCGTTCTAAGGCTCATTACGCTACAGCCGCAAAACTCACTGCGTTCAGACAGTTGCGGCTGTTGGACACTCCATTCGCCAAGAACGTCAACGAAAAATCTCTGATGCCGCTCAAACCAATCCCGTGCATTCTGTGTATCAACATCGGCAGCTTAGAAAACTGTCGCCATCTGCTATGGATTTGATTTATACTTTATAATAGACACTAACAGAATGGAGATAAACCATGTGTGATGTAAACGTATATGTATTAAAAGACGGCAGGGAAGAACTCTACCTTGAGAACGTTGACACAATAAAACCCGAACAGGGAAAGATATACCTTAAAAACCTGTTCGGTGAGCAAAAGGTGCTTGAAGGAAATATAAAAGAGATTGCGCTCTTAAAGCACAGGATAGTTCTGGAGAAAAAATGATGCATCTCCGGTTACTGATATTATCGTTAATCGTAAATCATTTTTGCGCCTGAAAGTTATGATTTCTTGCTCGTCTTTGCAAAAAAACCTGTAATCTTTCTCTGCACATTATCGCTTCCACAGTGGAGGCATTTTATCCTTGGTTTTGCCTCAAACTCCTTAATGGAAAGAAAGACCATGAATTCTTTTTTGCAGTCCTGACAGATATATTCATAAGCCGGCATAATAATTACCTCCTTACAGAACTCTTACCGAACTGGTTTACAGGATTAGAATAATCATAGCACAAAACAGCAGCTTGTTTGTCATTCCGAGATTGATTTCGTAATCACTCCTCCGGCGATAACAACATCCTCATCATAAAAGACTGCGCTCTGCCCCGGTGCGGGAGCCCACTGAGGTTTATCAAAAATAATATTTGCGGTTTTCAAATCAGGGCTAATGCAAATATTTGCCGGCTCAGGCTTCATCATAGAGCGGACTTTTACTGTTGCACGGAACACCCCCCCCTGCCCCCCCTTACTAAGGGGGGGATTTGGGGGGGTGAGCCAGTTTAATCCGCTGACTTCAAACTCCTTTATCTTTGCATGTTCCTGAGAGCCGACATAGACTATATTCTTCTCAGCATCTATCTTCACGACATATAAAGGATGGGGGGAAGAAATGCCAAGCCCCTTCCTCTGGCCGATTGTGTAATGATAAATCCCTTTATGCTCTCCAAGTATTCCCCCGCTCATGTCTATAATAGGCCCCGGACCGCATGTGAACTGAGAGATATTGTCAATGAACTTAAAATAATTTCTGTCTTCTATGAAACATATCTCCTGACTTTCAGGTCTCTGAGCAGTAGGAAGGCCGAGATTGTTTGCAATTTTTCTTACATCCTCTTTCTTATAATCTCCAAGCGGAAGCAGAAGCCTCTCAAGTTCTTCCCTTCGCAATACATAGAGAAAATAAGACTGGTCTTTCTTTGGATCAATGCCTTTTAATAGTGACGAGTGACGAGTGACGCCCGCCCCGCTTCGCGGAACGAGGCCGGGGAGTGACGAGTCAAGGAACTCCGAACTCTGAACTCTTAACTCTGAACTTCGCACTGCTCTCGCATAATGCCCTGTGGCAATGAACTCAGCGCCTCTTCTGTCAGCCTCTTTAAGAAGATAAGGGAATTTTATGTGCCTGTTGCATAATATGCACGGATTCGGAGTTAAACCCTTTGTATATGAATCAACAAACGGGTCAATGACTTTCTCTATAAAATCATTCCTGACATCAACTGAACTGTGAGGGATTCCGATAACAGATGCTGTTTTTGAAGCGTCTTCTATTGCCTGAAGCGAACAGCAGGAAGTGAAATTTTTGCGCTGCCTTGTTTCCCGGAGGATGAAACTCAGCCCTTCAACATCATATCCCTGTTCTTTAAGAAGATACGCTGCTGTTGAGGAATCAACCCCTCCGCTCATCCCGACAATTACCTTAGGCATGATTTATTTTAACTTAAATTTGTTGGATTGACTCGGACAATCTTGAAGATATTCGCTGATAGGCGATGTTCTTACGTTAAAAAAATGTGTTGCGTTATTTACTTTTTCCCCTCTTCCATAACCACTTCCAGCGCATTATAAAGCCCTTTCACAAATTCAGCCATTCTTTTATAGTCAAGTGTATCGGCTCTATCACCGTAGCCGTGGTAATGCGGGTTTCTGTAAAATGCGGTGTCTGTAATCATGAATGCAGGATAACCGAATCTCCAGAATGAGAGATGATCTGAAAGATCAACGCCCGGCACCAGCGAGATTGTGTTCAGTGATTCAACAGGCAAAGAGGATGATTTTTGAAATGCCTTTTTCATCTTCAGCGTGAACTGCCTTGACCGGATGTTGCCTACAAATGCAAGGAAATTGCCCCTGTCAGGGTAAAACCATCTGAAAAAAGGCAGGGGATAATACTGACAACCCTTCTTATCGCAGAAATACCCAAGCATTTCCAGAGCTATCATGCCTTTGACATCAGCGGCCTCATTCTTAAGGCTTTCAGCATAAACATAGCTTCCCATATTCCGCGTCCTGAAAAAAGGAGGCTCTTCAAGGGCAAATGCAACAAAACGCACTGTCAGCGGAAGAGGTTTTTCTGATGTGAGGCGCGCAAGCTCAAGAAGCCCCGCAACTCCGCTTGCATTGTCATCAGCCCCCGGAGTGCCCCAAGCAGTATCATAATGAGCGCCTATGACAATGATTCCTTTTCCTTCTGAAGTCCCTTTTACCTCTGCCTCTATGTTGTAGTAGGTCTTGTTTTCAGCTTTGAATGACTGCCTCTTTACATTGCATCTGTAAGAGCGGAATTTCTCCTCTATATAATCAGCAGCCTTGTTGAGTTTCTCTGTCTCCTGATAAGTTCTTGTGCCTATATCTTCTGAGAGGTGTCTTACGTGGGATTTAAGATTTGTCTCTATTTTATCTATGTTGTTCATTGGAGCAAAGATAATTAAATAAGCTATCAGGGTATATATCGTTAACTGCATCTCTTTAACGATAGAAAAGCTGAAGCAATGCAGATGTTGCGAAAAAATTTATTTTTCGATACCTTTGCTACATTCCACTGATGGTTTATGCCGCATTTTACCTATAATAACAACTCGGGATAATCTTAATAATCCATCGAGTTAAAGAAATTTATGAGCAATGTCTGTATTGCCCTACTATTCTCTGTTTACCCAACCTTAATCTTCCAGCCTGTCCCGTCTTTCTTGTCCTCAAGTATTATTCCCTTCTCATCAAGTTCCTTTCTTATTGTATCCGCTGCTGCCCAGTCCTTTTTCTGTCTCGCCTCTTCCCTTGATGTTATCCTGTTCAGAATATCTTTTTCTGTCAGAGGAATCTTCTTGGTTTTCATCAATGCCGCCTGCCATTCATCAGGTGTTTTCCTGAAGATGTTCAGGATACTGCCGGCTTCCAGCAAAAGCTCTTTTGTCTTTGTTATAAGTCCGCTTGCATTCTGCCCTGAAGGACTGGTGTCAAGGAATCTGTTTGCCTCTCTTATGAGTTCAAAGATATGCCCTACGGCAAGGGCAGTGTTAAAATCGTCATCCATTGCAGCCTGAAATTTTTCCTTGAATGAATAAACCACGTTCTCAAACGCCTTTTCCAGAGGAGAAGTCTTTTCTCCCGGCTCGTTCCTTGCGGCAAAAGCCCCAATCCTTGAGAGCGTTGTATAATATCTGTCAATGGAAACCTCTGCTTCCTTGAGCTGTTCGTCAGAAAATTCTATCGGGCTTCTGTAATGAGTTGAAAGCAGGAAGAACCTTATAGACTCAGGGTCATATTTATCAAGGACTTCTTTTATCGTAAAGAAGTTCCCGAGGGACTTTGACATCTTCTCCTTGTCAATTGTGATAAAGCCGTTGTGCATCCAGTATCTGACAAAAGGCTTGCCTGTAAATGCCTCTGACTGGGCAATCTCGTTTTCATGATGCGGGAATATCAAATCAGCGCCGCCGCCGTGAATGTCAAAGCTCTCAGCAAGATGCTTCATTGACATTGCAGTGCACTCTATGTGCCATCCCGGCCTTCCCTTTCCCCACGGGCTTTCCCAGAAAGGCTCACCTTCTTTTGATGCCTTCCAGAGCGCAAAATCCATCGGGTCTTTTTTTCTTTCATCCACCTCAACCCTTGCGCCAGCCATCATGTCTTCCTTGTCTCTCTTTGAAAGCTTCCCGTATTCAGGGAATTTATTTACCTCAAAATAGACGCTTCCATCTCTCTCGTAGGCGTATCCTTTATCTATCAGCCCCTTTATAATCTCTATCATCTCTTTTATATGCTCTGTAGCCTTGGGCTCTATGTCAGCACGCGCAACTCCGAGGCTGTCCATGTCGCTGTAGAATTCTTCAGTGTATTTCCTTGCGACCTCATTCCACGGAATTCCCTCTTTCTTTGCCCTGTTGATTATCTTGTCGTCAATATCAGTGAAATTTCTCACGAATGTCACATTAAAGCCTCTGTATCTGAGGTATCTCTGAATCACGTCAAACACTATTGCGCTTCTTGCGTGCCCAATATGGCAACTGTCATATACAGTGACGCCGCATACATACATATTCACCCTGTCTTTATTCAGAGGGATAAAGTCTTCTTTTTCCGCTGTGAGGGTGTTATAGACCTTCATCTTTCCTCCTGTCTTCTGAGCCTTCTCTATTGCATCTATCTTCTTTGTAATGGCATCAACGTGTGATTCCAGTTCTTTCAGCTTTTCTGAAAGGGGGTCAGGGAAATAGTCATAAAACTCAACAAGCCCTTCCTCTGTAGTCATTCTTATAACTTTCTTTCTTGTCACCCTTCCCGGCACTCCGACGGAGATGGAATTATCAGGCACATTTTTAAGTATCACGGAGTTTGCCCCTATTATCGCGTTGTCTCCTATCTTTATCGCACCGAGTATTTTTGCGCCTGCGCCGACGGTGACATTATTGCCGAGCGTGGGATGCCTTTTGCCTTTTTCTTTTCCTGTGCCGCCTAATGTCACACCCTGATAAAGAAGAACGTTTTCCCCGATTTCTGTTGTCTCCCCAATCACAACGCCCATGCCGTGGTCAATGAAAAGGCCGGGGCCTATCTTTGCTGCAGGATGTATCTCAATGCCTGTGAAAAGTCTTACTATGTGTGAGAGAAATCGCGGGATTACAGGGATGCTGAGGTTCCAGAGGATATGGTTTATCCTGTGAAGGAGTATGGCGTGGAAACCCGGATAGGCGAACATCACCTCAAGGCTGTTTTTTGCTGCAGGGTCTTTCTCAAAAACAGCCTTAAAATCTTGCCTTATATCTCCCCATAAGCCCATGGATATGTATTATACAATAAAAACATTATTTGCTTTAAAGATGATTCATAGAGATCAATCTGCAATAAAACAAAAATAGTCTTCATTCGTATTTTCCCATATCCTTCTCTGAAAGTCCGAAGTAGTGGCCGACTTCGTGTGTGAGTGTCTTCCAAATCTGTTCAACAAGCTCCTCTTCCGTTGAGCATATGTCTTCGATATTCCTCTGATAAAGGATTATCCTGTCAGGCAGGGGATAAGGAATGGTAAAAAACCCTTCCTTGTCCGTATGGGGAACTCCGCTGTAGAGCCCGAGCAGGCGATTTCTCTTTAAGTTCAATCTTTCTGCATCTTCCCTGCATGGATAATCCTCTACGGAGATCGTAATATTCATGAAATATTTCCTATACTCTTCAGGCAATCTTTCAAGCGCACTTTCTGCAAGCTCTCTGAATCGCTCCCTGTTTACCCTGAAAGCCATACCTTATTTTACAAAAATACTGTAGAAGTTGATTGACAAAATAGGCATCTTCTCCGCATCTCTTATCAACCTTTAATGTTCTGCATGTATAAAAAACAATTTCTGGTATCATATCCCCCAGCAAAAGAAGCAGTTGAGGATATTAAAAACAGATAAGCGTTAGAGGTGTCAAAAAAATATTACATGCCTTTATATGCTATCCCCATGGACTCTGCAAGCGCCTTGTTAGTGATTTCGCCTTTATAGGTATTCAGGGCTGTTTTTATTTCGGAATTTTCTCTTATCGCCTTCTCGATTCCTTTATTTGCAAGAAGTTTGACATAAGGAAGCGTTGCATTCGTAAGCGCAAGAGTAGATGTCCTTGGATATGCGCCGGGCATATTTGCAACACAGTAATGTATTATTCCATCCACTTCATAGACAGGATTGTCATGTGTTGTCGGTTTTGATGTCTCAATGCACCCTCCCTGATCAACAGACACATCAATTATTACAGCGCCCCTTTTCATTGTCTTAAGCATATCTCTGGTAATGAGTATTGGCGTTCTTCCTCCGGGCACAAGTATGGCCCCGACTAAAATATCAGCATCTTTTATTTCTTCAGCGATATTATGTGAAGTCAACGGCAGGGTCTTTACCCTTCCCATGAACATCTCGTCAAGCCTCTGCAGTTTCTCAACGCCTTTGTTTATAACAACTGTATCCATCCCGAGGCCTATGCATACATGCGCTGCATTTGTGCCGACAACACCAGCGCCGAGTATCACTGCTTTTGCAGGCTTCACACCTACCGTGCCTGTTACAAGAACGCCTTCGCCGTGATGAATCTTCTGGAGATAATATGCTCCCATTAAAGGCGCCATCCTTCCGGCAATCTCACTCATTGGAGCGAGCAGAGGAAGAGCGCCGTCTTTTTGAAGAGTCTCATAAGCAATGCCTGTTATCGTCTTCTTAAGAAGCAGTTCTGTAAGTTCACGGTTCGGGGCGAGGTGAAGATATGTGAATATCGCCTGCCCCTCTCTCAATAAATCATATTCCTGAGGCAGAGGTTCTTTAACTTTTACAATCAGGTCAGACTTTCTGAAAACAGTTGCCCTGTCAACAATATCAGCATCAGCCTGAAGATATTCATCATCAGAAAACCCGCTTCCTTCACCTGCGCCTGTTTCAACAAGTATTGTATGCCCATCCTTTTTAAGCTCCGCAGCTCCTTCAGGCGTCATTGCAACCCTGTATTCCTCTTTTTTAATCTCTCTCGGTATTCCGATTATCATAGAATCCTCAATATAATTATATCATCAGTTCCATAGGATTCCATGAAATACTTATTTTCTTCTTTTCTAAGAAACATTTTATGGGTATAATCTTAAAGAGGGTATCTATGCCTGAAAAAATTATAGAATCATGCAATGTAAAACGGCTTGAAGTCCTTGATGAAAAAGGCAATGTTGATGAGTCCCTCATGCCTTCCTTGTCCGATGAACAGATTAAAAAAATGTATGAACTTCTCATCCTCTCGCGGACATTTGATCAGCGCGCCCTAAACCTTCAGAGAGAAGGACGGCTCGGCACCTACGCATCAATCCTCGGTCGGGACGCATCGCAGATCGGAAGCGCATTTGCGCTTGAGAAATCAGATTGGATATTCCCGTCATTCAGGGAAATGGGTGTCTATATAACAATGGGGTATCCATTGTATATGCTGTTTCAGTACTGGTCTGGAGATGAAAGAGGCATAAAATGCCATGATGACTTGAATATATTTCCGGTATGTGTGCCTGTCGGGACACAGCTGCCTCATGCAGTCGGCGCTGCAATGGGAGTGAAATACAGGGGAGACAAAAAGGCGGTTGCCGTATATTTCGGAGACGGCGGCACATCTGAGGGAGATTTCCATGAGGGGATGAGCTTTCAGCAACAATCGCAGAGGATGCAATGCTTTATCTCAAGTCGCCTATTATCAGAGTCACGGGCTACGACGTTGTCCTTCCTCTTCCAAAACTTGAAGACTATTACATACCCACAGCTGCGAGGATAAAGAAGGCGATTGAAGAAGTGATGAAGTATTAAGGACTTATTTTACTTTTTTATATCTAAAATCTTCTTATGATGTTGTAACGGGTATCTCTCTGTGCAGGTGTGAATCCGGCATTTTTTATTGCCCTGACGATGTCTTCTTTTGAAACCCTGTAACTTACGCCTGCTGATGCAACAACATTTTCCTCAATCATTGTAGAGCCAAAATCATTTGCACCGAACCTCAATGCGACCTCGGCAATTTTCAACCCCTGCGTTACCCACGATGCCTGAATGTTCTTTATGTTGTCAAGATATATCCTTGATAGCGCAAGCACCCTGAGATATTCCACAGCAGTAGCTGCTTGGAGTTGAGAGTTAAGAGTTGAGAGTTGAGAGTTTTCTGCAGCCCCTTTTAGCCTTTTTTCTGAACTCTTAACTTTGAACTTTGAACTTTTAACTAACTCTGTATTTCCCGGCTGGAATGTCCACGGGATGAATGCGGTAAATCCTCCAGTCCTGTCCTGAAGGTTTCTTATTGCGTCAAGATGTTCAATAATGTCCTCAGGTTTTTCAATGCTCCCGAACATCATTGTTGCAGTTGTCCTCATGCCGAGCCTGTGCGCCTCTTCCATTACCTTAAGCCATGATGATGATTTTATCTTCCTTGGGCTCAGTATCTCCCTCACCCTGTCAGAGAGTATCTCTGCGCCTCCTCCGGGGATGGAATCAAGCCCTGCGCCTTTCAATATTCTCAAGGTCTCTCTTATTGTCAGGTCTGATTTATCGGCGATGTAGCATATCTCAGGTGGTGAAAATCCATGGACATTAATGTCAAAGCGTGATTTTATTGATTTTAGCAAGCTGATGTAATACTCAATATTGAAATCAGGGTGTAATCCTCCCTGAATTAATATTTGTGTGCCGCCGAGATTTATTGTCTCTTCAATCTTTTTGAATAACTCATCTTCACTCAATATATAGGAATCTTTGTCTTCCTTATCCCTCCAGAACGCACAGAAAGTGCATTTATTTATGCAGATGTTTGTGTAGTTTATATTCCTGTCAACAATGAATGTGCCGGTTTTTTCAGGATGAAGTTTTTCCCTTATCCCGTCTGCCTGCTGGGCAAGCTCAAGCAGGTCAGAGTTTTTAAGCAACCTTAATCCTTCTTTTTTTGTTATTCTCTTCATCAACTTTCTATCCATATCAACAAACAGCCCTGTAAAAACTATCCCTTTCAACAGGAACCTTTCCTGCTTTTTTAATGAGATTCCTTAACTGTTCTGCTGTCATTGCATTCCCGCTGAGCGCGCCAGCCGAATGCGTAATCTTCTCCTCTATGATTGTCCCGTCAATATCATCAGCTCCGAATAAAAGCGCAAGCTGTGAAAGCTTCTCTCCAAGCATAATCCAGTAAGCCTTAATATGAGCGAAATTATCAAGCACAAGCCTGCTTACTGCAATAGTCTTTAAATCATCAATTCCCGATGAATACGAACCGCCTATCTCAGTGTTTTTGGGGTGATATGCCAGCGGAATAAATGCCTGAAATCCTCCTGTCCTGTCCTGCAATTCTCTCAGTCTCATCAGGTGGTCAACCCTCTGCTCATAGGTTTCAACGTGTCCGTATAGCATAGTCGCATTCGTCTTTATACCTGCTTTATGCGCAGTTTCCATGACATTTAGCCATCCCTCAGATGAAAGCTTCTCAGGGCATAACTGATTTCTTACTCCGACATCAAAAATCTCTGCCCCTCCTCCGGGCATTGTGTCAAGACCGTGTTTCCTGAGAGCTGTCAGCGTGTCAAACACACTCTTGCCGCTTATCCTTGACATATATTCAATTTCCGTAGCTGTGAATGCCTTTATCTGGAGTTTCGGAAAGTGTTTTTTTATTGAAGACAACATCTCCAGATAGTATTCAAAAGGCCAATCAGGATGCAGGCCTCCGACGATGTGAACCTCTTGAAAAGAAGTGTGGAAACGTGGAAGCGTGGAAGTACGGATACCCCCCCGTTGCCCCCCCTTGCTAAGGGGGGGATGGGGGGGCGTTAGTTTCTGGATAATTTCATCCAGTGTCATCTCATAGGCGCCTTCTTCTCCTTTAGAGCGGCTGAATGCGCAGAACTTGCAGCGATTGACGCATATGTTTGTGGGGTTAATATGGATGTTTCTTATAAAATATGCTTTATTGCCGTTCTTCTTTTTTGACGCATGGGATGCGAGTTTTCCGAGAGTGAATATGTCATCGCTCTCAAACAACCAAATCGCTTCTTCTTTTGTGAGCCTTTTGCCGGAAAGAATTTTATTTTTAATGCTTTGCATTCTTTCAAATCAGCCTTACTAATATTCAGGCGGGCATGTCGGGTGAAAAAGTTTTAAGCGACACCTTAGAGTATCGGCTGACCACCTTTCAAATCTTGTGACAGATGATTTTGTCATCTGTCCGGTTTGCATAGATTTTCCAGATAAAGACTTAAAATCCATCTTGCAGAAAACTTGTCGCATTTAAAAGTTTTGAACCTGATTTGCCTGCCTTGCTGACAGCTACAACTGCTTTCCCTTGAAGCTTTTCTGTAGAGATATTATACTATAAACCTAAATTTGTTTTTTCTGTGGCGCTGTCATTCCCACGAAAGTGGGAATCCAGACGCCGTCCCCGTGAAAACGGGGAACCAGGACATAAGGAACATGGATGCCCGATTAAGAAACTCGGGCATGACAGAACTTAGAATAGATTCCTGCTTTCGCAGGAATGACGATTGGTAGTTGAAGGAAGGCTCTAATTGAAAAAAGCAGAAATCATAATAGGCACACGCGGAAGCAAACTTGCCCTCTGGCAGGCAGAATGGGTCAAGTCAGAACTCCAGAAACTTAATCCTGATTTAAAGATAGAACTCAACAAAATCAAGACAACAGGAGATAAGATTCTTGATGTGCCACTTGCAAAGGTCGGGGGAAAAGGACTTTTCGTAAAAGAGATAGAAGAAGCGCTTCTCAACGGTGAGGCAGACCTTGCTGTCCACAGCATGAAGGATGTGCCTACTGATTTCCCGAATGGACTTCATCTCGCTGTTATATGCAAGAGGGGAGACCCCCGCGATGCGTTTATATCAGGGGTCAAGGGAAAAGAATCTCATATTAATTCTTTCAAGGAGTTGCCCAAAGGTGCGACCGTTGGCACAAGCAGTCTGAGACGTTCATGCCAGTTCCTGAGCATAAGGCCTGATTTAAAGATAGCACAGTTAAGGGGAAATCTTGACACAAGGCTGAGAAAACTCGATGAAGGACAGTTTGATGCAATCATTCTTGCTGCAGCTGGAGTAAAGAGGCTTGGATGGGCTGAGAGGATAACAGAGGTTATAGAACCGGAAGTAAGTCTTCCTGCAATAGGACAGGGCGCAATCGGGATTGAATGCAGGGTTGATGATGATTTTATCAATAAGCTTATCGCTCCGCTTAATCACAGCGAGACATCCATCTGTGTCCGCGCTGAAAGGGCATGCCTCAAAAAGTTGGAAGGCGGATGTCAGGTGCCGATTGCAGCTCATGCACGATTAGTCCAGAAGTCAGAAGCCAGTCTCCTTCGGCGACTCGCCGAGGCGAGAAGTCAGAAGCCAGAAGATAAAGACTCTTCACTGTTCACTGTTCACTATTCACTGGTTATGGACGGATTGGTAGGAAGTGTTTCAGGAGACAGGATTATTAAGAGCCATATTGAAGGCAGTCCAAAAGATGCCGAATCCCTTGGCCTCAAACTCGCAGAAGATTTACTTTCCAGAGGCGCAAAAGAGATCCTTGACGAAGTTTACGGCAAGGACATCAGGACTGTAAACGGCGAGATAGCAAGTTGAGCTACTTCCCTGCAATCCTCAAAAACTTCCTTTTCCCTGCTTTAAAAAAATAAGTTCCGGGTTTGAGTTTTGCGTCAGGATTGTCGCATTTTTTGTCATCAATTGTAACTCCGCCCTGTTTTATAAGCCTCATTGCCTCGCCTGTGCTTGAGCAGAGGCCTGAAAGCTTCATTATCTTCGGCACCCACATCTCATCCTCTTCCCATTTGAGTTCAAACACGGGGATTTCATCAGGCTTGCCCTTATCCTTAAATATATGCTCAAACTCTTCCTTTGCCTTTAGCGATGCATCCTTACTCCAGTGTCTTTCGACAATCTCCATTGCAAGATTTTCTTTGGCGGTTTTAGGATGGATAGTGCCTTTTTCTATTCCCTTCTTCAGTGCGCTGAGTTCATCAATTGATATATGGCTCAGAAGTTCATAATACCTGAGCATGAGGGTATCGTTTATTGACATTACCTTTCCGAACATATCCTTTGGCTGTTCTGTAATCCCAATGTAATTCCCGAGGCTCTTTGACATCTTGTTAACTCCGTCCAGTCCTTCAAGTAAAGGCATGAGGACAACAGCCTGCTCTTCAACCCCCATTTTCCTCTGCAAAGTTCTTCCCATAAGTATATTGAACTTCTGATCTGTGCCTCCAAGTTCAACATCTGCTTTGAGATGTACAGAGTCGTATCCCTGAAACAGCGGATAATAGAATTCAAGTATTGTTATGTCCTGCTGGTTTTCAAATCTTTTCTTGAAATCCTCCCTTTCAAGCATCCTTGCGACTGTCTGCATTGAGCCAAGTCCGACAATATCCATGACACTCATCTTTGTGAGCCATTCGCTGTTAAACATCACTTTTGTTTTTTCTGGATCTAATATTTTGAAAACCTGTTTTTTATAGGTTTCTGCATTATTCAAGATATCTTCTTTTGTAAGCGGCTTTCTTGTCTCAGACCTGCCGGTAGGGTCTCCGATCATTCCTGTGAAATCACCGATAAGAAACAATATCTCATGCCCCAGTTCCTGAAACTGCCGCATCTTTTCAAGAAGCACAGTGTGGCCAAGGTGAATATCAGGCGCAGTTGGGTCAAACCCTGCTTTTATCTTTAAAGGCGTGTTCTTTTTTACAGACTTCTCAAATTTGGCGAGGAGCTCTTTTTCGCTGATTACCTCAACAGCCCCTCTTTTGATTATCTCAAGTTGTTTCTCAGGCGTAATCATGGGAATTATGATAACCCCTTAAGGTGATTGTAGTCAATTTTTACATCCTGCCCTCGTTATCTTGACTTTATTCCTGCTAAAAAGATATACTTTTCCTCTGGAGAAAAACAATGGGAGCTTATACTACATACCATCCTCACAAGATTAAAAGGAAACGGACACACGGCTTCCTTGAGCGCATGAGTACAAAGGGAGGACGCAAGGTCATTCAAAGAAGAAGGGCAAAGGGCAGGAAGAAACTGGCCGTTTAATCTTTGATTCCTTATCGCAGACAGGGCTTTACACCTATGAACCTTATTAATAATGTGAGCGGCTCTGATGCATACGGTAGAGGAGTGCAAGGTGGGAGATATAATTAAAAATATCTTATTAGGGGCCATAAAGCTCTATAAATATGCAATCTCGCCATTACTGCCTGATAGCTGCAGGTTTGTGCCTACCTGTTCTGAATATTCGGCAGAGGCAATAGAAAGATATGGCGCTGTAAAAGGCAGTTATCTATCATTAAAGAGAATACTCAGGTGTCATCCGTTTCATAACGGCGGATATGACCCTGTAAGGTAAACAGAATAATGGGAACAGAAAAAAGAACATTAATAGCTATAATCCTCTCAATAATCATTCTTGTAGGGTATCAGTTTTTATTCCCTACTCCGCCTCAGAAACAGCCGGTAACCGGACAGACAAAAGAAGAAAAGAAAGAAAGTAAACTACAGGAGCCTGTCAAGCCTGTTTCCGTTCCTGCTTCAACACCAGCAGTATCCCCAACAGAAGAAAAAGAAGTCAGGATTGAAACAGGCCTTTATTCAGCAACGCTCTCGTCAATAGGCGGAACAATAAAAAAATGGGAATTAAAAAAGTATAAAGATAAAGACGGGCTGTCTGTTGTCCTTCAGCAGGGCCAAAGCGTTTATCAGCCTCTCAGCCTAGGGTCACAGAATAATTTTAATCTTGCAAAGGTGAATTTCAGCGTCTCCGGAAAAGACATGAAACTTGATGAAAATAAAAACACAGGCGCCATTGTCTTTGAATATGCAACCTCCGAATCTTCCATAAGAAGAACTTACACTTTTTATAATGACAGCTACAAGGTTGACCTTAAGGATGAAGTTGCGGGATTGCCTGAATACTGGATAACGCCCGGCACTGACTTCGGCATTCATGACAAGAAAGACACGTCAGTTCATCTCGGCCCAGTACTCCTTAAAGACGCAGAGAGAATAGAATTTGACGCAAAAAAACTGAGCGAGACTAAAAGCTATCAGGGCAGGCTTAAATGGATTGCGCAGGAAGATAAATACTTTTTCTCGGCTATTGTGCCGGTGACTCAGATGGATGAGGCACAGGCATGGAAAGTTCAGGATGCGTCCGTTATCGCATTCAAGGGGAAATCCGGCATTAATAATTTTATCGTCTATGCCGGGCCAAAAGAACACGATAGTCTCAAAAAATTAAATGTCGGGCTTGAGCACATCATTGATTTCGGCTTCTTCTCCATCATATCAAGACCATTATTCTGGCTTATGAAATTCTTCTATAACTTCATGGGGAATTACGGATGGGCAATAGTGATATTGACAATAGTAACACGAATTCCATTTATCCCGCTCCTAAACAAAAGCCAGGCATCAATGAAGAAGATGCAGGATATACAGCCCAAGATGAACGAGATAAAGGAAAAGTACAAAAACAAAAAAGACCCTCAGAAGATGCAGAAGGAAATGACGGAGCTTTACAAAAAGCACAAGGTAAATCCCCTCGGGGGCTGCCTGCCAATGCTCCTCCAGATTCCGGTATTCTTTGCGCTTTATAAGATACTTTCTGTTGCCATTGAATTAAGAGGCGCACCGTTCATGCTCTGGATAACAGACCTCGCAGGCCCGGATACGCTCTTCGGGCACATTCCTTCGTGGTTCCCTTTGATTGGAGGTTTCGCTGTTGGCCCACTGCCGATTGCCATGGGGATTACAATGGTCATCCAGCAGAAGATGACACCGTCATCAGCCGACCCTGCCCAGCAGAAGATGATGATGCTCATGCCAATTATATTTACATTCATGTTCCTTAACTTTGCATCAGGACTTGTCCTTTACTGGCTCGTGAACAACATCCTTTCAATTGCTCAGCAGTTTCATGTGAACAGAAAACTTGCAAAAGAAAAAGCGTAACGCTCAAGCTAAAGGGCGCGGGGCACTAAGGTCAGAACTGAAAAAGAAAAGCGGCTATTCCCTATCGGGCTGGATGTTTTTGTTGTACGATGTCTTCTCATTTTGATTTTCAGATTATAAAGCATTCTTTATTTTATCGTATTCATCTGTGAGCCATTTAATCACTGCTTTCTCCATAAATTGAAAGTTTTTTGGAAATTTATCTGAGGAGTCAATCGTAATAACTAACTTCAGTGGCGACTCGATGCCCACTTTGGATAAGTTAATGTCCGATTCAGTTGAAGAAGGTTTGACATCAAATAAGTATGTCCGTGACCCATTAATGGAATAAAAAAGGCAGGTATTCCTATGTGAGATGAAAGCATCAATTTTGTTATTATCGACTCCGCCAATAACATGGTAGTATTCTTCACCTTCTTCAAGAGCATGGACAAGACCGTCAGGCAGCATTAAGATCCCTGATGACGTGTCGATTTTTTCAGTAGCAGTAGTTCTTATGCCTCCCTCGGGTATTGGATCAGGATTGAGCTTGTATATTATTGTTTTCTTTGTAGCTATCGGAGCGTCAGCGTTTTTTGTCTTGTTGTATTCATCCACTATCCAATTAATGACCGCCTGCTCCATATATCTATAATTCCAAGGAATATGACTTGCTTGCGTGGTCAAATCATAGGTTCCGCTAAAATTACTGATTGTATATGAGACAGCCCGGCCAGCCAATGGCAGCGTTGCGAAAATTTTCTTTTCATCCCCGACTCCTTCAACATAACAATATTTTTTCTTTTTCGAAGATTTTTCCGTAACGATGCTTCCATCTGGCAAAGGTAAATTCTTATCCCATTTTTTCTTTTTAAGGGCATACTCTCTGCTTGTAAATGCTGAATTGCGCTCAGCAAACCAAGCGATGTCTTGCCTGTATTGTTTTAAATGCTCTGGAATGCCGTTTATAATGAGGGCTTTAACAAGATGCTTGCATAGTCTGTGAGGATCCTCTAATGACAGACCATGCAGTTTCTTGTAAAAATGGGGGCAACTGCAAGTAAGTAAATTCGTATCTACAGAATAATATGCCCCAGGTCTTGAATCGCTTTCTATTATTATTGCTTCTGTATTTTCCGGTTTATTCATTTTATCCTCTTTTAAAACATTGCGTTGGCTTAAAATGCTATTCTGTCAGCGGCCTGCACTGAGCGTTAACTATGGCGATAACGCCAGTTGATATTCAATTTATCCTTTTTGCGTACAACAATTATTATACCCATTCGGTATTTTCTGTCATTATGGGAGGAATATAGCACATTTTTTAAGTAAGGGGAAAGAGAAAAACCATAAGAATCAATAGGAATAAAAATGTGTCTTCCGTAGAAAGCAAGCGGCAATAAGTCCATCCTGAAATTGTTCTAAAATCCCAGATTCATCATCTTCTAAGTTATACTATTAATTATGATTCTTGACGACACAATAGCCGCCATCTCAACCCCCCTCGGCGAAGGCGGAATTGGCATTGTCAGACTAACCGGAAAAGACGCAATAAAAATAGCGGACAGGCTGTTTCATTCCTCAAAAGGCAAAACCCTCTTTGATTCAGCCTCGCACAGAATAATCCATGGTTTCATAAAAGACTCATCCACAGGCGAGACAGTGGATGAGGTGCTGGTCTCAGTAATGCGCTCACCTAATACTTACACCAGAGAGGATATTGTTGAGATAAACTGCCACGGCGGGATGTCCCCTCTTAGAGAGGCACTGGGACTTGCGGTTAAACATGGGGCGCGGCTTGCTGAACCCGGAGAGTTCACAAAAAGGGCATTCTTAAACGGAAGGCTTGACCTCAGTGAGGCAGAGGCAGTGCTTGACCTCATAAGGGCAAAGACAGATGAGTCACGAAGAATCGCTCTTGAACAGCTCAGAGGCAGGCTCTCTGAAAAGATTCTAAATCTCCGGGAGCAGATTACAAAGATATGCGTCTTCATCGAGGCTTGCATAGATTTTCCGGAAGAGGACATAGAGCTTGCTTCAAGGAAAGAGATTATTGAATCAGCAGAGAAAATTCTGAAAGAACTTGCGTCCCTTCTAAAAAGTTACAATGAAGGCAGATTTTTCAGAGAAGGGCTTGCAGCGGCAATCGTAGGAAAGCCTAATGTCGGAAAATCTTCTCTCCTTAATGCGCTTCTTCAGAAAGACAGGGCGATTGTCACAGATACCCCCGGCACAACAAGGGATACAATTGAAGAATATCTGAATATCAACGGCCTGCCGCTTCGCATAATTGACACAGCAGGAATAAGAGAATCGCATGACATGGCAGAGAAAGAAGGAGTTAAAAGAAGCATCAGGGCAATGGAAGATGCAGATTTAGTCATAGCTGTTATTGACGGCAGTGAGCCGCTGAAAGATGAAGACATCGAGGTGCTCGGAAAGACAAAAGGCAAAAACACGATAATAGTTATTAATAAATCTGACTTAATAAGCTCAGAAGAGCAGAAGAGCAGAAGAGCAGAAGTTAATTCTGCTCTCAGTTCTTACTCTTCACGCGTGATAAATATCTCTGCGGCAAAAGGAGATGGAATAGAAGAACTGAAAGAAACTATATTCCAGTCTTCGGTTAAAAACTGGGAAGAGCAGAAGGAGGGTGTTATAGTTACAAACCTCAGGCATAAGATTGCAATTCAGGCTGCTTATGATTCTCTAAAGAATGGGATTAAGGCAATTGAAACTGACAAGCCGCTTGAGATAATTGCAATTGAATTCAGGGATGCGCTTGACAGGCTCGGAGAGATTGTTGGAGCTGTAACAACAGATGATATTCTCAACAGGATATTCAGCGATTTCTGCATTGGAAAGTAACAAGAAGAACTTTAACTCTTCAGCGATGCCGACATTTCAGCTTTTTTGATAGAACTGAGAAGGTATTCTTTGAACTTGGAAGACACCAGCCATTTAATCCCTAATTTCTCAGCCCATTTTATTATCCCCTGGTCTGCTGTTACAAGCAGCGCATCAAGCTCCCGTGCAAGCAGAATGAGGTCAACATCCTCCTTGCTGTCAATAATCCCTTCCCTCAAAGCCTCTCTGTATTTTCTCCTCAGATCCTTGATAATCTCTTCTTCGCCTGCTTTTGAAACACCCCTCACAGCTTTCTCTGCCACCCTGAGCCCCTTATTAATCCTCTCTCTTATGTCTTCTATCAATTCATAGAGCAGAAATGCAGGGCATGTAAGCTCATATTTCTTCGGAGGTTTTTGCTGAAGGACAACGAGCAGGTCTCCTGATATCTTTTCAGGTTCTATGAAATTAAGGAGTTCCTCAAATATGGACGGTGGCATATAGAACTCAAGGTGAGGAATCTGCGATGCTAAAAACAGGAAGTCCTCAAGCGCCTCTGTAGGTGTCCTGCCAAAGCTCTCGCGAACCTCCGGATTTACAAAAAGGCTTGTATCTAAGACTACAGCGCTCTTTTTAAATTTTGTCTGCCCCATGAAGTTTGAACGTATATGTATTCCAGTTATTGCAGCTCGGGCACCTGCCGGACCAGTCCTGTGATGAGTAGCCGCAGGCTGAACACCAGTAAGGAAGCCGGAACGCTATTTTCATGTCCACAGCTTTTTTGAATTCCACCGCTGCCTTGTCGCATTGATTTCGTCTGAGATAAAGGTCTCCCATTATCTGGTAAAGTTCAGGGGACGCCATCCCGCTTGCATCAACGTAAGAAAATGTTTCAAATGCATCGTCTATCATCTCAAGCCTGTAATACAGCTTCCCAAGCAGAAATCTCAGCGCATGGTTCTGAGGCTTCTTTGACAGGCTGTTGACATAAAGCCTTATAAGCCTTGAAGGTTCTCCAATGCTTATAAGCAAATCTTCAAGCCTTGCAAGAATTATCAGGGATGATGTCTGATCATAGCTCTTTTCAAGAAAGTCAACGGCATCTTCTGACTCGCCTTCCCTGAGCATTACCTCGGCAAGTCCGATGTATGTCGGCACAAAATCTACATCCAGCCTGAGCAGTGTCTTGAACAGTTTCTTTGCCTTTTCAATATCCCCGCGTTCAAGGCTGTAGCGGCCGTATTCATACTTATATCCAAGGAGGTTCATCTGCTCCCTCTGCCGGTCTTTTTCTGTATGCTCATGTTTCAATATCGTCTTCTGCACCTCAACAAGCTCGTCCCATTTTTCATCCCTTTCGAGAATAGCCCTCTTTTTATAGAGAGCGCTGAGATTGTCAGTATCTATGTCGAGGATTTTCTCTATGTAATTCAGCGCCTCTGCCCACCTTCCTGTTTTTTCCATCAGGTTTTCAAGCGAGAACAGCACCTCGGGGTTCTGCTGGTTGAAAGCAAATGCCTTGTTATAGAAGTTCATTGCCTTCTGATAGTCTTCTTCCGAAGATGCAATATCGCCAAGCCTGAGCAGCGCATCAAGATGTTTCGGCTCTTCTGCAAGGATGCTTTCAAGCGATTCCTTTGCCTCATCCTCATTATGAGCAAGAAGCGCATTCAGCGCCCTTGAATACATCTCCTGAACCCTTGCCTCTTTTTTCTGCCTGCGCTGATACTGAAGGTTATCTATAAAGCGTTTTGTGTCTCTTATAGTAAAGACAACGAGCATCGCAAGCGCTCCTGCGACACATGAAAAGAGTATCAGGGCTATCTTGGGAGTCTCATATGCGTCGCCAAAAGGTATTTTGATTGTTGTTATTTCTTGGTTGACATATGCAAAGCCCCCAAGCCCGGCAAGAAAAAGGATGAATATAAATATTGCAATTTTACCCATTGTCAGTTATGACCCTTTCCTTCTACAGGCCTACGACCCATAGGGTATCCTCGGCGCATCAAGCCAGAGTTTTTCAAGCTGATAGTATGCCCTTGTTTCTTCTTCAAACACATGAATAATGATATCTCCGTAGTCCATTAACACCCAGTGGCTGTAATTCAGTCCTTCAATTCCGATGGGACGAATGCTTTTCTTGGAAAAGTTCTCTTCTATTGCCTCAACAATTGCCCTGACCTGTGTTGTGCTTTCTCCTGAACAGATAATGAAATAATCTGCAATGATGGATAAGCCTTTCAGCTCGAGGACAAGCACATCCACGGCTTTCTTATCCATTGCTATCTTCGCTGCTGCAAGGGCTTTGGCTTTACTTTTTATTAAAGGATTATCCTCCTTTCCATATTGAAGTTAGAAGTTAGAAGTGAAAAGTTAGAAGTCAAAACTCTTAACTCTTTCGCCTCAGGTCGCCTCGGCCGACTCGCCGAGGAGAGCGAACCCGTCCGAGGCGGGCAACTCTTAACTTCTGTAAATCTTATGAGTAATTATATAGGATTCAACTTCTTCTGGCAATAGATATTTTATGCTTTTTCTGCGCTTTATCAGCTTTCTGATGCCGGTTGCTGATATCTCAACAGGCATAATATACATCATTATTATATCCCTGCCGCTCTTTAGTTTTGTTTTGTAGTTCTGAAGTTTTGCATCATCAAGATTTTTGAGAATATTTTTATTTATTTTCAGATATGGTGAAGAGGCAAGGCTTACGAATTTAAAAGCCGGCCTTGAGACGACTATAAAATCCGCAAGGCTGACAAGCCTCTCAGGCTGCCACCAGTTAGGAATGTCAATAAAAGCATCAATGCCGGCTATAAAATAAAACCTTGCGCCAGGATAAATGCGGTGAAGCCTTTCAAGCGTGTCTACAGAATAAGATTTATCCTTCTTTTTGTATTCAATATCAGAAACAGCAAAGGAGTGATTTTTAGATGCGGCAAGCCGCACCATTCTATACCTGTGTTTTGCATCTGCAAGCTCTGTGTCCTTGAGCGGAGGGTTGCCTGACGGCACAAAGATAATCTTATTGAGTCCGAGTTTTTCCTTAACCTCTTCTGCGACTCTGAGATGCCCGTAGTGGATTGGATTAAATGTCCCGCCGAATATGCCGAGTTTCACAACCTTCTGCCCTCAATAACAGCATCAAAAAAAGGCGTGCCTTTTACATTTTTTCTGAATTTGGGATGCGCAGGGGGTTTATAAGAACTGGGCAATATTATCCTGCCCTCCCGTGATAATTTCAATAAAAGGGATTGAAGCTTTTTCAGCTTTGTCCTTTTGGGTGTCATGTAGTTAATTATCATGCCTGAGACTACATTGTCAAGAAGAGGAGGAGTTCAATCTCTTATAACTAATATTCACTTGACAATAGATTTAAATATCAGGCCCCGTTAAGATATATTGCTTCAAACAATCAGGCCGGGGCATCAGGGCATAGAAAATTATAATTGACTTTTTATAAGACTGTCTATATATTTTAACTATTAGAAAATCTAAATCCAAAGAAAGGAGGTAGTAAAAATGTTCAGATTTTATGGCGGACAAGTCGTAAAAAAGGGAACTTACTGGAATCTGTCCAACGGAGAGAACATTGAATTAGGCCATGAAAAATTTCTCCCTGGCAACAGACAGGTAAGATACCTGAAGGCGCCAACCATAGGCGTCTTCATCCTCGGACCTATTTCAGGCCTGCTATTTATATGCCTGCTCCCCCTGATGTCATTGCTCATCGGACTGACACTTCTCTCGCGCATAGCAATAGCTTCTGATGCCCTGAAATCCGACGAGGCTGCAATGTGCATGGGCTGCCACTCAGCACAGGGCATTGTCAAGACATTCAAGAACAAGGAAAAAGTTTCTGTTTACATTGAAGAAAGCCACTTCAAAAATACTGTACACGGCTTCCTGTCCTGCACCAACTGCCACAGCACAATCTCTATGGACAAACACCCGTCAGCCCAGTATGCAAGCAAAAAAGAGTTTGCAATTCAGATTTCAAATGCTTGCAAGACATGCCATAGCAATGAACAGGTTCTGGCAAGGCCAATACATAAGCAAGCCATAACCCGGGCAAATGCCCCGCCGTGTTCAGATTGCCATGGTTCCCACTCCATCAGCAAAGTCTCAGGGTGGAAAGAAACAGCAAGTAACCCGCAGTATTGTCTCGCCTGTCACAAAAAAGATTTAAGTCTCTCAATGAAAGGGGAAACTCTTTCTCTGACAATCAATGAAGCAACTCTAAGGAAATCGGTGCACAGCAATCACAACTGTTCTGATTGTCATGTCTCATTCTCGAAAAAATCGCACCCGATAAAAACCTTCGGGAGCAAACGCGAACTATCAATATCTGTATCAGAGGTATGCAAGGGGTGTCACTCTGAAAAATACAAACAGTATCAGGGGAGCATTCATTCCAATATGCTGGCAAAGGGCAACCTGAATGCGCCTGTATGCACAGACTGTCACGGTGCTGCTCATTCTGTCGCCAGGGCAAAGACAGATAAGACCCTGGGTTTAAAATCGTGCAATAAATGTCATGGCGAACTAAACAGTTCATACGAAGCAAGCATCCATTATATGGGAAGAATTAAAGGGAATGAGAAGGCTCCTATCTGCTCTTCCTGTCATAATGCACATGACGTTCAGGACACATCAACATCAACGAAGATAAAAGAAGGATGTATTAGATGTCATAAAAATGCTGAAAAAGCCCATAACAAATGGCTCTCAAACCCTCCGATATCGTTGCCTTCATTTGCAGAAGCCCATTTTGATGTTGTGTCCTGTGCTGCATGTCATTCTCCTGGTGCTAAAAGAGCAATCTATCTCAGTCTGTATGACCGTAAAACCGGTAAACCGTTACCCGAGGAAGAGCTGTTAAAGATTTTAGATACAGATTCTGACGGGCTAATGGCAAAGATCGACACGAATGCAGATGGCAGCATAGATGCCAAAGAGGTCTGGGATCTGTTTGCACAATTGTACAAGAAAGGTGTAACAACAGTCTTTATGGGAAAGATGGACGTGCGAACAGCCGTGGAAGCACATATGATCGGTAGTAAAGCCGAGGCAACAAAAGACTGCGAAAAGTGCCATCGTCCTGATGCAAAGCTCTTTAAAGATGTTTTCATTATAGTTAAAAAAGCTGAAGGTAAGTCGACAATCTTAAATGCGAAAAGAGAAGTGCTTAACTCAGTATTTTCAATATTACCAGTTAGTAAATTTTATGCCCTCGGCAGTACAAATGTGAAGCTGTTTGATGTCCTCTTTATCGTTGCCCTGATCGGCGGCATAGCTGTACCGATAGGCCATATCAGCTTTAGAATAATAACTTCACCCCTCAGGTCTTTAAGAAGGATGGGGAAGGGAGGTAAGAAATAATGAAAAAGATATATCTTCATCCACTACCGATAAGAATCTGGCACTGGGTAAATGCAGGGGGTTTTATCATCTTGATCCTGACCGGCGCTCAAATCAGGTTCGGCAATATCATCAACCTTTTCTCCTTTGAGACGGCTGTTGACATCCACAGCTGGACAGGGTTTATTCTCCTGGCGAATTACTTCATATGGCTTCTCTATTACCTCCTCACGTTTAAAATCAAAATCTATATCCCTCCTCTGCACCATCCGATAGAATTTACTAAAAAGGCACTGCGTCAAGCCAAATTCTATGGGTGGGGCATAATGGTCGGAGACCAGAATCCTCATCACTCTACGCCAGATAATAAATTCAACCCGATGCAGCAGGTATCATATCTTATGATTATGGCAGCCCTTATCCCCGTCCAGATTATCACAGGTCTTTTACTTTGGGATCCGAAACTCTTCTCGCCGGTTGTTAATCTTATAGGAGGGATACAGATAGCGGATATGATTCATGTCCTCCTTTTCATATTCTTCAGCGCATTTATCATCGTCCATTTCTATCTCGCAACACTCGGACATACGACCTTTGCCCATATAAAGGCAATGTTCAGCGGGTATGAAGAAGAACCGGAGCACGGCACAATCACTGATTGAATAAGTTTTTACGATGTTTCCCCCCAGAGGGGTGAGAGGCTAAGCCTCTCACCCCTTTCCCCTTATATCCCTTTTGAGATAATTGAGTTATCACATAATGTGTGGTAAAGGAATAGTTAAGGTTTTTTTCTTCAGGCAGCATGTTAATCAGTTCGTCCTCGGCTTCCACGCGGCAGTAAAGTCGGAATAGGCCGCTATTAAAACTCCCGCAATATTGCCTCGATTTATTATCGCCCACGCGTAAAGAGCCTTGACAATTATAAAGTTCAAACTTTATAATTTCAGATATGTATATACAGAGGGCACTTTCCCAGGTTCTGAATAATACGCTTAGGCAGTTTCCTGCTGTACTCATCACAGGTCCGCGGCAAGCCGGAAAAACCACCTTTATAAGCTTGGCCGCTTCCCAGCACGGTCAGACATTCAATACTGCGCTGCTGCTAAGGCAATAGCCTCAATGGTTAATGAGAAGGAACTGAGTGTGAGTGAAGACTACATAGTGCCGGGTATCTTTGATAGAAAGGTTTTTACAACAGTTGCTTCAAGTGTTTCAGATGCTGCTTACAGGACCGGCGTGGCAAGAAAAGAAAGATGACAAAAGAATTCCCCGAAGCAAAGCTTCGGGGAATTCTTTTGATTAAAATTAAATTGAAATTAAATTTTATAAAGGATTGACTATAGTTAAGTGATGTTGGACTCACATGAATCTTTAGTAGAGTTAGGTAAGCTGATTCTCGCGGCTTTGCTGGGAGGGGCAGTTGGTTTTGAACGAGAGTCCCACGGGCAGGCCGCTGGCATTCGCACCAATCTCTTAGTCAGTGTGGGGGCCTGCCTTATGATGATGCTCTCCCTCCACATGGAAGAACTCTTCCGTCATCTGAATGCTAATTCAGTAGTACGTCTGGACCCGGGGCGTATAGCCTCCTATGCCATTGCGAGTATGGGTTTTCTGGGGGCCGGAGCAATCATTAAAGGGAAAGGCTCTGTGCGGGGACTTACTACTGCCGCTGGTCTCTGGCTTGTAACAGGCCTTGGACTGGCAGTTGGAGCAGGTTATCTTTTCCCTGCTATTTCGAGCACCATCTTAAGCCTTTTGATCCTTTTCGGCCTCCGTCAATTAAAGACGTTATTCCCCCACGATATATATACAGTCCTTGTCTTGAAATTCGGGGGAATGGAAAAGCCGATTGAGCAGATTAAGAAGACCTTAGCCGAATATTCCGAACTTACCATTCAGTTCATCAATATTCAACAGACTCTTTCACCTCAGACCATGACATATCGTTTTCGATTGGTTTCTAAGGGTCTTAACCGCTTTGGCGAGATCGCGAAAAGACTTTCAGAAATGCAGGGCCTTGAGGAAATAAGTTGGGAAGAGGGCTACGTTCCATAATTTAAGTTAATTCATATCCCCTACCCTTTATCTTTTTTAACCTTTTTAGTTATATCAAGTCCACGCCTCTCTGATTGGCACAGACAGTGGAGTTCTCTGTGGCCCCTTGCCATATCCAAGGATATGCTTTTTGCCCTTCTTATCCAAACCAAGGGCGACTACAAGCGTAAGCTTCCCCTAAAAGCAGACACTCTGTAAGTAGAGCTTTCTGGCAAAATAACCGTCAGGAGGTTCTAAATGAAGAGGACGAGATTCACGGAAACACAGATCGTAGCAATCTTAAAAGAA
>JBAQLV010000013.1:0-230083 GCA_049302185.1 Thermodesulfovibrionales bacterium | reverse complement strand
GCTTCTTTTAAGATTGCTACGATCTGTGTTTCCGTGAATCTCGTCCTCTTCATTTAGAACCTCCTGACGGTTATTTTGCCAGAAAGCTCTACTTACAGAGTGTCTGCTTTTAGGGGAAGCTTACGATGTTATTTGGATTCGTCAAAACGCGCCTGTTTGCGCTTTTGAAGTTGAAACAACGACTTCAATTTACTCCGGTCTTCTCAGGATGTCCGATTTGATTTCTGTTGTTCCCGCTCTCAATATCAAGCTTTTTATTGTTGCGCCAATGGATCGTCAGGAAAAAGTCATGGGTGAGCTATCACGTCCTACTTTTCAGAAAATCGGCCTCAGTGATTTTTGTAAATTTATTCCTGCTGAGGATTTGGATGCTTTGTTGTCAAAAGTTACAGACCTCGAAGGTCATGTTCAACCGAGCATCATGGATACAATATCCGTAGAGCTTGAAGAAGACTTTGAAACGACCTTAGAATAAAGGGACTGCCACTTCATATAACACGCACACAGGCATTAACGAGCTTTGCGATCTGTCATGGGTCTTGCAAAACGACTTCATGCCGACTGCTTTATCATTGATAAGGCGGGCAGCACGGCGCAATCTTACCCCGTCAATATCCCCAATATCTTTTTATACCTCGCCGCAGTTTTCCAATAATTTCATCAGAAAAGACTTGACAGTGTCCCTTATTCTTTGTGCTATAATTAACAAAGAAAGAAGGAGGAAGTATAATGGATGAAAGAGATGTTTACAGGGCTAAGGAGGCAATGCAGTCTGCAATGAAGAAAGGACCTATGAGGCTGGCGCTGATTATTGGAGCAATTCTGGTCGGTTTTCTGATTTTAAATCCATGGGTGCAGGTTGGTGCAGGTCAAAGAGGGATTGTCCTTAATTTTGGCGCTGTTCAGAAGGATGTGCTTGGAGAAGGGCTGCATTTCAGGATACCTATAATGCAGAAGGTTGCCATAATGGATGTCAAGGTTCAGAAATCTTTAACGAATGCCGCTGCTTCATCGTCTGACCTTCAGGAAGTGAGTTCAGAGGTTGCGCTTAACTATCATATAGTTCAGGATAAGGCGAATATTGTCTATCAGTCCATCGGCATACACTTTAAAGAGCGAATCATAGACCCTGCAGTGCAGGAGGTGGTAAAGGCTGTGACAGCCAAGTATTCAGCAGAAGAGCTTATCACAAAGAGACCGGCGGTAAGCGAGGCAATGAGGGCAAACCTTGCTGAAAGACTTTTGGCGCACAACATAGCAGTTGACGCTTTTTCTATCGTAGGTTTCAGCTTCTCCAAGATATTTATGGAAGCCATTGAGTCAAAGCAGACAGCAGAACAGCTTGCGCTAAAGTCAAAGAGAGACCTGGATAGAATAAAGATTGAGGCAGAGCAGAGGATTACAACAGCAAGGGCAGAGGCAGAGTCCTTGAGGCTGCAGAGGGCAAATATTTCACCGGACCTTATAGAGCTTAGAAAGATAGAGGCCAATCTCAAGGCTATAGAAAAATGGAATGGGATCCTCCCGCAGGTTACAGGCGGTGGGGCTGTGCCATTTATTGGTATAGGTGAGATACATAAAAAATAAGCTAATAATCATAAGAAAGTAGAGAATCCCATTGTTTAGATATGTTATTCTGCTTATTATTGCAGGTATTGCGGGGAGCATTATAGCTATAAGAAAAGGGCGCAGTCCGATATTGTGGTTTATACTATGCGCCCTTTTCCCTTTGCTTATTATTGTTATTGCATTGCTTCCACCTATGGCATCTAAAGGATATACCAAAAAATGTTCCTACTGTGCAGAGATTATTAAAGAAGATGCAATAGTTTGCAAGCATTGTGGCAGGGAGCAGCCTATAGAGATGGTCAAGGTATCCTCATATAAGGATTAAACCATGATATGCGCTACGATACCCCTACCCCGTCAATATCCCCAATATCTCCCTATACCTCGCAGCAGTCTTTTCCACGATTTCATCAGGAAGTTTTGGGCCGGGATATGTCTGGTTCCAGTCAAGCGTAAGAAGATAGTCGCGGATAATCTGCTTGTCAAAACTGTCCTGACTTTTTCCGGGCTTATAATCCTTCATAGACCAGAAGCGTGATGAATCAGGAGTGAGTATTTCATCAATCAGAATCAACTTCCCTTTCCGACTGCTTGCATCCTGCATCTTGCATCCTGCATCTTGATATATGCCGAATTCCATCTTTGTATCTGCGATTATTATTCCCTTCTTCTCTGCCATCTCCCTCGCCTTTTTATAGACTCTGAGGCTTGTATTCCTGAGCTTGTTTGCAGTATCATCACCGACAATCTTTTTCATCTCATCAAAGCTTATGTTTATGTCATGCTCCTCTTCTGCCTTTGTGCTTGGAGTGAATATCGGCTCATCAAGCCTTGCGGATTCAACAAGCCCATCGGGAAGTTTAATGCCGCAGACTGTGCCTGATTTTTTGTATTCCTTCCATCCCGAGCCTGAGAGATACCCCCTCACAATGCATTCAACAGGCATCGGCTTTGCCTTCTTAACGAGCATGCTTCTTCCTTCAAGAATGTCTTTGTATTTATGTAAAACCTCTGGATAGTCTTTTACATCTGTTGCAACAATATGGTTTTCCATTATGTCTTTCATCTGGTTAAACCAGTATATTGATATCTGAGTAAGGATTTTGCCCTTATCCTGAATTCCATTCGGAAGAACGACATCAAAGGCTGATACCCTGTCAGTAGCTATTATCAGAAGATAGTCATCTATCTCATAGACATCGCGCACCTTTCCGCGCCTGAGGAATTTTATATCCTTTAAATCAGTCTCCATCAATACCTGAGCCATTTCTTCCTCCTGAAAAGCTTTTCTAATTCCACTGCAAAGAATACCACAGATGATATGGCGAGTGTAAATATTAATTCATTTAGAGTCAAAGGCTCTGTCTTAAAAATAGGGTTCAGGAATGGTATATAGATCGTTGCCATCTGAAGGGCAAAGGTCAATGCTACTGCACCGAGGAGATATTTGTTTGAAAATATTCCAATCCTGAACAATGACTCCTTTTCCGACCTGATGGCAAGGACATGTCCAAGCTGAGTAAGGCACAGAACTGTAAATACCATTGTCTGCCAATGAGCATGTTCCGTCCTGATGGCCCATGCCTGGACAAACAGAACAACTCCACCCATCAAGAGACCGACCCATATGGCATGAAGCCCCAATCCGTGGGCGAATATGCTCTCCTTGGGATGCCTTGGCGGTCTGCTCATCACATCTCCCTCTGCGGGCTCGGCAGAGAGGGCAAGGGCAGGGAGCCCGTCCGTAACAAGGTTTATCCAGAGTATATGGATCGGCAGAAGCGGAATCGGCAAGCCGACAAGGGGTGCGAAGAAGAGTGTCCATATCTCTCCTGAGTTTGTTGTAAGAAGGTACTTTATAAACTTTCTTATATTGTCATATATCTTTCTTCCCTCTTTTACTGCCTTTACAATAGTCGCAAAATTATCGTCCATAAGTATCATGTGAGCTGACTCTTTCGCAACATCTGTTCCAGTTATTCCCATTGCAACGCCAATGTCTGCTCTTTTTAATGCGGGCGCATCATTCACACCGTCTCCTGTCATTGCAACAAATTGACCTTTGTCCTGAAGGGCTTTTACTATTTTTAATTTCTGCTCGGGCGCAACCCTCGCATAAACACTTATATGTTCAACCCTCTCTTCGAATTCTTGTAAGGATAACTTCTCAAGTTCTCTTCCCGTTATGGTGTTAAAGTGCACATCATCTTCCTCAATAATGCCTATCCTTCTTGCAATTGCCCATGCTGTAATCGGATGGTCGCCGGTAATCATAACGGGTTTTATCCCTGCAGTTTGGCACATTGCCACTGCCTCCCTTGCCTCCTCCCTCGGAGGATCCATCATGCCTACAAGGCCTATGATTATAAGTCCTCTTTCCACATTCTCATGGGACATGTCTGAGGGAAGCTCATTCCATCCCCTCATCGCAATACCGAGCACTCTCAGTCCGTCAGCAGCCATCCTTTCATTAACCCTGTGAATCTCTTCCCTATCTATCTTTACTGTCCCGCCTGATTTGAGGATGCCGTCTGATTTTTCCAGAAGAACTTCAATCGCGCCTTTGGTGAAAGAAATAAAAGATGCATGATTCATGATGCACGATGCACGATTTTTTCCATCTTGTATCCTGTATCCTGTATCTTGTATCTTGTGAAACGTCGTCATGCACTTCCTGTCGGAGTCAAAAGGGATTTCGGCAACCCTCGGCATCTGATTTTCCATCTCATTCTTATCAAAACCTTTGTCTTTTGCAATATTGAAAAGAGCAACCTCTGTAGGATCGCCGATGATATTCCCATCCCTGTCAGGCTTCGCGTCATTGCTTAAAGCAAGGGCATTGAAAAAAGTGACAAGTGACGAGTGACAAGTAACAAGTTTATCAAATTCCTCTTTACTCATAACTCGTAACTCGTAACTCGTTACTATTCTTTCGTCCACATATATCTCTTCCACCCTCATCCTGTTCTGTGTCAGCGTCCCTGTCTTGTCAGAGCATATGTATGTGACGGAGCCGAGGGTCTCAACAGCAGGGAGCTTTCTTATCAGGGCATTCTGCTTAACCATCTTCTTTGCGCCGAGGGCAAGGGATATGGTTATAACAGCAGGAAGCGCTTCAGGTATCGCTGCCACAGCAAGGGATATGGCGGTCAAGAGCATCAACAAGGCAGGTTCGCCCCTGAAAACCCCTATGCCGAAGACTACGGCGCATATTGCAAGCACCGCAATGGCAAGCTTCTTCCCAAATGCAGCGAGCCTTTTTTGAAGGGGTGTTTTTACCTCTTCTTCCTCCTGAAGCATGGTTGCAATCTTTCCAAGCTCGGTGTCCATTCCGGTAGCCGCTGTAATACCGGCGCCTCTGCCGTACGACACGGTAGTGCCTTTGTATGCCATATTTTTTCTGTCGCCGAGCGGCAGCATCTCGTCATGCAATGCCTTTATATGTTTTTCTACCGGGATAGATTCGCCGGTAAGGGCTGCCTCTTCAACTTTCAACTGTGCGGTTTCTATCAGCCTCATATCAGCAGGCACAACTTTCCCTGCCTCAAGCAATACAATATCGCCCGGAACAATTTCTGATGCGGAAATATTTGCCGGCATGCCGCCTCTCAATACAAGGGCGGTGTGCGCAGCCATCTTTTTAAGGGCAGCCATAGCCTTTTCCGCCCTGTATTCCTGAATAAATCCTATGACGGCATTAAGGACAACGATTACTATAATGGCTATAGTATCCGCGGGTTCGCCGATAATGCCGGAAATTATTGCAGCAGCAATCAGAACAAGAATCATGAAGTCCTTGAACTGGTCAAGGAACATCATAAAAAGAGTTCTCTTTTCTTTTTCCTTTAATTCATTCGGGCCATATTCGAGCAGCCGCTTCTGCGCCTCTTCTGAAGAAAGCCCTTTTGAAGACGACTGCAGGTCGTCTAATATATCTTTAGTCTCTTTCTGATGCCAGCGCATATATGCCCCTTTAGAATTAATCAAACAGTTCCTGAAGGAACCATTTCTTTTTATGATTTATATGACGACTGATCCTCTGTCTGAATCATGTTTTTTTGCCGAGGGCTTCAACCCTCTCGCAGACATTCGCCAACTGAGGCTCTTTGCCTCCTATCCGGTACATGACATATATGGAAAGCCCGAGCAGGGCTGCGCCGGCCGCGACAACGACAGGGCTGCGGAAATGTCCCGGCAATGTTTCATGAAGCCCCCATACTCCAAAACCGATAAAGATTAAGGCTGCTGCCCATTTTATCGTTCTTTCAGGTATCCTCTTACCCATTACTATGCCGAATATTATCCCAATGGCATTGGAAATGAGCATACCAAGCGTTGTCCCAAGCCAGACAGGAATGATGGTGTTGTATTCCACGGCAAGGGCTATCGTTGCCAATTGGGTCTTGTCACCCATCTCAGCTATAAAAAAGGCTATTGTTACTGTCCAGAAAGGACTGAACTTATATTTTTTGTCCTCATCTTGCAGTTTGTCTCCACGTATAGTCCACAAGCCGAAAATGATGAAAGATGCAGCCGCTGCTATCTTTACATATTCCATAGGCACAATTGCGTTCAGGTAATTACCCAGTGCAGCAGCCATAAGATGATTTGCCGCTGTTGCGACTAATACCCCCCACATGACTGTCTGCCAGCGATACCGACAGGCAAAAGCCATTGCAAGAAGCTGGGTCTTGTCGCCCATCTCAGCTAAAACGACAAAGATGAGCGACGCTAAAAAAGCTGTCATATCATGAACCCCCATATCCACCCTACGGCCATTTTAACTTTTAACTGCACTGTTCAGGTTCTTTTCTTTTTAATGTCAAGATACCAAACATCTGAATTCTAATCAGTCCTTGCTTTTGAAATGGCTGAATGCGATAAGCGCTGCAAAGACAATGGCAATCAAGATTAAATATTTACTTCTTTCAAGAATCCTATCCATACTTCAGCGCCATCCTTTCTTGATTTTGTAAGTTAGTCTTAACTCTTAACTTTCAACTCTAAACTTTAAACTGTTTTTCATGGCGGAGAGGGAGGGATTTGAACCCCCGGTGAAGTTGCCCCCACAACGGTTTTCGAGACCGCCCCATTCAGCCTCTCTGGCACCTCTCCATAACAACAGTTATCAGTGAGTAGTTTTTAGTTTAAAACAAAAAAGTAATTGAAGAATAGATGTATGGCAGGAATCTATCTGCGTTCCTTAAAAAACTTTATCAACATCTCTGCACATTCATCTTTAAGAATCCCTGAAACAACCTCAACCTGATGGTTAAGCCTTCTGTCACTCAGGAGTTTATAAAGGCTGTCAACTGCTCCGCCTTTTTCATCTTTACAGCCGTAAACAAGTCTGGCTATCCTTGCATTCACCATTGCACCCGCACACATAATACACGGCTCTTTTGTCACATAGAGTGTGGCTTCACCTAACCGCCAGCTACTGCCCTTTTCTGCTCCGATTCTTATTGCAATCATCTCTGCGTGCGCAGTAGGGTCTTTTGATGATTCACGGGTATTGTGCGTCCGGGAAATAACAACATCTTCACTGACAAGAACAGCGCCGACAGGCACTTCGCCCTCAGAAAAAGCAAGACTTGCCTCTTCAAGAGCCAGCCTCATGAAATGAATGTGTTTTTTATCGTTATTCACCAGAGAAATAGTTGACAGACCCGAGTGAATAGTATTCAGTTCTATTCACTGTTCACTATTCACTATACACTGTCTTTAACGACTTCGAATTTTGCTGAAGCAAATTCGTTTGGCGCGCCCAGGAGGATTCGAACCCCCGACCTGCGGATTCGTAGTCCGACGCTCTATCCAGCTGAGCTATGGGCGCATTGCCAAACTATCCATTCTTCACAGGTTCTTTTAATATAATATTATACTTGGGATGTTCAAATGGATGCACTGATTGCAGTTCTCTGCGGGACCACAGCCATCCCCATTGCTTTCCCTGAGCAGGGAATATTTGCTTGCCACCCTCTGCTATCTTTATGCCAACCGCCGGATTATTCGGCTCACTTGAGCCTGAAGTTATTTTATCCCCGTCCATCGTGAAATCAGGAAGAAACTCCCCAACAGTCACCTTTAAATTGGAACCTGGAATTTTCCACTCGCTGTTGAGTTTAACTGTATATTCCTGTACTTTTTTTGTATCCTTCTCCTCTATTAGAACCTTGACAGAGTTCCACTTGCCTTTTACGTTATCAGGGACAACAACCTGAAGCTTTCCGCCTGACATCATCTGATGCCCCTGCGGTGCTGTATGTTCTTGTGGAAGCACTCCCATCCCTTGCGGCATCGCCGGCGCCTTAGGGACAGGCTGTTGTTCCTTCTTTTTACAGCCGACAAAATATACCAGCGCTAAACTTAACATTACTGCTATCACAATCTTTTTGTTCATATAACCCCCCTCAATCTAAGTTAAAAGTTTAAAGTTGAAAGTTAGAAGTTTCGAGTCTCTAAAACTTTTCACTTTTCACTCTCAACTTTTAACTAACTGCCGTTTCTGGCGGAGAGGCAGGGATTCGAACCCTGGGTAGAGGTTTTGGCCCCTACAACGGTTTAGCAAACCGCCGCCTTCGACCTGCTCGGCCACCTCTCCAGTGCAGTGTCAGTTGTGAGTGTCAGTAATTATTACTCACTGACACTAATCACGGACACTTGCTATATTACCAGTCTGAAATTGAACTTGTAAACCCCATTAGAAAATCCGAGCGGGGTAAAGGTCACCGGTTCTCAAAACCTTTTTTGATGGACCAGACTCTGCCTGTGGCAGGGTCATAGGCAAAAGGCATATCAAAGGGATCCAGCATTTTATTTGTGTTGCGTATTGCTGCATCATAGATTCCCACTTTCTCGGGAATGACTGAAATAATGGCGAATCATTTGTTTTTGCTCCTGTAATCTTCAATGGCTTTCTTAAGCGCATCCGCTCCTAAATTAGAGCAATGCATCTTCTGCGCAGGCAGTCCGTCCAATTCATTTGCAACGGTCTCCTTTGATATTGCTAACACCTCATCAATCGTCTTACCCTTGATCATCTCCGTAATCATACTGCTTACCGCAATAGCAGCGCCGCATCCGAACGTCTTGAACTTTGCATCGACTATCGTGTTGTCCTTCACCTTTATAAAAATCTGCATCACATCCCCGCACGTAGGGTTCCCCTCTGTGCCGACACCGTCAGCGTCAGGTATCTCTCCCACATTCCTCGGATTTGTAAAATGGTCCATTACTTTTGCACTGTACATTCTCCACCCTCTCCTTTCGTTCCCCAACCTTTTGCATAGGGGGACATCTCTCTTAATCTTTTTATCACCTGCGGAAACTCAGAAAGCAGGGAATCTATATCTTCCTCTGTGTTGCCGGCGCCAAGCGTAAAGACAATCGAGCCCTGAGCCAGATTTGAAGACACGCCCATTGACAGCAAAACAGGCGATGCCTTTAATGCCTTTGACGAACATGCAGAACCGGAAGCGGCATAAATGCCCTTTGCTGCAAGAAGCAGAAGCATTGCCTCGCCTTCTATGAATTCAACTGTAAAACTCGCATGTGCCGGAAGCCTGTTTTCTCGTTGCGAGTCGTTTCCGACAGGATGTCCTGTAAGATAAATGTTTTCAATGTCTGATACGCCCTTAATAAGTTTATTCCTTAATTTCTTAGCCTGCTCCATTCTATCAGCCATCTCATCTTTTGCAAGTTTTGCTGCCCTGCCCATCCCGACAATTGCAGGGACATTTTCAGTGCCTGCTCTTCTTCCGTTTTCCTGTATGCCGCCGTAAATAAGCGGAACTATTCTCAGTCCCTCTCTCACATAAAGAGCGCCTGCGCCTTTAGGCCCGTAAAACTGATGCGCAGCCATGCTTAAAAGGTCAACGCCAAGTTCTTTCACATCAACAGGGATATTTCCTGCTGCTGCAACTGCATCTGTATGAAAGATTATCCCTTTTTCTTTTGCAATCCTGCCTATCTCTTTTATAGGCTCTATAGTCCCAACCTCACTGCTTGCATGGATTACAGATATGAGCGTTGTCTCTTTTGTTATAGATTTTTTTACCATGTCGGGGTCAACGATCCCATACTTATCCACAGGAAGAAAAGTCACTACAAAACCCATCTTTTCAAGAAACCGCGCAGAATTAAGAATTGAATGGTGCTCCATCTTAGAGACGATTACATGCTTTCCTTCATTCTGCCTTGCAAGCGCAATGCCTCGTAGCGCAAAGTTATTTGCCTCGGCTCCGCTTGATGTAAAGATTATCTCCGATGACTTTGAATTAATGAGTGATGCAGCCTGCGCCCTTGCATTTTCTATTGCCTCTTTTGCCTTTGTGCCAAGGTCATAAATGCTCAGGGGATTTCCAAAGTCCTCCGTGAAATAAGGCATCATGGCATCAAAGACACGGCTGTCAAGAGGGTTTGTCGCAACATGGTCAAAATAGCGCTTCCTCATTTTCGCTTCACCTTCTTCCTGATATAAAATTTATAAAAATCTTCCGTCTCACTCATCCCTAAAAATTCATTTCCCGTTTTTTCACACCAGCCGGGAATATCTTCAAGCGCGCCGTCATAGTCAGTCATTATCTCCAGTATCTGCCCGTCATCCAGTTCCCTGATTTTTTCCTCAAGTTTAAGCAGATGCATCGGACACATCATATAAACTATGTCTGTTGTTACATCTGCCTTAACGTTCTCTACAAACTTCATATCACTTTTAACTTTTAATTTTTAATTTTAAATTCTTCTTAAAAAGCGTTCCTGTAATTAAGTCCTTTAATGTGACAGTCATGAGAAACGCATCTATCTTTTCGCCGAGGGATTTCCACAGCATATACGTTACACATCCATCAACCCTTACACATCCCTTCTCGGGGTCAAGGCAGGACGTTATGGCTACAGGGCCTTCAAGTTCATTAAGGATAGCGCTGATGCTTACGTCTTCCGGCTTCTTACTCAGCACATAGCCGCCCCCAGGCCCCTTAACGCTCCGTATCAGTCCTCCATTTTTAAGTTTATTAAGTATCTGCTCAAGGTAGGCACCAGAAACAGCCTGTCTCTCAGCTATCTCTTTTATGGGAACAGGTTTATTGCCATGCCCTCTTGCTATTTCAAACATCGCCCTTACGCCATACTGTCCCTTTCTGGATAACCTCAGCATACGAAAATCTTAAAATACCTTAGTAAAATTGTCAAGTATTCGGTTGAGTGAATTTGGCAGATTATTTGGGAATCAATCCGGGCCGAAGAAAAGCTGGAATGACTAAAACCTGATATTAAAGGAGAAGAGCAAATATCAATGCGGGAAATAGGCTCTATTTAAGATTTCAATATTTCAAGAATTAAGTATGGTGTCCCCTGAATCTGATGTCCCATGTTATCTTAATCACTCTCTAAATCCCTGTACAGTTCTTTAAGTGTTCCTCTTTTAACCATCCCCTTCCTAAGATTAGCTATTGCCTCTTTCGCCTTCTTGGCAATAGCTTCCCTTTTGGCGTCTATAAGCTGTTTTTTTATGACATCAACTGCATATTCCTTATCATCAAGCTTCAGATGGCTGAAATCTTCAATCAAGTTATTAATAGTTGAACTGCTCATAATCCAGCACCTCCCATAGAGATTTTATTAATTTTAACATATTCCCAAGAATGCATGTTATGAGTAATTTTATCACAATAAAGGGGCGGTATTTTATGAATACATACAAATACTTATGAAAACGACAAAGGAATTACTCGGAGCACGAATAAAGGAGTTACGAAAGGCAAAAGGACTATCGCAGGAAGAACTTTCAGAAAAGGTGGGTATGATTCAAAACATCTAAGCCGAATAGAAGTGGGGAAAAGTTATCCTTCTCTTGACACATTGGAGAAAATAGCCAATGCATTAAATGTAGAAATAAAAGACCTTTTTGAATTTATGCACTTGTCGAGGAGTAAAGAACTGACTGATAATATAAGTAAATTACTTAAAGAGGCTGATGAGGACAAGGTGAGACTTATCCTGAAAATTATTAGGGCTGTTGTCCGTTGAAAGCAGGCTTTTAAGGTATTTCAGAAAAATCAAAAACAGCAGTTCTAAAAATACAGTCATTCAGGTTGCCAGAATTGCAGCAAACCCCGTTAGAAAGGACGTGGCTTTCTAACGGGGCAAAGGCAAATTAAAAACTGCTATTCTTTTTAGGGAAAGTTTTATCCTCAAACAAATATACAAGCGCCACAGTTATATTATCCTTTCCTCCGTTTTTATTGGCAATATCAATAAGTGCGCTGCATGCCCTGTCAGGTTCATCAGAAACAGCAACTGTAGAAAGGATAACGCTGTCAGGAACCATAGTTGTAAGTCCGTCACTGCACAGGACAACCCTGTCGCCATCCATAATGTCTATTTCGTCAAGGTCAACTTCCACGGAAGGCATCGTGCCGAGCGCCCTTGTAATAATATTTCTTACCTCAGAGCCCTCTGCCTCTTCTTTTGTGAGCAGTCCGCTTTTTACCTGCTCAGACACTATTGAATGGTCGTCAGTAAGCTGGATAATTGAACTTGTCCTGATAAGATAAATCCTGCTGTCCCCTGCATGCGCTATGCTCATTTTACTGCCGTCAAGCAAGGCAGTAGCAACTGTTGTCCCCATGCCGCGCCATTTAACATTGCTCTGCGATGCCTCATATATCGCCTGATTGGCGAGCCTTATGCCTGATGCAATCCTGTTTGATGCATCGGAGAACCTTTTATCATAATCGCCCCAAAAAGGCTCATTACCCCCAGAGGAACGCTTAACATGATCCCTTATTGTCTCTACCGCCATCCTGCTTGCAACCTCTCCTGCCGCAGCCCCGCCCATGCCGTCGGCAACGATAAAAAGGCGCAAATCTTCATCAACGCAAAAATTATCCTCATTGTTTGACCTTGAAACGCCCTTGTCTGATTGTCCTGCTGCAAGAAACTTCACTGTTTAACCTGCTTTTTCCATATATAAACTATCTCTTTAACCCATTATCCCCTTAAAGTCATTTTCGCTGACAGGCCCCAGCGCTGTAAGGGCAACCTCGTTCCCGCTTATCAGTTTCTCTGTGAGTTCTTTAACCTGTCTGAGGTTTATAGAATTTATTTCTTTTATTATTTCCGAAGGCGAGTAATACCTGCCGTAATACATCTCCTGACGTGCAATGTTCTGCATCCTGCTGCTCGTTGATTCAAGGCCGAGAATAAGATTGCCCTTGAGCTGAGCCTTTGCCCTTTCTACATCAACATCCGAAAGCATGTCTGCCAGACCTCTGAGTTCTTTGAGAACAAGCTCTATCACCTGCGATACTTTCTTTTTTCCTGTCCCGGCATAGACAGCCAATACCCCTGTATCAGCGTATGATGATATATATGAATAAACAGAATACGCAAGCCCTCTTTTCTCCCTTATCTCCTGGAAAAGCCGCGAACTAACGCCTCCGCCGAGAATCGTATTCAGAATGAACAATACATACCTGTCTTTGCTTGCCTGCGGCATGCCTTCAACGCCGAGACACAGATGAACTTCAGAGAGCTCTTTGCTGTGAACTCTGATCCTGCTGTTAAACAGAGACTGCGGTTCTTTTTCAGGCTCTGACCCTTTCCTGAGAGAACTAAAATTATGATTTAGCGCATCAAGAAGCCTGTCTGTTTCAAAATTTCCTGCGCACGATATAACAATGCCCTTTGTCCCGTAATGTTTTTTTGTGTGGCTGACAAGGTCTTCCCTTATGAACGATTTAATCGTCTCTCTCCTGCCGAGTATGGACTGTCCTATGCCTTCACTACCCCATATTGTCTGGTTGAAGAGGTCATATATGTAGTCGTCAGGCGTATCCTCAACCATCTTTATCTCTTCTTTGATAATCCCCTTTTCTTTCTCAATATCTTCTTCCGGGAACGTAGAGTGAATGAATATATCAGACAGGAGTTCTATGCCCTTATCAAAATATTCATCAAGGACTTTGATATAGAATGTTGTGCTTTCCCGTGAAGTAAATGCATTCAGGTCGCCTCCCATTGAATCCGTATCAACGGCGATATCTCTCGCAGAACGTTTCTGCGTGCCTTTGAAAAACATGTGTTCAAGGAAATGCGATATGCCGTTCTTCTCAGGCAGTTCGTTCCTGGAGCCGACCTTAACCCATACGCCAAGGGCGACAGAACGGACATCCTTGACCTGTTCCATAACTACCGGTATGCCGTTTTCAAGATAAGTTTTTTTAAACATAATGTCCTTTCTTAAAGCACAACGGACAATAAGAAGTAATAGCTTGTTCGCTTCAGAGCGATTTTTGATATTTAGAATAAAAGATAGGGCATAGTGTCCAAGCGGCTTATTTTGCCGATAGTCCGACAGTAAGCCATATAAAAATCATGAGGCAAAATCCTCGGAGCCCCGATCCTATCGGGGCGAGAATGAGCGAGGATACTATGTCCTGTCTTTAAATTAAACCCTATTCCTTTACGGCATCCTTCTCCCGCATAGCCTCTTTCCTGCTAAGACGGATTTTGCCGGTCCTGTCTACCTCCAAGACCTTTACAAGGACTTCTTCTCCCTCTTTGAGCACATCAGTGACCTTATCTATTCTCTTGAAGTCTATCTGCGATATGTGGAGAAGGCCTTCGGTGCCCGGCATTATCTCTACAAATGCCCCAAAATCGACAATGCGCTTTACCTTCCCGAGATATATCCTTCCAATTTCAGCCTCCGCAATAATTCCGTTGATTATCTCTATCGCCTTCTGGGCTGATGTTTCATCAGCAGACGCAATGTTTATCACGCCTGCATCATCAATGTTTATCTTAACCCCTGTTTGCTCTATTATTCCCCTTATCACCTTCCCGCCCGTGCCGATGACATCCCTTATCTTTTCCTGTTTTATCTGCATTGTATATATCCTCGGCGCATGAGGAGAGAGTTGTTCTCTCGGCGCCGATATTGCCTCTTTTATTTTGGAGAGTATGAAAAGCCTTCCCTGTTTTGCCTGCTCAAGCGCCTTCTCCATGATAGAGTAATTTATACCGCCTGTCTTCACATCAAGCTGAAATGCTGTAATGCCGTTCTCTGTTCCTGTAACCTTGAAATCCATATCGCCGAGATGGTCTTCCAGCCCCAGAATATCCGTAAGAACAATATTTTTGTCGCCTTCCTGCACCAATCCCATTGCAATGCCTGCAACCGGAGCCTTTATCGGAACGCCTGCATCCATAAGCGCCAGCGTGCCGCCGCATACTGTCGCCATTGAAGACGAGCCGTTTGATTCAAGGATATCTGAAACGATTCTTATTGTATAAGGAAATACTTCCTTCGAAGGGATTACAGACTTAAGCGCCCTTTCTGCGAGAACTCCATGTCCTATCTCTCGCCTTCCCGGTGAACGCAGCGGCTTTACCTCTCCAACGCTGAAAGGAGGGAAATTATAATGGAGCATAAATGTCTTATAGCTCTCTCCCTCAAGCGAGTCAATCCTCTGTTCGTCATCAGCAGTGCCGAGTGTTGCCACAACAAGCGCCTGTGTCTCGCCCCTCACAAAGAGAGCAGAGCCGTGAGCCCTCGGAAGCAGTCCCACCCTTGAACTTATATGCCTTATCTCATCGGGTTTTCTTCCGTCAGACCGTATCCCCTTTTCTATAATCATCCTTCTTACAAGGTCTTTTTCAAGTTCAAAAAATGCATCGGCTATATCTTTGCTCATATTTTTTTCTGGAGTATTGAAATGCTTTGTAGTCTCATCCAGAATCAGGTCAAGTGTATCCTGCCTCGTCTGCTTGCCCGGTATTTTTACCGCTTCTTTCATCCTTTCAATCACATGTTCCTTTACTTTAGCCCTCAGCTCTTCATCAACCACAGGAGGAGTTACCACGCGTTTCTCCTTACCAACAGCATTCCTGAGGTCTATCTGCACTGCAGCAATGTGTTTAATCTCTGCATGAGCATAATCTATCGCCTTAAGAAGCGCCTCCTCCGAAACCTCAGATGTTGCTCCCTCAACCATCAGAACAGAATCTTTAGTTCCAGCGACAACAAGGTTCATGTCAAGTTTCTCTAATTCCGATAAATCAGGATTTATAATGAAATCTCCGTTAATCCTCCCGACTCTAACAGCAGCGACAGGCCCGTCAAACGGGATATCGGAAATCATCAGCGCAGCAGACATGCCGGTTATTCCGAAGACATCGGATACATTCTCATCGCCGTATGAAAGAACAGAAACAATCCCCTGAGTCTCACAAGAAAACCCCTTCGGGAATAATGGACGTATAGGACGGTCTATAAGACGGGAGGTAAGAACTTCCTTTTCGCTCTGCCTGCCTTCCCTCTTAAAAAATCCTCCCGGGATCTTTCCTGCAGAATAAGCCTTCTCCTGATAATCTATAGTAAGGGGGAAAAAATCAAGTCCTTCTCTTGCGTTTTTTGCTGCGACTGCCGTCGCCAGCACAACTGTATCGCCATACCTTACAACAACTGATCCGTCTGATTGCTTTGCAATCTCGCCTGTTTCAATAATAAGCTTCTTTCCTCTAATCTCAATCTCTACTTTAGTCATCAATCATCAATCCTCTCTTTTCTATTTTCTATTTTCTAAGCCCTAACCGTTCAATCACCTTCGCGTATCGTTCCTTGCTTGAGGCCTTCAGATAATCAAGCAGCTTTCTCCTCTGACTGACAAGTTTAAGAAGTCCACGGCGTGAATGGTGGTCGCTTTTGTGGGTTCTGAAATGTTCTGTAAGATAATTTATCCTCTCACTCAGAATAGCCAGCTGAACTTCCGGAGAGCCGGTATCCTTTTCGTGAACTTTGTACTGTTCCATAATCGTCTGTTTCTTTTCTTTATTGAGAGGCATTAACTCACCACCTTCCTGTTTTTAGGTAAGTTAAAGGATAACATAACGGCTTTAATTCTGTAAACCCTGTTAGAAATTCTCTATTTCTAACAGGGTAACCCCTGCAAAACTCAGCACTCTACAAAGGCAGGGCAGGGGTAGCCTTATAACAAAAACACTTGACACATTATCATTAAAATTTTATTCTTACACAGTATGAAAAAACCGTGGGCAGGAAGGTTTACTGAAAAAACATCAAAGACCGTAGAGTATTTCACAGAATCAATCTCATTTGACCGTAGGCTGTGGAAATACGACATTGAGGGAAGCATTGCCCATGCAAAGATGCTCGGCAAGCAGAAGATCATCTCTCAGAAAGACTCATCAGCAATAATCAACGGACTGAAGAATATCGCAGGAGAAATTGAAACAGGCAGATTTAGATTTGCAGTTGAACTTGAAGATATTCACATGAACATTGAAGCGGCGCTTATAAAAAATATTGGGGACGCAGGTAAAAAACTCCATACAGCTCGTTCAAGAAATGACCAGGTTGCCCTTGACCTGAGACTCTATCTTAGGGCTGAGACAAAAGAAACAATTGCGCTCATTAAAAACCTGCAAAAAACACTGCTCAATGCCGCGGAAAATAACATCGGGATCATCATGCCTGGCTATACGCATCTGCAGAGGGCGCAGCCTGTTCTCCTATCGCATCATCTCCTTGCCTATGTTGAGATGCTCCGGAGGGACAGGGAACGCTTTGAAGATTCTCTTAAGAGGATAAATGTCCTTCCTCTCGGCTCATGCGCGCTGGCAGGCACATCACTGCCGGTTGACAGGTCTTATGCCGCGAAGCTGCTTGGATTTAAAGCCATTGCTGAAAACAGCATTGACGCTGTCTCGGACAGGGACTTCGCAATAGAGTTTTTAACAGATGCAGGCATACTCATGATGCACCTGTCTCGCTTTGCAGAAGAACTCATCCTTTGGTCAACAGAGGAGTTTTCATTTATTGAACTGCCTGACGCGTTCACAACAGGCTCAAGCATAATGCCTCAGAAGAAAAACCCTGATGTTGCCGAATTAATAAGAGGGAAAAGCGGAAGAATATACGGAAACATGATAGCGCTCATGACAGTGATGAAGGGACTGCCCCTTGCATATAATAGGGATATGCAGGAAGACAAGATACCTGTCTTTGACACCGTGGACACCGTTAAATCATGCCTGACAGTCCTTGCACAGATGATGCCCCAAATAAAATTTATGAGTGAGAGGATGCGTGAGGCTGCAGGCAAAGCATATTCCACTGCAACAGATATAGCCGAATATCTCGTAAAAAAAGGTGTTCCATTCAGACAGGCGCATGAGATAACAGGAAAAATTGTCCGTTACTGCATTAAGAACAAAAAGCAGCTTGGAGAAATTTCCATAAACGAGTTTAGAAATTTTTCTAATACTATTTCAAAAGACATCTACTCGCGTCTCAGCGCTGAAGATTCTGTGAATGCAAAGAACTCAAGAGGCGGGACCTCTCCATCGGAAGTGAAAAAACAGATTAAGAGGCTGAAACGGCTGATAAAATGAAAGCGGTCAGCACTCAGCAGTTAAAACAGGATGCAGGATACAACCCCCCCCTATCCCCCCTTAGTAAGGGGGGAATTAAAGGGGGGTATCAGGCATCATGCATCGTGTATCGTGCATCTTTTTTGTTGTTTGCTGCTTGCCTCATGCTTGTCTCCTGCGGGAAAAAAGGACCTCCTACACTCAAAGCATATGAAAAACCCTCTGCGCCTGCGGCTGTTAAGGCAATACACAGAGAAGACAGAATTTTCCTCTCATGGTCGTACACTTCAAAAAAAGAAAACCTGAAAGAATTTCATATTCTCAGGGCAGAAGACAGCAGCTTTCAGAAAATAGCGTCCGTACCCAAGGAGGAAAATTCCTACACAGATGTTAATTTTAAGACAGGCGCTCTTTATAAATACAAACTCATTGCCGGAAGCCTGAAAAACATCCTCAGCGAGGATTCAAACATAATTGCAATAAAACCTGAAGCTGTTCCTCCTGCTCCGAAGAATATCTCATTCAAGGTTGGCAATGATGCCCTGCACATCTCATGGGATAGCGCAGGTGAAAATATCCTTTATAATGTTTACAGAAGCGCCGAGAAAGGCAAATACAGTATCAACCCAATCAATAAAGAACCGATGACAGCGCTCAAATATTCCGACAATCTGGAAACAGGCAGTCCTGTTTATTATACAATCCGCAGTCTTTTGAGCAAGAAATTCCGGAGTGAAGGACAGGCATCAGTGGAAATAAAGGTTGACCCTTCAACCTTTATCCCGACAAAGCCCGAAGGGTTTCAAACAGTTGTCGCAGACGATAGAGTCGTTATTTCATGGAAAGAAAATCCTGAGATGTGGGTGACAAAATACAGGATTTACGATAAAGTGAATGAAAAAGACGGATTCAACCTCGTAAAAGAATCCGTGACCCCTGCGTTCACTTTAAGAGAGAAAACAGGGATTAAGCACACATACAGGGTAACTGCTGTCGGGCCGCTTAAAGAGAGCGAACCTTCAGAGACAGTTACATTTGATTTTTAGATTATGGGAAATCACAAGACAGGACATGGCATCTTCGCTCATTCTCGGGCTAACGCCCTCCGAGGAATTTTGCCTCATTATTTTTCTTGTTTAAGTTTCAGGAATATCGGCAAAATAAAACCGCTCAAATACCATGTCCTGCCTGTGATGCTCAGACCAATCAGAGAGGAGTAAATATATGCCTAAAATAACCATTCAGGACTTTTTAAAGAAAAAGACGGAAAAGAAAAAAATCACAATGCTTACAGCATACGACTACCCGTTCGCACAGATAGTTGATGAGGCAGGCATTGATGCAATACTTGTTGGAGACTCTCTCGGAATGGTGGTTCAGGGGCTTGAGAACACGCTTCCTGTCACGATGGATGAGATGATATATCACACAAAGATGGTATCAAGGGCAGTAAAGAATGCAATGGTCATAGGAGATATGCCGTTCATGTCCTATCAGGCAAGCGTAGAAGATGCTGTAAGGAATGCAGGAAGGTTTCTGAAGGAGGCAGGCGCATCGGCAATAAAGATTGAAGGCGGAGCTGAAGTGGCAGAACACATCAGGGCAATGACAAAATCAGACATACCTGTTATGGCGCATATAGGCCTTACTCCTCAGTCAATACACAGGATGGGAGGATATAAGGTTCAGGGAAAAACAGAGGAAGCGCAGAAAAAACTGATTGAAGAGGCGCACATAGCAGAGGATGCAGGCGCATTTGCACTCTTGCTTGAAGCGATTCCGATGAACCTTGCAAAAAAAATAACAGAAGAGCTTTCCATCCCTACGATAGGCATAGGCGCAGGCCCGTTCTGTGACGGACAGGTTCTTGTCCTTCATGATGTCATCGGGTTATTCGAAAGATTCGTTCCAAAATTCGTAAAGAGATACGCTAATCTCAAAGAAGAGGCGCTGAAAGCAATAAAGGATTACAAAGAAGATATAGAAAAAGGCGCATTCCCGTCTGAAGATCAGAGTTTTAAGTGAAAGGAAAAATTGAACCCGATTCTCTTATTAAACACAGTTAAAATATAAGAGTTTTAAATAAAATGCGTATTTCTGACATACAGGACAAAGCAAAAAATGTTATCACGGCATTTCTGGCCACAAACCTTCTTTCCTTCCGCAGTATAGCCGCTGCAGAAGCGAATGCTTCCAGCGCCAATCCTGTTATAGAACAGATAAAGAGCATATTTCATTTGGTTTTCATTATCATTATCATACTGGCAGTTGTTGTTCTATTCTTTATCGTGAGGATTATTTACAGGAACACTATAGGGAAAAAACTTCAGACCACATTACATTAATAGAGGATTACAGGAAGGCAGCAGAGGCGCTAAAAAAAAGAGGGCAGGTATGTTTCTGCTGCAGTTATTTTCGAGAATAGATTGAAGGACACTGAGAGAGCGTCTTCATACTCTTACCTCTTTCCAAGGAGATAATATATCACTTGAAGGAAAAACAACACTCAGGGGTATAATAAAAGGGAGCAAAATCGAGCCAAAGCACTGTTTGAAACTTTGGCTGCAGATACTAAAAACACTCCAGAACGCATACAAGGCAGGCAAAGAATTAGGTCTCATTTCACCTGAAAATATCATAATCGACAGCAACAACAATATGTCTTTACTTCAGAGTATTCCATCTCGGCATATACGTCTCCAGAAAAATTGAAGGGGATAGAACTTCAACCCAGCGCTGATGTTTATTCGCTTGGGATAATTCTTTATGAGACGCTCACAGGGAGTCTCGATGGGTTGGGCTATCAGAGGGTTACCGACATTAATCCTGAACTTCCCGATTGGCTCGATGAGATGATTATTAAATGCATAAAAAAGGTGAAAGAAGACAGGTATCAGAGCATAGAGGAGATATTAGAAGACATAAAGTTGCTTTCAAGAAGCAAAAAGCAGGAATAGGTCATAATGGACATTAAAGGAATTGTTTGGTAACAACAGGACATTTCTATTTTGGCTTGACAGATAGAAATTATTTTATTGCTAATTATCCGCAGACGTGTTATCATTATTGCAGAGTTTCAGAAGTTTTTAGACCATTAAAGGCCGCAAAGACTTTTAGCTTTGCGGCCTTTTTTTATTTGTGCCCTTCTGAAAGTTCAATTCACAAGTAAGGAGGTACGCAAAATGACAGAAGGAACAGTAAAGTGGTTCAATGAGTCCAAAGGTTTTGGCTTTATCACAAGCGAAGACGGCAGTGATGTATTTGTTCACTATTCTTCTATCCAGAGCAATGGATTCAAATCCCTTGTCGAGGGTGACAGAGTCAGCTTTGATACTGAAAAAGGCCCTAAGGGTCCCAAGGCAATCAACGTTGTAAAACAATAAGGAACTGAAGAGATCCCTCTGCGCTAAGCAGGGGGCTCTGCTTTTTGAGGGGGAATCATATGAACAGTAAGCTAAAGAATTTTGAACGTCTGCAAATAAAGCAGCAGAAAGCTGATTCAGGCCTGATGTCTGAACGCTATCCGAACGTTGCATCTGTCATTGTCGCCATGAACTACTATAGTGGAAGCAGCGGCCAGGTGATTATGCAGCGTACAGTCAATTTCTTTCCTAACAGCAATACATATTTTAAGATGGAATGCATGAAACGTGATTGCATAGACGGAGGCTTTAACTTGGAGTCTGTTATTGCTAAAATGATGAAAGACCGCCTTAAATCAGGCAAGGGGGAACTCGTCTGCGCTGGAAAAGATTTCCCAGGCCACGCTAGGATAGGCTACAAGATTTCCATAAAGTACAACAAAACTTCCCGTTAGGACAAAAAGTGTTGGTTTAATTTGAACGCCAGCCTGACAATAAGTTAATCCCGAATTTCTTCAGGCTATCGGCGAGATCAAACAACGGAAGCCCGACTACATTCAGATAATCTCCCTCTATCTTTTTCACAATCACAGCTCCACGTCCTTGTATCGCATAGGCGCCAGCCTTGTCAAGCGGCTCCTTTGTTGCAACATACGCATCAATCTCGTGAGCGGTCATTTTTTTAAGCCATACCTTTGTCTCCACTGAGCGGGTGATCTTCTTCCCTGTCCTTGTGTCCAAAACCGTGTAGCCGGTGATGACCGAGTGGGATTTGCCGTTGAGCATGGTAAGCATTTTTCGAGCCTCTTTAGATGTATGAGGCTTCCCTGAAAGTTTTCCTTTGAAAACTATAAATGTATCTGCAGCTATTATCAGCGCATCACGGTATTTTCCTGCAACAGCCCTCGCCTTTTTCAATGAAAGGCGTTTTGCAAGATTATGGGGCTTGATTGCATTATCAAGAGTTTCCTCATAGTCAGACGGTTCAACGCTGAACCGCAGACCTGTGAGCGCAAGAATCTCTTTTCTTCTTGGCGAGGCTGAGGCAAGAACGATTTTTTTCATGAATCTCCCGTCATTATGCATACTGCCCTGCTGTCCAGCCTGACGCCCACGCCCAGTGAAGATTATATCCGCCAAGATCTCCTGTGACGTCTATGACCTCACCGATAAAATAGAGACCGGTGACTTTCTTTGCCTCCATGGTTTTGGACGACAGTTCGTCTGTGTCAACCCCTCCAGCTGTGACCTCAGCTGTCCGGTACCCTTCTGTCCCGGCGGGTTTTATAATCCACTCATGGAGAAGACGGGAAGCATCAAGCAGTTCCTTATCATTATATTGACAGAGCGGTTTTGAGGGAAGATAGAATTCACACCATATGTGCGCGAATCTTCTGGGTAGATAACGGCTGAGCAGGTTTTTCATCTCAATTCTGCTCTGGCGATTGGAGAAAAAAATGCTATGGGCTTCAATATCAGGCAGAAGATTGACAAGGATTTCTTCGCCATGCTCCCAGTATGAAGATGCCTGAAGAATGGCAGGGCCGCTTAACCCACGATGCGTAAAAAGAATTTCTCCTTTGAATTCATGCCCTCCACACTTTATCACAGCCTCAAGCGATATCCCGCTTAGCTCACCAAATTTTTCGCGATCGCTGCGTGAGAATGTGAGCGGGACGAGCGCCGGTTTCGGCGGGACGATGCGAAGCCCGAACTGTGCGGCAATGCGATGGCCAAAAGTCGTTGCCCCAAGATTCGGATATGAAAGTCCTCCTGTTGCTACAACAAGGGATTCTGATTCTATCACTGCTGAATTCGTTCTTACGATGAACCTGTTCTTTTTTATAATCTCTTCAATTTTGTAGTTCAAACGCATTTCAACACCAACAGAACTGCATTCCTTTTGGAGCATGTCCACAATCTGCCATGCACTGCCGTTGCAGAAGATGCATCCATTTTCTTTTTCTTGATAGCTGATGCGGTGTTTTTTTACCATGGCAATAAAATCCTGCGGAGTAAACCGTGCAAGGGCGGATTTGCAGAAATAGGGGTTTGCAGAGAGGTAGTTCTCCGCCTGAATGTGCAGATTCGTAAAATTACATCTGCCTCCTCCGGAAACAAGAATCTTTTGTCCAATCTTTGAGGCATGGTCAAGAATGATAACCGTCCTGCCGCGCTTTCCTGACTCAATAGCGCACATCAGTCCCGCTGCCCCTGCGCCGAGTATAATTACGTTAGTGTTCATTCACCGGGCGCTTTATTCTTTCCTTATTTTCGGTCTTTTATTCGCTTCGAGAACCTTTTTGCGCAAGCGTATGGACTGGGGCGTAACCTCGACAAGTTCATCCTCTTTAATGAACTCAATCGCCTGCTCCAGACTCATGATATGCGGCGGAATGAGCTGCAGCGCCTCATCAGCATTTGCCGCCCTGATATTGGTGAGTTTCTTTTCTTTGATAACATTTACGTCAAGGTCATTATCACGCGAGTTTTCGCCGATTATCATGCCTTCATAAACAGAGGTGTTTTCCTTTATAAGCAGGGCCCCGCGGGGCTGGAGATGAAAGAGGGCGTAGATTGTAGATTTCCCTGCTCTGTCTGAGACGAGAGCGCCTGTCTGTCTCTTTGTGATCATACCCTGCCACGGCTCGTAGCCGTCGAAAAGGTGATTTAGCAGCCCTGTCCCCCTTGTGTCTGTGAGGAACTGGGATCTAAAGCCTATGAGCCCGCGTGACGGTATCCTGAACTCAAGCCTCACCCTGCCGTAGCCGTTATTCATCATCTTCTGCATCTTTCCACGTCTCATGCCAACCTGCTGTGTCACTACCCCGACATATTCTTCAGGCACGTCTATGACAAGGATCTCCATCGGCTCATGGACAACCCCCTTAATCGTTTTTGTGATTGTCTCAGGCATAGAGACTGCGAGTTCATATCCCTCTCTTCTCATCATCTCGATAATGATAGCGAGTTGGAGTTCTCCCCTTCCCATGACCGTAAAGGAATCGGTTCCTGAGAAATCAACTCTTATGGCAACGTTGTATAGAAGCTCTTTTTCGAGCCGCTCACGAAGATTCCTTGATGTAACATAATCACCTTCCTTTCCTGCGAAAGGAGAGGTATTGACCTGAAAGACTATGGAGATAGTAGGCTCATCAACAGTAATACGAGGCAGCGGCATTGGTGTTTCGGCGCTTGTGATCGTATCGCCAATGGTTATTCCCTCTATACCCGAAAGCGCTACGATGTCTCCTGCACGGGCTTCTTTTGCAACAATCCGTTCGAGTCCCCGAAATGTGTAGAGGGACGTGACTTTTGTTTTTGTTGTCTCATCGTCTCCCTTCACCATGGCAACTGTGTCGCCTACTTTCACTGTACCTGAGAATATTCTGCCGATTGCGAGCCTGCCTACATAATCGTCGTAGTTAATGTTAGTAACAAGAAGCTGCAGGATATCGTTCCCATTGTCCTCTGGCGCCGGAATTGTCTTTAATATTGTTTCGAAGAGAGGCTGAAGGTCTGCCGTCTCATCAGACAGGTCTATTTTTGCAATACCTTTTTTGGCATTTGTATATAGCACCGGAAATTCAAGCTGTTCTTCAGTTGCATCAAGATCGATGAAGAGATCATAGACCTCGTTCATTACCTCCTGAATCCTGGCATCTGTCCTGTCTATCTTGTTGATTACAAGGATCGGCGGAAGTCCGAGTTCAAGCGCTTTTTTAAGAACAAAACGCGTCTGTGGAAGAGGCCCCTCGGATGCATCGACAAGGAGCAGCACGCCGTCAACCATCTTTAGTGTCCGCTCAACCTCTCCGCCGAAATCAGCATGGCCGGGAGTATCGACAATGTTTATCTTCACGCCGTTATACTCAACCGCAGTATTCTTTGCCATGATTGTGATTCCGCGTTCGCGCTCAAGGTCTATAGAGTCCATGATACGCTCCTGCATTTTTTCAGGGGTGCGAAAGATTCCAGACTGCTTAAGCATCCCGTCAAGAAGGGTGGTCTTCCCGTGGTCAACATGGGCGATAATCGCTATATTCCTGATATCCTCACGTTTCATATCCGTTTAATTCTCCATTTGATATTCTTTGGTTGCTGCAGGGGAAATGGTCTCCGGCAATACAACGCAGGGTTTTATTATAATCGAATCACTGTGATAAAAGATAGTTGCGAAGGGACAATGCTGGAGTAATTAAAAATCAAGGTACACATTTAGTAGGTATCAATTTTTTCAGATAAAAATGTTACACTACCAGCTAATTATGGGAAGGGAAATAGATACTATTGCAAGATGGGGCGGTGAAGAATTTATTATAATTCTACCCCAGACAAAAAAAGAAGAAGCCCTGCAAGCTGCATCAAGAATACTCAAAACAATCTCAGAACATAACTTCCCTGACATTCCTGGCGAACGGATTACCATAAGCATCGGCATTACGAGCATATCTCATCCTCCCTTAAGTATAGACACTGAAGAGAAACTGATTCAGGCAGCTGACCGCGCCCTTTACGAGGCAAAGCGGAAGGGACGCAACAGAATAGAGAGTATTTGAAGTCAAAACAATGTATCTGAACGGACTTTGTTTTATCACCAATAGCAAGAGATGCAGCCTTACCTCTAAGGAAATTGTTACTTTTGTCCTAAGAGCCGGTGTTAGCTGTATCCAGTACAGGGAAAAAGACAAATCACGCAGAGACATCTGCAGAGAGGCATTGATATTAAGAAAACTGACAAATGAATTCGGCGCTGTATTAATAGTAAACGATTACACAGACATTGCCCTTGCAGTAAATGCAGATGGCGTTCATCTCGGGCAGTCAGACCTGCCAATAAAAGAAGCAAGAAAGATTGTCGGGGAAGAAAAGATTATAGGGATATCAACTCACAATTTGAAGCAGGCAATTGAAGCCGAAAAAGGAGGGGCCGATTATATCGGATTCGGCCCTGTATTCCATACAAAGACAAAAAACGCAGGGGCTCCAAAAGGCATTGCAATGCTTAAAGAGATTAAGAAACACGTAAAAATACCTGTCGTTGCAATCGGGGGCATAAATACTGAAAATCTCAAGTCCGTGCTTGATTCAGGCGCAGATGCGGCTGCTGTTTCATCTGGAATCATTCAAGGCGATATAGCTGATAACGTAATTCGCTTCTTAAAAGCTCTTTACAGCGAAAATCAGATTGTTTAATATAATTGGCATTAAATTTCAAAATTCCGAATGATAAGGAGAAACCCATGAAGAAATTATCTGTGCTATTACTCGCACTTATAGTCTCAACCCTGATATTTTCTGGCTGCCATAAAAAAGAGGACGTTATAAAGATTGGCGTTGCAGGACCAATGACAGGTGATCAGGCAAAGATGGGAACTGATTTTAAAAACGGCGTCACGCTTGCAGTTGAGGAATGGAATGCAAAAGGCGGAGTACTCGGCAAGAAGATTGCGATAATGATTGAGGATGATCAGCATGAGCCCAAGCAGGCAGTTTCTATTGCAAACAAGATTGTGAATGCAGGCGCAGTTGGAATAATAGGCCATTTTAATTCAAGCTGTTCAATCCCTGCCTCAGATGTATATAACCGTGCAGGAATTCCAATGATATCCCCCGGCTCTACAAATCCTCAGCTCACAGAAAAAGGATACAAAGGCGTCTTCAGGGTATGCGGAAGGGATGACCAGCAGGGAAAGGTCGGAGCTGAATTTGTGATAAACAAACTCAAACTTAAAAAAATTGCGATAATTCATGACAAAACAACTTATGGTCAGGGGCTTGCCGATGAGTTCAAGAAATTCATAACAGGCAAGGTTGAGGTTGTCTATTACGGAGGAATCATACAGGGGGATAAGGACTTCAAAACAGTCCTCACAGCAATGAAAGATAAAAAGCCTGAACTCATATATTTCGGAGGCATTTATCCGGAGGCAGGGCTTCTTGTAAGACAGGCAAAAGAACTCGGAATTAATGTTCCGCTAATGAGCGGTGACGGCACAATAGACCCAAAGTTCATAGAGATTGCAGGTGCAAATGCGGCAGAGGGCACATATCTCACATTCAGCCCGGACGCAAGGAAGATCCCAACTGCAAAGGTGTTTATTGATGCGTATGAGAAAAAATTCGGCGAGATAGGGCCCTATTCAATATATGCATACGATGCGGCAAATGTAATGCTTACAGCGATAAAAGAAACAGGAACAAAAGACGGCAAGGCTATTATAGAGAAACTTCACTCAATGGAATTTAACGGCGCAGTCGGCAAGATAAAATTCGATGAAAAGGGCGATGTAACAGTTGAGCCTTATGTTGTCTGGTTCACAAAAAACGGGAAATTTGAGGAATACTGGAAACCGTAACTACTCCTTATACCCCACAACAGATATCCCTGCCTCATCAGCCTCTTTTATAATCTTCTTGCGCTGAAGGAGAATGCTTTTGCCTGCCTCTATCGCAAGGACACGGGCATTAACCTCTATCATGGACTTAAGCGTGTTCATTCCAACAACAGGAACATCAAACCTCATATCCTGCTTGGGCTTAGCAACCTTAATAACGACAGCACCCTTTCCTGCAAGCTTTCCGCCCCTGAGAATCGCCTCATCTGTTCCCTCTATCGCCTCAACAGCCATAACAGCCTGATCTTTCACAATAACAGTCTGCCCTATGTCCAGACGCCCTATTTCTTTTGCTATCTTCCATCCAAATGCTATGTCCTTCCATTCGTTTTCAGAAAGCCTTTCATCTGTGAGTATTCCCTCCGGCGTCATGAAAGATGAACTGAAATCAGTTGTGTTAAGAAGTTTGATGCCGTCTTTTTCAAGTTCCTTTGCAATTGCAAGGAGTATGGAATCATCGCTCTTGTCTTTGAGGGAAAAAAGCAGTTTCACTGCCCTTAAATCAGGAATTACTTTGCTTTTGAAGATCAGAGACTTGGGAACCTTCCCTGCCATCACAGCCTCTTTAATGTGGTTCTTCTTGAGGGTATTTATTATCTCGCCAAGTTTGCCTACGCTTATTCTCTTTACACTATCAACATGGTCTGAGAGGTCCTTGTCTGCCAAAGGTTCAAGGCCGATGGCAAAAACACGGTATCCCTTCTCCCTTGCCTCGTCAGCAACAAGCTTCGGCAGTTCACCCATCCCTGCAATCAATCCAAGTGTCTTCATAACGATACATGATGCACGATGCATGATACACAATGTTTTTTATCCTGCATCTTGTATCTTGCATCCTGTATCATCTTCACCTGCATATTCCTCTTTTATTCTTCTCAATAAACTCCACAAGATGTTTCATCTCATCTGTCTGGGGCAATTCTTTCTGAACCTTTTTGAGAGCATCCTTCAGTGTATGTTTCTCCCTGAACAGTATCCTGTATGCCTTCTTGAGATCATTAATTGTTGAATCAGGAAAATTGTTCCTCTTAAGCCCGATTGAATTAAGCCCGAACAGTTTTGCCCTTGGGCCTGACGCCATTGTATAAGGAGGTATGTCCTGTCCCACACCGCTGAAGCCCCCCACCATGGCATAAGCGCCAATCCTTGTAAACTGATGAATTGCAACAATACCACCAATAAATGCATAGTCCTCAACAACAACATGTCCTGCAAGTGTGGCCAGGTTTGCCATGGCAGTATTGTTACCAACTTTGCAGTCATGCGCTATGTGGACATAAGCCATAAGGAAATTGTTGCTGCCGATTTCAGTTATTCCGTCTCCGCCGACTGACGCCCTGTGAATTGTTACGTATTCCCTGATTATATTATTGCTGCCTATTTTTACGCCAGTTTTTTCATCTTTGTATTTTATGTCCTGCGGCGGAAGCCCGATGCCTGCAAAAGGATGTATTGTGCAGTTTTCGCCAATCTCTGTATTGCCTTCTATTATTACATTTGATATTAACCTGGTCCCTTTCTTCAATCTGGCGCCCTCGCCTACAATGCAGAAAGGGCCTATCTGCACCCCTTCATCTATTGATGCCTTTGGATCTATGATTGCCGTTTTATGTATTCCGGTCTCCATTATTTCTCCTTTGCCATGAGCATTGCCGTAAATTCTGACTCCGATACAACCTTCTCATCAACAAGCGCATGTCCTGAAAATCTCCATACATTGCCTCTCTGCTGAAGCACTTTAATCTCAAGCTTTATCTGATCTCCGGGCACAACAGGTTTCCTGAACTTTGCCTTTTCTATGCTCATAAAATAAACCGAACTGCCCTGCATTCCTGAACTGAATGCAAGCACACCTGCAAGCTGCGCCATTGCCTCAACAATGAGAACTCCGGGCATTATCGGGTTTCCGGGGAAATGTCCCTGAAAGAAAGGCTCATTAACAGTTACATTTTTTATTCCAACAGCTCTTACATTCGGCTCCATCTCCACAATCCTGTCAATCATAAGGAAAGGATACCTGTGCGGAATCATGTTTTGTATTCCCATAATATCCATCATCTCTGTTCTCTCCTTTCAATATTTTTTATCATATCTTCAAGTTCTTTTATTCTCTTGCTAAGTTCAGGAAGTTTAGCAAATATTACTATTGACTTAAGCCAGTCCCTATGAGGAATCATGGGCGAGCCTGAATATATACCTTTTTTGACATGTCCCATTGCTCCTGACTGCGCTCCTACCATGACGCCGTCATCAATCTTTGCATGGTCGGCAACGCCGACCTGCCCGCCGAACACGACATAGTTCCCTATCTCTGTGCTTCCTGCCACACCGGTCTGTGCTGCAATAACGGAGTTTTCTCCAATCTTTACATTGTGTGCAATCTGAACAAGATTATCTATTTTTGTGCCTCTGCCTATCATGGTATTGCCTGTCGTTGCCCTGTCTATTGTGGCATTTGCTCCTATCTCAACACCATCTCCGATGATAACGCCTCCTACCTGAGGGATCTTATAATGTATCCCTTTCTCCATCACATATCCAAAACCGTCAGAGCCTATTACAGCGCCTGAATGGATTATCACCCTGCTGCCGATCTTTACATTTTCCCTGATGGTCACATTGGGGTAAATTATGCACTCATCTCCAACAGAAGAATTTTCTCCTATGAATACTCCGGGATATATTACTGTTTTACTGCCTATTGATGCTCCGTCCGAGACAAATACCATGGGATATACAGATCCGTTTTCCCCTATCTTGGCTTTATCAGATACATATGCCTTATCGCTTATGCCAGACGCTATAAACGGCTTTACATAAAAATGCTCAAGAAGCCTTGCGAATGCATACTGCGGGTTTGAAACCTTAAGCTGAGGTTTTTTTATCTCAGGGACAGTATCTTTTACTATTACTGCTGACGCCTTGCTCTCAATGCATTCACTGATAAGTTTGGCCATTGAGAGAAATGTGATATCCCCGTCTTTTGCATCGGATATCCCGGCAGCCCCTTTTATCTCTACATCAGGTCCGCCTGCAATCTCTCCGCCAAGCAGTTCTGCAATCTCCCGCAATTTCATCTGAAATCCTTTCACCTTTTTATTTTTACAGGTGAGTCCCTACAAAACGATAGAGAAAGAATACCATATAGGAGATTTGATTGACAACACCTATAGGTATTGTCTTTATAATCCCCTTCTGAAGCAGCAGTTAAAAAACACATTTTCTTTAACATTTTATTCCCTCCGTTATCATTTATACTTTTTTCAGCGAACCAAGGGGGAGAGGGGCTTCCGGGGGGACGGAAGCCCCTTATGGAGGGAAACAACTATATAACTTTTTGAACTGTTTTCCTCATAAATGCAGGGACATCAAGCGGATCCTCATAAGGCATAAACTCCGGTGTGTCCTGCTCACATTGTGCAGGCATAGGCAATGCCGAATAATAAGGCTTAAGGCTCTTTGCAAGAACCCTGTCTGAGCCTTTAAAATTTGACGGCTCTTTAACAGGATTCCACTTTTTGACCTGAGGAAGTTCTACCTTCTCTTTCTTTCCCTCAAAACCTGTTGCAATCACAGTTACCCTGACCTCATCCTCAATGTTAGGATTAATCACTGCCCCGAATATTATATTTGCCTCATTATCTGCAAGGTCATAGATAAAGCCGGCGGCATCCTGAACAGAACTCTGCGACAGGTTAAGACCTCCTGTGATATTCAGAATAATTCCTTTTGCGCCTTCAGTTGAAGAATCTTCAAGCAGAGGGTTTGAGATAGCCTTTCTCGCTGCTTCAAGCGCTCCTCCGTCTCCTCTTCCAAGACCTATACCCATTACAGCCCTTCCTGCGTCTGCCATTACAGCCTTCACATCGGCAAAATCAAGATTTATAAGTCCCGGAATTAATATCAGATCTGATATTCCCTGAACAGCCTGTCTGAGGACATCATTCGCAACGGCAAATGACTTTAGCATCGGCGTGCCTTTTTCAACGACAAGTCCTATCCTGTCATTGGGAATAACGATAATGGCGTCAACACAGCTCTGAAGCTCTTTCATGCCTATATCAGCGTTGATAGCCCTTTTCCTTCCTTCGTAGAAAAACGGTTTTGTAACAATAGCAACTGTCAGGGCGCCTAATTCTCTTGCAATGTTTGCTACAACAGGAGAAGCGCCTGTGCCTGTTCCGCCGCCCATCCCTGCTGTTATAAATACCATGTCAGCGCCTCTGAGGGATTCTGCAATCGCCTCCCTGTCTTCAAGCGCTGCCTCCCGTCCTATATCAGGGTTTGAGCCTGCTCCGAGACCTTTTGTAATCTCCAAGCCTATCTGCACCTTTGCAGCGGCAAGCGAAGTCTCAAGTATCTGGCTGTCGGTATTAACTGCTATGAATTCAACTCCGTGGAGGTTAGAGGCTATCATGTTATTAACGGCATTGCCGCCCGCGCCTCCTACACCTATAACCTTGATGTTTGCTCCCTGCCCTCTCACTTCTTCCATTTCAAACATAAAACACCCCCCTTTTATAGTTAATAGTGTCTGTCCATAAATTGTACATTTACATTAATGTCATTCCCCGACTTGATCGGGGAATCCAGTGTTTTCACTATGTTCTGGATTGTCCGGTCAATCCCCCGGTCAAGCCGGAGGAGGACAATGACAAAAACTCACTTTAAACTTTTAACTTCTAACTTTTCTGTTGCTCATATCCTCTGCCTCATTGATCCCGAAAGCGTTCGGGACTTACCTCTCAACTCATGACCATTAACACCGAACAGATTTCTTACCCATTCCTTCATCCGGTCAAATATCCCGTTGAACATATCTCCATTAATCCCGAAAGCGTTCGGGACAGGCTCTCCATCTATGCTGTGGAGAATAAGGCCTACCCCTGTTGAATACATCGGATTATTCACATTACTCTGAAAGAGAGGTGAGTTTGAAGCGCAGCTTGACTCTATCCCATCAGGCATTCCGATTCTCACCGAAAGTCCCAGATTTGCCTCCATTAACCTGTCAAGCCCTGCAAGCAGGGATGCTCCGCCTGTCAAAATAACCCCAGACAATCCGGGCTCAAGTCCGGAACTGTTTTCTATTTCACGCTTTATCAATTCTGTAAGTTCCTCACACCTCGGTTGTATAATCTCTGCGATATACCGCCTCGGTATTTTCCTTACCTGTTTGTCTGCGCCTGCAACATCCATCTCCTCTGCCTCATCAACCATACTTGTAATCGCACAGCCATATTTTTTCTTTATCCTCTCCGCCTCCTGCACAGGGATTCTCAAACCAATACCGATATCATTCGTAAAATGATTGCCGCCAAGCGCAAGAACCGCTGTGTGCCTGAGGCTTCCATCTTTATATATCGCGATGTCTGTTGTTCCTCCGCCTATATCAACGAGCGCGGCGCCGAGGTCTTTCTCGTCTTCCGTAAGCACTGCCGCTGCAGAGGCAATAGGCTCAAGCACAATATCAATGACATCAATGCCTGCTCTCTCGCAGCACTTAAGAAGATTCTGCACAGACGGCACAGCGCCTGTAACTATATGAACCTTTACCTCAAGCCTGACCCCTGCCATGCCAACCGGGTCTTTTATCCCATCCTGTCCGTCAAGTATGAATTCAGTGGGGATTACATGAAGAACCTCTCTGTCAAGCGGAACATATACAACGCTTGCAGAATCTATGGCGCGCTCAACATCCTGAGGCTTTACTTCTTTCCCTTTTATGCCGACAGCCCCATAACTCTCAAAACCCTTTATATGCCCTCCGGCAATCCCGACATAAACAGACTTTATCTCAATGCCTGCCATTGCCTCGGCATCTTTTACTGCCTTCTTTATTGAATCAACAGTAGATTCTATATTTATCACAACACCCTTTCTTAAACCTGTTGATGGGGCCGAACCTATGGCTATAATATCAGTCTTGCCGCCTCTAACCTCGCCTACGATGGCGCATATTTTGGTTGTGCCGACATCAAGCCCGACGACAATATTTCCTTTTCGTCCAAGCGGATCTCTTATTCTCATCTTATGACCTCGTTTATCGGTTTAACTATGACCTTGTTTGCAAATCTGAGGTCAATATAATCAACAGGAATTCCTCTCCGCATTATCTCATCTTCAAGCTCAAGCAGCCTCTGAAGTTTCTCCTCATATTCTCCATGCCCGACTTTTACGAGCATGCCGTCAACCTGCATCGAAATATCCTCTGGCCCTGCTCCATGCGGTATTATGATCTCTATGCGATCCTTCACAGCTATGAAACCTTTATCCTTCATTGTCCTTACAAGATTCAATACCTCAGAAAATACACTGCTGTTTTTGAACAGGTCCCCTGAGATTATCGGCAAAAACGGTATGGATTCGCCTTTTAATTCTTCAAGCAGATTGCCTTTGTCGTCCACAAAGAATGTGCGGCCGTTCATCTCAAGAAGCGCATAGGGCATTGACTCCTCAATCCTGACTATAAACCTGTGCGGAAAATCCTTTCTGAAGCTGACTGCCTTTATCCACGGAGATTTCAAAAGCCTTGCCTCAAGTTCTTTTGATGATAATCCAAGAAGACTCTCATTTCCGTTAATTCCCATGATTGCCTTTAGCTCGCTCTCGGAGATATGTTTGTTGCCTGAAAACACAATTTCTTTTACCGGGAACAGCGTCCTGCGTGCAGTATCAATGGCATATTTAGCGCCCCAGTATGCGCCTGTTATAAGCAAAACCAGTGCAAACAATTTAAGCAGACAGCGCCGTTTTTTAGTTCTTGGCGCTGCTGTTTGCTTATTTATCCTTCTGTTATTCCTCATCTATGCCTTTTCTGCTCTCTTTCAATTGCGTCTTTAAGAATCTCCTCCACAAGCGCCGGGAAATCAAATCCCGCCTCCTTTGCAATCTTCGGCAAGAGGCTTGTTTCTGTCATGCCCGGTATTGTGTTAACTTCAAGCACATAGGGATTGCCGTCATTATCAATCCTCAAATCAACCCTTGTCGCTCCTGAACAACCGAGCGCTCTGTTCGCTGAAAGGGCAATATCTTTTGCCTTCATATACACTGCTTCCTCTATTTTAGGAGGGAGTATATATTCAGTTAAACCTGCTGTGTATTTTGCCTCGTAGCTGTAAAATTCAAGTGATGTCTTTACCTCAACACCTCCGAGCGCCCTGTCATTAATAATCCCTATATGGACTTCCTTGCCCTCTATGTATTTTTCTATGATTATCTCGTTGCCGTATGAAAAACCATTCTTGAGCGCGCTTTCAATCTGGGCTTTGTCCTTCACTACGCTCACACCAACGCTTGACCCTTCACATACAGGTTTGACAACCCACGGCATTTCAAAATCAGTTTTGAGTTTTGAGTTTTGAGTTTTGAGATCATATCCTTGCAACGAACTCCGAACTCCGAACTCCGAACTCCGAACTATTATGAATGGCGGAGATGGAATTCTGTGATAAAAAAATATCTTCTTTGACGCCGCCTTGTTCATTGCAATCGCCGAGGAAATGACATCAGACCCTGTATAAGGAATTCCCATAACTTCAAGAAGCCCCTGTATAGAGCCGTCTTCTCCCCAGCCTCCGTGAAGAACAAGAAATGCTATATCAATCTTCTCTTTTTTCAACACCTCGCATATGTTTGACGCAGCATCTATAGCAACAGCGTTATACCTGAGTTTTTTCAGGGCATTGAAAACCGCGCCCCCGCTTCTCAGCGAAACCTCTCTCTCGCTGGATATGCCGCCCATTAAAACGCCTATCTTTTTATCTGTTAACATCTCTCCCCAGAATCCTTATCTCCGGCTCAAGCTCTGTGCCGAAAACTTTCATTACCTTTTTTTTTACCTCATCCATAAGCTTCAAAAAATCTGATGCCTTCGCATCGCCTTTATTGATAAAAAAATTTGCGTGCATTCTGCTTACTTCCGCATTTCCGATTCGCATTCCCTTGCAGCCTGCTTCATCTATCAGCCTTCCTGCGGATGCGCCTTCGGGATTTCTGAATACGCAACCTGCAGACATCTCTGACAGAGGCTGTGTCTCGCGTTTCTGCTTAAGGAAAGAATTTATCCTTTTTGCTACGTCTTCTTTCACATCCTTTCTCAGCCTCATGTTTGCGCTCAAGATAACAGTATCTTCAGGCAGCTTTGACGCCCTGTATTCAAGCCCGAGTTCAGAGGCGCTCATCTCGTATATCCCTTTATCAGGGTTCATCATCCTCACAGAGACAAGCGAATTTTTTATTGAATAGCCAAACGCCCCTGCATTCCCTGCGATTGCGCCTCCGACAAAACCGGGTATGCCGGCAAGCCCTTCAATGCCGGAGTATCCGTGCTCTTTTGAAAAACTCACAAGCTTCTGAAGCGGTGTCCCTGCCTCGGCAAAAAACATGACCATATCCTTCTCTTCCTTTGCAATGTCACTGCGCCTGAAATTCTTTAATGAAATAACCGCTCCGTAAATTCCTCCATCTTTTACAAGGATGTTAGTGCCTCCGCCAACTGTTACAAAAGGGATGCGTTCTTCATTCAGCGCAGCAAGAATGTTTTCCAGAGACACTGTGTCCTGCGGGCATACAAAGACATCTGCCGGGCCGCCTATTTGAAGATATGTATGCGCCTTCATGGGCTCCTTGAACTTCACCTCGCCTCGAGTTTCTCGGGGAGAGATTATCTTCCTCCACAAACGTTCATCTACTATGGCTTGCTTTTTATTTGCCATCTCCCCTGTCCTTTATTCTCTTTAATATCTCCTCACCGAGTTTCCAGACATCTCCTGCGCCGAGCGTGAAAACCACGTCTCCGCTTTTCAATCTCATAAGAAGATTTTCCATGAGTTTCCCTCTGTCGGGAAAATAAGCAGCATCCTTATGCCCTGTCTTTTTGATGCGGTCAAGCAGCGCATTGGAATCAATGCCATTTATAGGCTTTTCACCTGCAGAATATATGTCCATCAAGCAAAGAATGTCAGCTTCAGAAAAACAGGGTGTAAACTCATCCATAAGGTCTTTTGTCCTCGTATATCTGTGAGGCTGGAATATAACAAATAATCTCCCTGCGCCTCGGTTGCGAGTCGCAACGACCTGCCGGGCCAGAAGCCCATCCTTTGCCGCATTCAGAGTCGCTTTTATTTCGGTAGGATGATGTCCATAGTCATCAAAAACCTTTATCCCTTTTTCTTCTCCTTTTAATTCAAATCTCCTCTGTATCCCGCTGAATTTTTTCAGAGCCTCTTTTATTAGGCCTGCCTCTATCTTCAATTCCCTTGCAACTATTATTGCTGCGAGACTGTTGAGGATGTTATGCACACCGGGCACAGGCAGGCTGAAATTGCCAAGATTTCCCCCTTTATACACGACATCAAAACTCACTGTCATAAACCCTTTCTTTATATCAGCAGCATACACATCAGCGTCAGGCGAGAGTCCGTATGTGATATATCTCCTATGCACATAAGGCAGCAGCTTACGAAGCTCCTCATTTTCAATGCATACTATCGACACTCCATAAAACGGGACTTTATTTATGAAAGACAGAAAAGCATCTCTCAATGAATCCATTGTCTTAAAGAAATCCATGTGTTCCCTGTCTATATTCGTCACAACTGCGATGGTCGGAGAAAGCCTGAGGAATGAACCGTCGCTCTCGTCAGCCTCTGCCACAAGGAAATCTCCCTGCCCCAATCTTGCATTGCTTCCTGTAGCCCTGAGTTTTCCTCCTATAACAACTGTAGGGTCAAGCCCGCTGCTTGCAATCACTGTTGCGATTAACGAAGTCGTTGTTGTCTTTCCGTGCGCGCCTGCAACGAGTATCCCGTATTTCATCCTTGCGAGTTCAGCAAGCATCTCAGCTCTCGGGATTACAGGGATTGATTTTCTTTTTGCCTCAACCACCTCAGCATTGTCCTTAGAAACAGCAGAGGATATAACCACAACATGGGCATCATCGACATTTTCCGCTCTGTGTCCGATATCTACCTTTATGCCGAGGCTGTTCAGCCTGTTTGTCGTATCAGACTCCTTAACATCCGAACCTGTGACTTCGTAGCCGAGGTTATGAAGGACCTCTGCTATCCCGCTCATCCCTATACCTCCGATGCCGACAAAGTGAATTATTCTGTATTGTTCAAACACCATCGCTCCTTCATGATGCACGATACCCCCTTTTAATTCCCCCCTTACTAAGGGGGGATAGAGGGGGGTTGTATCTTGTATCCTGCATCCTTTTGTTTATCATTCACTGTTCACCGTTTCCTAATAAGGCTCATCGCAATATCAACTACTCTCTGAGCAGCATCCGCTCTGCCTACGGATCTGCTTTGCTTTTCCATCTCATGCCTCAGTTCTTTATTCTCATAAAGCTCTCTGATATTTTCCGCAAGGATTTCTCCTGTTAATTCATGGTCAAGTATCATCTTTGACGCCTTCAGTTCAAGCAGCTTGCCTGCATTAAGTTCCTGATGATGTCCTGCTGCATAGGGATAAGGGATTAAGATTGCAGACTTGCCGATAGCGGTGAGTTCAGCCAGGGTTGTTGCGCCTGCCCTTGATATTACGAGGTCTGCAACTGCGTACGCCTCTGCCATCTGATATATAAACGGCGTCACCGTACCCATGAATCCCCACTTCCGGTAAGACTCCCTGACGTGCTCGTAGCCGTTGTCGCCTGTCTGGTGCAGAAACTGTATCTTCTCCTTGAGGTCAAGCATATGATTAAAGGAATCCACCACTGCACGGTTTATGTTCCTTGCGCCGGAACTGCCGCCAAAGACGAATATCGTAAACTTATCCCTCTCAAGTGAAAAGATGTTATAGGCTGCGTCCCTGCTTCCTGTCAGAATGCGCATCCTGATAGGATTACCTGTGAAAAATGTCTTTGCCCTCGGAAAAAACGATATGCTCTCCTGATACGTTACACCTACGGCGCCAACAAATTTTCCAAGGAGTTTATTTGCAAGTCCGGGCACAGAATTCTGTTCTACTATCATTGCAGGGATTGACATCATGGATGCTGCAAGCACAGGCCCCACAGACGCATAACCCCCCACTCCTATCACAATATCAGGAGATACCGCCTTAAGAATTCCATAAGAGTCAACTATTGAAAACAGCATCTTCCATAAAGCTCTAATCTTCCTCAATATAGATACGCCGACAAAGCCTTCTGCCCTCAGAAATTTTATCGGATACCCTTCCCGCGGAATAATCCTCGCCTCAATTCCGTATTCCGTGCCTATGAATATCACTTCTGTCTTATCCTCTCTTCTTTTTAATTCCTCTGCTATGGCTATGCCCGGGAATATATGCCCTCCGGTGCCGCCTCCTGCGATAATCACCCTCATACAACTTCCAATGAACAGTGACTGCCTTTTAACTCTAAACTCCTAACTCTGAACTTTAAACTATCTTTTCCCATATACCGCCCTCAGAGCCTTTTTTCTCATTACCAGTTCTTTTGTCCTGTCAACGACTCTTCTGCTGTCTTCTCCTTTTGAAAGATTAAGCAGAATGCCTACTGCCGCCATATTCACAAGCAGAGCTGAGCCCCCGTAACTTATAAACGGCAGGGGAAGCCCCTTTGTCGGAATCATCCCTGTTACAACAGAGAAATTTATCAGCGCCTGAAGCGCAATCATTATTGAAAGGCCAAAAGACAGATAATATACAAAGCTGTCCTTAGCCTTGTTAGTAGCGGCTATCCCCCTCACAAACAACATCACGAAAAGGAAAATAATTACCCCTGCGCCTATCAGCCCGAGTTCCTCGCCGACAAGCGAGAAAATAAAATCAGTATGGGTTTCAGGCAGGAACAACAACTTCTGTTTGCTTTCGCCAAGTCCGACCCCTTTAATGCCTCCGCTGCCGAGGGCAATAAACGATTGTATAAGCTGGAAGCCGCTTCCCTGAGGGTCATCCCACGGATTAAGAAAAGACGTCACGCGCTTCCACCTGTATGGTTCTTGCACAAGCTTTACTATTACAGGAATTGCGAACACTGTTAGGGACAGCAGATATCTCATCCTTATGCCTGAAAAGAACAACATGGCAAGTGTAATAATACCGAGGCTTATAGCAGCGCCAAAGTCAGGCTGTTTGAGAAATATGGCCTGAAACACTGCCATAACTGCGATAGGCTTTATAAAAGAGACAAAGCTGTCTGTCCTGTAATTATACGCTGACATATATTTGGCAAGGAATATAACCATTGAAAGCTTGACCAACTCAGACGGCTGAAAGGTTGACGGCCAGAGCCTTAACCATCTTTTTGCTCCGCCTGCCGATATTCCCATTCCCGGCACAAAGACAAGAACAAGAAGCAGAAAGGAAAATATAAGTAAAGGCAATGCTGTCTTATTCAGAGTCTCAGGCCTCAATCTGTAAGCGGCAAACATTGCCGCAAACCCAAGCAGCATCGTAAACAAATGCCTTTTGAAATAGAAAAACTGAGTTACGTCTTTTTTTGCCATGGACGGGGTTACCACTGCTGTTGAACTGTATATCATAAGCGCCCCCAGACCCAGCAGGAAAAACGTGATTAACAAAAACCATCTGTCATACGTTTTATTCATCTCAGGATAAACCCTTCACAATCTTTTTAAACTGCTCTCCCCTGTCTTTGTAATCCCTGAACATATCAAAACTTGCGCATGCGGGAGAGAGGAGCACAACATCGCCTTTTGATGCTGATTTTCTGGATATCATCACAGCCTCTTCCAGATTATCTGCAAATATGGTCTCTGTCAGTCCGCCAAGAACTTTTTTTATTTTTTCCCTTGCCTCTCCGATGAGAACGAGTTTTTTTACTCTGCTTTTTATGAGAGAACTCAGAAGAGAAAAATCTCCGTCTTTGTCTCTTCCGCCTGCAATCAGGATTACTGGCATTGAAAAACTTTCAAGCGACTTTACCACCGCATCTGCATTCGTGCCTTTTGAGTCATTGATGTAATCAACGCCTTCAAATTCCCTGACAAGTTCAAGACGGTGTTCAAGCCCCTCAAAATCTTTCAAGGCGCTTATAACTGCATCTGCCGGACATCCTGCAAGGAGAGCCATGGCCGAAGCAGCCATGGCATTCTCCAGGTTGTGAACACCTTTAATGTTTATCTCATCAGCACGCAGAAGTTGAGAGTTAAGAGTTAAGAGTGAAGAGTTGAAGTTAGAATAAATAACTCCATCTTTGAAATAGACCCCTTCTACCGCTTTTTTGCGGCTGAAATAATAGATTCTTGGTTTTTCACTTTTCACTTCTAACTTCTCACTTCTAACTTTGAGTGTCTCAGGGTCATCCGCATTAAGGACAAGAAAATCTCCTTCTCTCTGGTTTGCGAATATCTGCGCCTTTGCGTCTTTGTATTTTTCCATTGAATGGTATCTGTCCATATGGTCAGGTGTGATATTGAGTATGGATGCGCCATCAGGCCTGAACATCTCTATCGCCTCAAGCTGAAAACTTGACACCTCAGCGACCACGTAGTTAAGAGTTGAGAGTTGAGAGTTAAGAGTTATCAGAAAATCATCATCGGTTTTCTGACTTCTGACTAATCCAAATATCTCCTCTGTCAGGGCATTTCCGATATTCCCTCCCAGAATTGTCCTGAAGCCTCCTTTATTTAACATCTCATTTAATAATGTTGTAGTGGTTGATTTACCGTTTGTTCCTGTTATCGCCAGAAATTTTGGAAGCTTTGAATTTTGAACTTTGAATTTTGAACTTATTATCTGATACGCAAGTTCAAGTTCGCCGATAATCCTTATCCCAATCTCCATAGCCTTCTTCAACGGCTGTATGTCAGGCGGCACACCGGGACTTAGCACTATCATATCCACGCCTTGCAGTATCCCGTCAGGATGCCCGCCAAGACTGAGCCTTACCGCAGGCAAAAGCCTTTCAACATATTTCATTAACGCTTCCTTCGGTTTTCTGTCAGTAACCGTTACCTTTGCGCCAAGGCCGGCAAGCAGATTTGAAGCGCCAACACCGCTCTCTGCAAGGCCGAAAACAAGTATTTTCTTATCCCTTATTTCCATATGCCACGTTTCTAGCGATCCCTTTATCCTTTGTTCTTTTGCTCTCCTTTGCGGGGCTGTCATTGTACTTTTTAGTGGCCTTTGCCTTATTCAGCTTCTTTTTTGATGCAACCTTATCTGATTTTGCTTTATTATTTTTTGAATATGTCTTTAACTTTGAACTTTGAACTTTGAACTTTGAACTTTTTTGATAATCCGCCTTTGTGAAATAAACAACCGGCTGCTCATTGCTTGCAATAACAGCAAAACCTCTTGTTTCGAGCTTCTCCGCCTCATTCCATAAAATCTCTCTGCTCCGCGCTCCAAGAATAGCAACTATCACCATCTCTCCTTCTCTTTCGCCTGCGTACACAAAACAATGCCTTGCCGCTTTCGTATATCCTGTCTTGCCGCCGACTGCTCCGTTATCAGACCATAGAAGTTTATTCGTATTTTCAAGGGCTATAGTCCTGCCCTGTTCCGTAGCTATCTCTGCCTCTTTCTTGCCTATAATCTCTTTTATCACAGGATATTTAAGCGCATACCTCATTATCTTTGAGAGGTCATATGCTGTTGTATGCTGACCTTTGCCGGGAAGTCCTGTAGTATTTATAAACCTTGTGTTGGATGCTCCTATTGCTATAGCCTTTCTGTTCATAAGCTGCACGAATTTCTTCTCCGAGCCGGCAACAACCTCTGCAAGCGCAAAGGCTGCATCATTTGCCGACCTTATAAGCGCAGCGTAAAGCAGAGTTTCTACAGTCAAAGTCTCTCCTGCCCTCAGTTTGGTCTTCTTAAGCGAGGGGACATTTGCCGCTGCCTCACTGATTGTCACTGTATCGCTCATCTTAGCCCTGTCAAGAACAACCATGGCTGTCACAAGTTTAGTTGTGCTTGCAGGAGGCAGTTTCAGATTTGGATTTTTTGCAAACAGGACCCTTCCTGTTGAAACCTTCATAACAACCGCTGCCTTTGAGGAAATCTCATCAGCATAAGCAGTGAACAGTGAACAGTGAACAGCGAACAGTGAGATAAGAGCAGTAGCCCAGAAACGCAGCAGCCCAGTAGCGCAGTAGCTCAGTAGCGCAGTTGCTAAAGATTTCTGTACTAAAGACTGCTGCTCTGTTGCTCTACTGCTCTGTTGCTCTGTTGACTGTCTCATAATCACCTCAGCTTTAATGTTGCAAGGCTCAGAAGAGCCAGCATTATTCCGACTATCCAGAATCTGACTATAACTTTAGGTTCAGGCCATCCCTTGAGTTCAAAGTGATGGTGTATTGGCGCCATCCTGAATATCCTTTTCCCTGTTAACTTGAACGATGCGACCTGAAACACGACCGAGAGCGTCTCTATAACAAAAATTCCTCCCACGACCGCAAGCACTATCTCCTGTTTTGTTATTACAGCAAGCGTTCCGAGCACGCCGCCGAGAGACAGAGAGCCGACATCTCCCATAAACACATCCGCCGGATATGAGTTATACCAGAGGAAACCGAGAGATGCCCCAAGAATAGCGCCGCAAAATACAGTCAGCTCTCCTGTGCCGGGGATATAAAGAACCTGCAGATATTGTGAAAACTTGAAATTGCCGGATATATAAACAAGTATTCCTGTGGCAAGCACTGCAATCCCAACAAGCCCTACAGCGAGGCCGTCTATGCCGTCCGTTAGATTGACTGCATTGGATGACCCTACGATAACAACTATAGAGAATGGCACATAAAACCATCCGAGATCAAAAAGCCATTTTTTAAAGAATGGAATGCTCAAGACATCGTTGTAAGGGTCTTTAGGGTTCATGTAAAGAAACATGCTTATCGCCAAGGCAAGAAGAACCTGCGCCCCGAATTTATAACAGCCGCGCAGTCCTTTTGAGTCTCTCTTTACAACCTTCAGATAATCATCAATAAATCCTATCGCTCCAAAACCTATGAGAGAAAAAATCATCATCAGTATATATTTATTGGTAAGGTCGCCCCACAAGAGAACGGTGGCAAGAATAGAGATTATTATGAGGGCTCCGCCCATCGTGGGTGTTCCTGTCTTGCCCATATGCGTCCGGGGCCCGTCATCTCTTATCTGTTGCGTTACGCTGAACCTCCTGAGTCTTTTTATAACCCTCGGACCGAGGATGAATGTAATAAGCATTGCCGTAAGCACTGCAAGCGCGGTCCTGAACGTTATATATCTGAAGACATTAAATGGAGAAAACCAATCATGCAAGCTATAAAGAAGACTATAAAGCATTCTCTGCCTCTTTATTTGCCCCTTTTAGAAATACATCTCTAACGGGGTTTATTTCTAAAACTTTTTCCATCCCCATTCCCCTTGAACCCTTCACAATGATTGTGTCTCCTTCCCTGCACAGCCCTGTCAGTATCCTTCCTGCTTCTTCCGAAGTAGAGACGCTGAATGACTGCCTTCCTGTTTTGACAAACTCTGAATGTGTTATAGCCATCAAAGGCCCGACGCCTATAAATACGTCTATCGGAAGCGCTGACATCCACTCTCCAACTTTCCTGTGCGCCTCCTCTGCATACGCTCCAAGTTCAAGCATATCCCCGAGAACAGCAATAGCCCTTCCTTTCTTCAGCCTTACAAGTTCTTTTATTGCCTCTTCCATTGATGAAGGATTTGCATTATATACATCGCTTATAACCGTTGCCCCGAACAATTCCTTAATCTCAAGCCTCATAGGAACGCCTTTAAAAGATTCGATCCCGGTTTTAATATCACGAAGATCAATATTGAAGACCTGTCCTACAGCCGAAGCGGCAAGCGCATTATAGATATTAAAAGCTCCGGGGAGATTCAAGTTTATCTCTACGCAGTTCTCTTCACCAAAGCAGAGCAGAAAATCAGAGCCTCTATCCTTCATTCTGATATCTTTTGCAAAAACATCAGCATTATTCTCTATGCCGAATGTAATAACTTCGCCCTGATATCCTGAAACCCCCTGCATGAGGAAGGCATCATCTGCGCTTACTACAACTTTTTTCACAGTATCAAGGAGTTCAAGTTTTGTATCTCTGACTGTTTCAAGACTCCCGAAACCTTCAAGATGTCCCGGCCCTATGTTTGTCACAACGCCGTAATCAGGCGCTGCAATCCTGCACAATTCCCTTATATCTCCTGGAGAGCTTGCTCCCATCTCAAGAACAATGACCTCATCATCAGGACGAAGTTTTATAAGGCTCAAAGGAAGGCCAATCTGATTATTGAGATTGCCTGTATTCTTATGAACCCTGTATTTTATGCTCAGGATTGATGCTATCAATTCTTTTGTCGTTGTCTTGCCGTTTGTCCCTGTTATGCCTATGACGGGAATATTGCTTCTCATGCGAACATAACGCGCGATATCCTGTAGTGCGCTGAGAGTGTTTTTCACATATATTATTGCCTTGCCTTTCAGGTGCTCTGCCGGAGGGAAATTCACCAGCGCTCCGCTTCCTCTTTCAAGCGCCTTATAAATAAAATCATGCCCGTCAAATCTTACGCCGCGCAATGCAACAAATATCTCTCCGTCTCCTATTGTCCGTGAATCTATGGATACGCCCGTAAATGGATGGGAGTTGCCGTTTTTATAGACAATACGCCCGCCTGTTGCATTGATAACATCTTCTACTGTTAAAATCGCCATAATCTCCTTATCGCCTTCTCCGCTATCTCTCTATCTCTGAATTTATGCCTTGCGCCTTTTATCTCCTGATAATCCTCGTGCCCCTTTCCTGCAATCAGCAGTATATCGCCTTCTTCTGCGGTCTCCACCGCCTTCTGAATAGCCTTCTCCCTGTCGGGTTCAATTGTATAATTCATCCTCAATGCGCCTTTCTCTATCGCTTTTATTATCTCCATCGGTTCTTCGCTGCGGGGATTATCAGAGGTTATCACAACGTAATCGCTCAGTTTTGTTGCTATTGCGGCCATTCTCGGCCTCTTTCCCCTGTCCCTGTCGCCGCCGCAGCCAAAGACAGTAATAATACGCGGGGTGTGATGCATAATGCGTGACTTCGGTGGCTGGCTGATAAGCTCTCTGGCGGCGCATATCAGCCTTTCAAGCGCATCCTCTGTATGCGCATAGTCAACTATGCAGAGAAAATTCTGTCCGAGGTCAACCTTTTGAAATCTTCCCTTTACAGAACCCATATTCTTTATTCCGCTTATTATCATATCCCACGGCACATTCAGGCTCACGGCAGCGCCTACGGCAGAGAGTATGTTGTAGACATTGTGCGTACCTATAAGCGGCGACTGAATATTGTATGTCCTGCCATTGAAATTAATATCAAACAAGAGTCCGTCAAATGAGTTTTTAATATTTACTGCAACAATATCCGCTCCTGCTTCAATGCCGTATGTAATCACATTTTCAGCTTTTGAATCCCGTAGATTTGCCGCGCCTTGCTGCGATGTCTTGAGTTCGGAGATCAATCTCCTTCCATAAGGGTCGTCAAAATTTATTACAGACGTCCCGTCTTTCAAAAGAAGTTCTTTAAACAGTCTTTCCTTTGCCCTGAAATATTCCTCCATCGTTATATGAAAATCCAGATGGTCTCTTGTAAGATTTGTGAAAACTGCAACACTGAAACCCGTATAGTCCACCCGCTTCTGCGCAAGCGCATGGGATGATACCTCTGTCACTACATGGCTGCATCCCGCTGAAACCATCTCGTTCAATACAGCCTGAAACTCAAGCGCCTCAGGCGTGGTATGAGGGGCGTCATAATGCCTGTCCTTCACAAGATAATTTATAGTGCCTATCAGCCCGACATCTTTTCCCCATGCCTCAAGAATTGACTTTATAAGATACGTTGCCGTTGTTTTTCCATTAGTTCCGGTTACTCCAATGACAGTCAACTTATCGGACGGCTTCTCGTAAAAATTATTGGAAAGATACGCAAGAGCCTCCCTGCTGTCACTGACAGAGATAAAAACTACCCCCCCTTCAATCCCCCCCTTACTAAGGGGGGGCAGTGGGGGGTAGTGACTGTTTACTGCTTTTTCATGAACCACTGCAAGTGCGCCTTTCTTGACCGCATCACTGATAAAATCATGGCCGTTATGCTTTTCTCCCTTTGCGGCAACAAAGACATCGCCTGCCTTGACCTTCCTTGAGTCATAGGCAATTCCAGTTACATCAACATCAGCGCTGCCTATTATTTCATTTATCTCCATATCTTTTATAAGCATCCTCAAGTTCATCTATCCCCACTTTCATAGAGACAAAAACCTCTTCGCCTCAGGCGAATCCGCAGAGGCGGAGGAGTCTGTCCCGATTTTATCGGGATGAGAATGAGCGAGAATACCATATCCTGCCTCTTCATCTTTTCATCTCCTCTCAACAACAAGTATGTTTTTCCCCTCTGTATCTTCCCTCGGCACATTGAGATACGAAAGCGATTGTTTTGCAATCTCCTTAAAAACAGGAGCGGCAATAACCCCTCCGTAAATCTGCCCCTTCGGTTCATAAATAACAACAATCATTGCTATCATGGGATTGTCTGCAGGAACGAACCCAACAAATGAACCAACATATTTTTCCTTTGAATATCTCTTTGTCCTGGGGTCTATAATCTGCGCTGTCCCTGTTTTGCCTGCAACGTGATTGCCCTCAACAGAGGCGCTTTTACCTGTCCCGCCTTCCTCTGCGACTGTCTTCAATATATCCTTAAATATTTCTGCTGTCTTTTTTGAGATAGCCCTCTTGTTTCCCTTGGAGTTAAATGAATACACAGGGACATCATCCGGAGACCTTATTTCCGACACTACATGAGGTGTAACAAGAACGCCTCCGTTTGCTATCGCTGAGTAAGCCCTCAGAATCTGAAGCGGCGTAACTGCAACCTCCTGCCCTATTGATATTGCTCCTATAGACCCTGCTGACCACTTTTCAGGCAGCCTTATCCAGCCTGATACTTCACCCGGCAGGTCTATTCCTGTTTTTTCTCCAAAGCCAAAGCGTTTCGCATACTTATATACCCTCTCCCTGCCAAGCTGCATACCTATCATAGCGCTTCCGACATTTGAAGACTTCTGTATCACCTCTTTGAACGTAAGCACTCCGTGCTTATGTATATCATGGATAACAGATCTGCCGACGGATACAGCGCCCTTACTGCAGTCAAATTTTGTGTCGAGGTTCACAATCCCCTCTTCAATAGCTGCCGAGCCTATAATTATCTTGAAGGTAGATCCCGGCTCATAACAATCTGTTATTGCCCTGTTTCTTTTTTCAAAGTCCTTTGCATATGCTGCGGAATTTGGATCATAGGCAGGCCTGTTTGCAAATGCCAATACCTCGCCTGTGAATGGATCCATCATTATTATGGTTGCGGCAGATGCCCGCCATTGCGCCATTGCGTTATCAAGTTCTTTTTCAGCTATATACTGAAGCCCTTCATCTATAGTCAGAAACACATTGTTGCCTTTTGACTCTATATCCACGCCTGCAGAAAGCGTCCTGCCTCTTGCATCCCTCATAACAAGGATCTTTCCTCCGGGTGTTCTTAAAAATTTATTGTATTTTAGTTCAACGCCTTCAAGCGCCTGATTATCAATGCCGACAGCTCCGATAACGTGAGAAGCAAGCTTGCCTTTCGGATAAAATCTCTTTGCATCAGGCACAAAACCAAGCCCTTTTATATCCATTTTTTTTATCTTTTCCGCTGTTTCAGTATTAAGCTTTCTTTCCACCCAGACAAATCTGCCCTTGGAAGAAAATTTTGCAAGCATTGCCTCGGGCTTTTTCCCTATAACTCCTGAAATGTCATAAGCCGCAGTCTGAGGAGAGACCATTTCTGCGGGGTCGCAAAACAATGACTCCACTTCAAGATTCACACCAAGCTCCCTTCCCCTTCTGTCAAATATAAATCCGCGTCTTACCTGTATATCCTCCTGCTTGAGCTGTTGTATCCTTGCCCTTTCGGAAAACCTGCCGTGGTTAAGGACCATCAAATCCACAAGACGCAAAAATACCGCAGCAAAACCAAAGATTATTGCGGTATTAAGAATTATCGCTCTCTTCCTCATTAGCCCCCTTCAAGTAAGAAATAGGAAGTAGGAAGTAAGAAGAAGTTTTAAATTCTCACTTCTCACTTCTCACTTCTCACTTCTAAAGATGCCTTAAATGGAGCGTTCTTCCCATCCTTTTTTACATAAACTACTTTTATTCTGTCAGGGAAAACCAAAGCGAGTTTTCCGCTGCCCTTGCTTTTAACGCTCTGTATTGACAGAAGGCCTGCCTTCTCTGCCATCAGAGTCTTTCTGTCCCTGAGGATTTCCATCCTCCTGTGGTCAAGCGCGGCAATACTGTATTCTGCTGTCCTTACACTTGACCTCAGCCATACAATTGAGAAGATGCCGAACAAAATAAGCGCTACGGACAGAGGGACAAGGAAGAAAGAAAAAATACCGCTTCGGTTCACATGGGTCATATTTTTTCCGCTCCTCTTAATTTAGCGCTCCTCGCAGACGGATTGAATCTTACTTCTTCGTCTGAAGGGGCAATGGGTTTTTTGGTTAACATCCTTAATCCGCCCTGCTTCTGTTCATCCCTTATAAAGTTCTTTACTATCCTGTCCTCAAGCGAATGATATGAGATAACACACAGCCTGCCTCCGCTCTTAAGAATGCCTGCCGCCTCATTAAGCCCTTTTCGGAGTTCATTGAGTTCATCATTCACAGCAATCCTCAATGCCTGAAATGTCTTTGTTGCAGGATGATGCTTCCCTCTTTTCCTATAAACCCTGTAAACAATATCTGATAATTCAGCGCAGGTATCTATTTTCTTTTCGGCCCTGTAATCAATGACTGCCCTTGCTATTTTCCGTGAGAGTTTTTCTTCGCCGTACTCCCACAAAATCCGGGTTATCTCTTTTTCAGGATATTTATTGACAATGTACGCTGCTGTAATTTCCTGTTCCCTGTCCATCCTCATATCAAGCGGTTCTCCTGACATAAAACTGAAACCTCTTTCAGCGGTCTTGAGATGAAACATGGATGTGCCGAGGTCAAATAAAATCCCGTCCACTTCTGAAATGCCTGCTTCGGCAGCCAGCTTGCTGATATCAGAAAATTTCCCCTTCTTCAAGGTAAGCCTGTTATCGGGAATTCTTTTCATTGCCATATCCAGAGCCTCTTCATCCCTGTCAATGCCGAGAAGCCTTCCATGGCCGATATGCCTGAGTATTTCTTCTGCGTGACCGCCAAGCCCGACTGTTGCATCAACATATACCCCCCCTAACACTGGTTTCAGCAACATAATCACCTCCCTTAACATCACAGGGAGATGAATAACCTTCACAGTTCACCGCCTCTAAAGCCCGTAGCTTACAAGTCTTTGTTCAACAGCCTTTTTGTCTATCTTCGCAGGATCAACCATCGTATCCCATTCTTTTCTGTCCCAGAGTTCTATCTTATCTATCTGCCCGACAACGACTATCTCGCCGTTTATGCCTGAGTCCTCTCTGTGAGCAACGGGAATAAGCACTCTCCCCTGCTTATCCAGTTCAATCTCAACAGCGGATGCAATAACCTTCCTCATGAAAAACTTTACTGCCTCATCCATCTTTGGCATTGCCCTCACCCTTTCTTCAAGCCTGTTCCATTCCTCTTGTGGATATAAATGAAGGCACTTATCAAACGCAGCATTGACGATGTAAAGTTTCCGGCTGTAATTAGCGGAAATGATTTCCCTAAAAGGCGCAGGTATAATGATTCTGCCCTTTGAGTCTACTGAATAGTAATATTTTCCCGAAAAAGAAGGCATCTTCCCTCCACCTTCTACCACTTTTTACCACTAATATAGAGGTTAAAGGGGGGCTTGTCAAGAAAAAAATTAATAAAATTAAGGGGTGTCTATATTTTGTGCTTGTGGAGGGCTGACACCACTATATAGTGTTATGAAAGATTATTGTTAAATGAAAATTTTTCTATCGCCGTCCTGAATTTTATCTCAGGATGTCATTTTGTAGATACTGAAACAAGCTTGCCCTGAAGAGATTCTGAATCTCGTAGAGTCGAGTCTCCGACAAGTTCAGAATGACACCTTCAGGGACTCAGCATGGTATTTTTGTAGATTGACAGCATGGGGGGTAAATCATAAATAACACCTTTTGATAAACTCCAGAAAGTTACCGAATTAGTGAGATAGTACAGTTAACCCCAAAAATGTATTTAAATAATTATCTCCTCTCCCGTTTCTTTGCATGTTGGATTCTGACCTTTCGTCCTTTTATGATGCTGTCGTTGATGGCGCTGATAACCCTGTCGGCAAGGTCAGCCGGGACTTCTACAAAACTGAACTTGTCAAAAAGCGCAATATTGCTGATCTTCCGTTCTGGAATACCCGCTTCTGCAGAGATTGATTTGACTATATCTCCCACATTTATCTTGTCCATCTTGCCTATTGTCATGAATAAGCGCACGGAATCTTTCTTCTGTCCTGCATATCCTTTTCCAGGCTCCTCAATCTCCTGCATATCCTCCGTATCAAGCAGCATGCTCAGCGCCGCTGCTGAGACGTCTTCAGGAGAGTATTTCTCAAAGAGCCTCTTTGCCATGTCATAAAAACGAGTGTGTTTGCCTTCTTTTATCATCTCTTCAACACCCGCAGCAAGCTCTTCCTCCTTCGCCTTTCTTACTTCTTCTCTGCTTGGAAGCTTTGCCTTACTTATTCGCGTCTTTGCAAACTGCTCTATGAGCTTTAGCTGGCGGTACTGCCGGGGAGTGACAAACGTTATTGCAATGCCTGATTTGCCTGCCCTGCCTGTCCTGCCAATTCTGTGGATGTAGCCCTCAGGGTCTTGCGGAATGCTGAAGTTAATTACATGGGAAACATCAGGTATGTCCAGTCCGCGTGCCGCAACATCTGTGGCAACGAGTATATCTATGTCTCCGCCCTTGAACTTTCGCATCATTTCGTCCCTGTGGCTCTGAGTGAAGTCTCCGTGGATTGCGCCTGCAGGATAGCCCATCTGCTGGAGCCTTCCCGCGACTTCATCCACCTCCTTTTTTGTATGGCAGAATACGAGAGTAAGCGCGGGGCCTTCAACATCCAGAAGGCGGGTTAAAGCCTTTATCTTGTCTTCTTCGCGCACTTCGTAAAATACCTGCTTTGTCTTGGCGACAACCATCTCGCTCGCATCCACGCCCACATGCACAGGTTTGTTCATGTAGTTTTTTGAAATGCGGATAATTTCTTTCGGCATGGTGGCAGAAAAGAGCATCGTCTGTCTTTCTCCGGGTATTCCGCCGAGGATTTTCTCTATGTCCTCTATAAAACCCATGCTCAGCATCTCATCAGCCTCATCAAGGACTACTGTCTTTATATCCTTGAGAACGAGTGTCTTCCTCCTTATATGGTCCAGCACCCTTCCCGGCGTGCCAACCACAATGTCTGCCCCTCTCTTCAGACTCCTTATCTGAAGTTCTATGGATTGCCCGCCGTAGATGGGAAGTGAGACAACGCCGGCTCTCGTCCCCATCTTATTAATCGCTTCTGATACCTGAACAGCAAGTTCCCGCGTTGGCGCAAGAACTATGGCGTAGGGATACCTTCCTTTTGCCTCAGGCCTTTGTTCTATTAGCGGTATCCCAAAGGCAGCTGTCTTGCCAGTGCCTGTCTGTGCCCGGCCGATAATATCCTTCCCCTGCAGAACCGGCGGGATTGCCATCTTCTGTATTGGGGTGGGCTCTTCAAAGCCCATCTCTGAAAGCGAGATGATTACCTTGTCTGAAATGCCAAATTCATTAAAATTTTTATACACTTAATTATTCTCCTTTAAGCATCTTGAATAGGCAATGAAACCTCATCCTTTTGATCGGGAACTGTTGATTTAGAATCTTGTTCCTGGCTTATATCTTTCTTTAAACGCCTCTGCCGCTTTTCTTCCTGCTTTTTATGACGCAGCAATTCTTTTTTTCTCTTTTCGCTTTTAAATGCTCCCCCGTGTTTTGCCAAATTATCTCCCTTCAGTTATTCGTTACTGCTTGCTTTATGCCTCTTGCCCTGTGGTTTAAAGTTAGGGAGAAATTATCATAAAAAAAACCGCAAGCGCAGGATATTGCACGGTTTAGATATAACAAAATACTCCTTCAGCTTCTCTAAGAGTATCATGCTTATTATGCGTAAAAGTCAAGGACGCAGGGGGTTTGACAGTGGACGCTTAGCAGTCAAAAACAAGTTTCACTAAAAACTACTGCTCTACTGAGCTACTGCTCTAATGTTAAGGTAGTTTAATATTGCCGAAAGACAGACGCAGCCTCCTTAGAGGTATTTTGAACTGTTGCTATTCTCAGGAGATGTATTTGAAAGACAAGCCCTTTTTCAGTTATAGTGAGTATTAGTCTTTAAGACATTCCAGACAGCGATATGCAAACCTTCATAGTCATAAAGGGCGCGCGGGAGCACAATCTCAAGAACATCAATGTATCCATACCGAGGGAGAAGATAACTGTTATCACCGGCCCCTCAGGCTCCGGCAAGTCATCCCTTGCAATTGACACAATCTACGCAGAGGGACAGAGGCGGTATGTTGAAAGCCTTTCAATATATGCAAGGCAATTCCTTGAACAGCTTCAGAAACCTGACGTTGACCTGATTGAGGGACTTTCCCCTTCTATTGCAATTGAACAGAAGACAGTTACAAAGAGCCCGCGGTCCACTCTCGGCACGATAACGGAAATATATGACTATATGCGTGTGCTTTACACACGGATAGGAAAACCTTACTGCTACAACTGCGGTTCGCTGATAGCCGCACAGGAACCTCAGAACATAATAGATTCCGTTGTGTCACTCCCTCAGGGAACACGCATACAAATACTTGCGCCAATTGTCAGAGACAGAAAAGGCGAATATAAAAAAGAACTTTACGATATGCTGCGTGACGGGTTTATAAGGGCGAGGATAGACGGTGTGATGTTTGACCTCACACAGGATATAAAGCTAAAGAAACAGCAGCGGCATACCATCGAGATTGTTATAGACAGGCTTCTTATAAAAACAGGGACTGAAAGGCAGATAAAGAGTGCGATTGATTCAGCATTAAAATATACAGACACTGTCATAATTAATCTCATAGATAAAAATAAAGACATCCCTTTCAGCAGGACAATGGCATGTCCCAACTGCAGCATAAGCTACCCTGAAATTAATCCGAGGTTCTTTTCGTTCAACAGTAGATACGGTGCCTGCCTGAGATGCAACGGCATCGGATTTGAGAACATTAGCGAAGGATTTGAAGCTGAGAAGCAGGAGTTCGGAGCTATAAATGACGAGGAACTAACCCATTTATCACCTTGCAGAACATGCAAGGGCATGAGACTGCGAAAAGAGGCGCTGAGCATAAAAATAAAAGACACAAACATCGCTGAATTTTCAAGGATGTCTGTCATAAATGCGATTCAATTCATCAATGCGCTTAAGCTTACAGACAGAGAACAGATAATAGCATCACGCGTACTGAGAGAAGTCAAAGACAGGCTTTCGTTTCTTGATAAGGTCGGACTCGGTTATCTGACAGTTGACAGGCTTTCACTGACACTTTCAGGCGGTGAAGCGCAGAGGATAAGGCTTGCAACGCAGATGGGGTCATCCCTTACAGGAGTGCTTTATGTCCTTGACGAGCCAAGCATCGGGCTTCATCCGAGAGACTGCAAAAAACTGCTTGAAAGCCTTTCGTCAATAAGAGACTCAGGAAATACAGTGATAATCGTTGAACATGATGAAGATACCATAAACTGGGCTGACCATGTAATTGACATGGGGCCGGGCGGAGGGCTTCGAGGCGGATGGATAACCGCAGAAGGTCCGCCTGCTGTTATCAGGGATAACAAAAACTCATTGACAGGCAGATACCTCAAAGGCGAACTGAGCATACCCGTGCCTGCCAAGAGGAGAAAGCCGGGAGACTTCATAAAGATTATCGGCGCGTCTGAATTCAATCTTAAGGATATAGATGTCAAGATGCCGCTTGGCCTATTTATATGCATAACAGGGGTTTCAGGTTCGGGCAAGAGCACGCTAATATTTGAAACTCTATACAAAGCTATCGCCGGAAAACTATATAAAAGCGCGCTCATCCCGGGAAAGCACAGGGAAATCACAGGCATAGAAAAAATTGACCGCATAATATGCGTTGACCAGTCTCCGTTAGGACGCACGCCAAGGTCAAATCCGGCAACTTATACGGGGATATTCACATATATCAGGGAACTCTTTGCGCAGATTCAGGACTCAAAGGTAAGGGGATATACTGCATCCCGATTCAGTTTTAATGTCGCGGGAGGAAGATGTGAATCATGCCGCGGCGGAGGGACGCTTAAAGTCGCCATGCATTTCCTTCCTGATGTTTACATACCGTGCAATGTATGCAAAAGCAAAAGATACAATAAAGAGACACTTGAAATAAGATATAAAGACAAAAACATAGCTGATGTCCTTGCGATGACGGTCTCGGAAATGCTTCAGTTTCTCAGCGCAATCCCCCTTATACGCCAGAGACTTGAAATACTTGAAGACGTAGGGCTTGGCTATATACAGCTCGGCCAGTCTGCAACAACGCTCTCAGGCGGAGAAGCGCAGAGGGTAAGGCTTTCAAAAGAATTCGGGAAAAGATCAACAGGCAATACGCTTTATCTGCTTGACGAACCTACAACAGGACTGCACTTTGCCGATATCCAGAAACTCCTTGATGTCATAAACAGCCTCATAGACCTTGGAAACACGGTGGTTGTCATCGAGCATAATCTTGACGTGATAAAGTCAGCGGATTATATAATTGACCTCGGGCCTGAGGGCGGAGAAAAAGGCGGAAGGATCATAGCCGCAGGAACGCCTGAAGAAGTGAGCATGAATCCGGATTCATATACAGGAATAGCTTTAAAAAATAAACTTCCAAGAGTTAATATCGCGAGAGTGGCATGATAAAAAAGTTTAAAATTCAAAATTCAAAATTCAAATTTTTTATTCTTTCACTGTTCACTGTTTTCCTGCTGTTCACTATTCACTATTCACTATTCACTCTCAGCGCCTGCAGTCCTCAAAAGGAAAAGGTTTACCGCAAAAGCAGGATAGTGATGGATACCACAGTAACAATAAGCGTTGTCTCAGGCTCTGGTCATGATGCAGAGAAAGCAATAGACAGGGCGTTCTCGGAGATAGAAAAACTTGACAGGCTACTGAATTTCTTCTCTGACAACAGCGAGCTTTCAGAGATAAACAGAAATGCAGGCTTGAAAGCTGTGGTAGTGTCTCCGGAGACATTTGCAGTTCTTGAGAAGGCAGTCTATGCCTCCGGAAAAACCAACGGCGCATTTGATGTGACAATAGGCTCTGTAACAACCCTGTGGGATTTTCATAAGAGGACAAAACCTGAAGACAAAAAAATCAAAGAAAGGCTTCCGCTTGTAAACTATAAAAATATAATACTCAACAAAAAATCGTCATCTGTTTATCTCAAGAAAAAAGGAATGCTTATTGACCTCGGAGGCATAGCAAAGGGATATGCTGCTGACAAGACAATGGAAGCGCTGAAAAGAGAAGGCATAAAATCAGGGCTCGTATCCATTGCAGGTGACATTAAAGCATTTGGTTTAAAGCCTGATTCAAAGCCGTGGAAGATAGGGATAAGAAACCCAAGAGCAATCCCCCATAACCCCCCTTTAGTAAAGGGGGGTTATGGGGGATTTTCGGATGAGATTATGGCAACTATAGAGATGACTGACATGGCAATATCAACATCCGGAGATTACGAGCGATACTTTATTATTGAAGGGAAACGATACCATCATATCCTTAATCCAAAAACAGGCTATCCCGCCGATGGGTGTCAAAGCGTAAGCATCATTGCAAAAGACGGCTCTGTAACAGACCCTTTTTCAACAGGCATATTTATACTCGGCGCTGAAAAAGGCATTAAACTCCTTGAGGAGATGGGGATTGATGGAATAATTGTGGATAAAAATGGCAAAATACACATAACACCAAACCTGAGAGGAAAGCTTGAAATTATCGGAGATTCGCAGAGGCGAAAAAGAACTGACTGAGAGAATGACGCTTGCGGACATACTGCTGCTCGCAGTGCTTATAATCATATCTATCTCAGGGTTTATTTTTATTAAAGAGGCATTCCCTCAGGGAACAGATGTCAGAATTGAAGTTAACGGGAAGCTCGCATACAAACTTCCGCTCAACAGCAATGCAACAATCGCTGTGAAAGGCATAAACGGAGACACCGTAGTGGAAATTAAAAACAGAAAGGTGCGGATAAAAGAATCCCCCTGCCCCAATAAAATATGCGTGCATCAGGGATGGATAGACAGAGGCGCAGTCGTATGCCTTCCTAACAGGGTAATGGTATTCATAGAAGGTTCAGAAGGCAGAGAGAATAAGACCATTGATGCAATCACAGGATAAGCACCGCATAGCGCTGCTCTCAGCGTATGCAATTGCAATCCACAGCTTTGAAAATCTTCTGCCAACGCCAATCCCATGGCTCAGGCTTGGCATTGCAAACATAATCACGCTCGCAACTCTCGTCCTTTATGGTTTCAGGTCAGCCATGATGGTGACGCTTATAAGGGTAATCCTTTCATCAATATTCATAGGCACATTCCTCGGCCCCGGATTTATTATGAGCTTCTGCGGCGGTGTTTCAAGCACCGCAGCAATGGGGATTATATTCTCACTATTTCCAAGACTCTTCGGCCCTGTAGGTCTCAGCCTAATCGGCGCATTATTCCATAATGTCTCACAGCTTTTTATCGCATATCTGTTATTCGTCCGGCAGCTTGAAGCTATCTTAATAGTAACTCCTCTTCTGATTCTCTTAGGAACAATCACAGGGGTTATGAACGGGTTCATAGGGAATATTCTCATTAAAAATATAACGGATAAATCACCTTGATATTTCTTATATTTTTTCTTGTATTGTGATATTCTAAATCAAAATATACTCCTCTATAACGAGGCTCAATGGATAAAGAATTCAATATCAAAAAACCAATATGGGCGGTGGTTTTGTTTATATTTATCATAGGGATTGGATTCATGTCAGGTTGTGCTACGGGTGGATCGTATTTGATATTTACTCTGTATTGACAGATTTCTCATTTAATTGGGACATTATGAAGGCAATTTTTGGATTTGCAGCATTAATTGCATTGTTCATGAAAGTAGATATCCTCCACGTTGTTCTCATAGGTGCTGTTATTTCTGTTTTTATGTTATAAAATTATGACAGGAGAAGATTATATGCTTCTGCTTGAAATCAATGGGCTTACATACGGGGCTGGGGATAAAACGATCCTCGATGATTTCTCCATGACCATTGAGCCATCCGAAGTCCATGCCCTTTTAGGCACAAACGGCACAGGTAAGAGCACCCTCGCGTATTTGATAATGGGATGCGAAGGTTACATGCCGTCATCAGGTGAAATAATATTTGAGGGCAAAACGATAAACACCCTAAAAATCCAGGAACGGTCAAAACTGGGCATAACCATGGCATGGCAGGAGCCGGTAAGGTTTGAGGGGATAAGCGTCAGCGATTATCTCAGACTCAAAAATAAAGACATAAATCCTTCATATTATCTTGAGATGGTTGGACTCCATCCTGAACTATATCTTCACAGAATGGTTGACAAATCCTTAAGCGGAGGCGAGAGGAAACGGATTGAGCTTGCATCCATTCTTGCATTGAATCCAAAACTTGCTATCCTTGACGAACCGGATTCGGGCATCGACATGCTTTCTACTCAGGATATCGTCAATGTCATCAATGCCTTCAAGAAAAATGGTTCATCTGTGCTTTTGATTACCCACAGAGAGGAGATCGTGTTAATCGCTGACAGGGCCTCCCAAATCTGTAATGGGAGAATAGTTTGTTCTGGCAGCCCCGAGAAGGTGGCTGAATACTATAAATCGAGAAAATGTTTTGTCTGTGACGGAGAGGTGTGCGCCTATGTCTGATCTTGATACGTTGATGAAGGCATATGGAGAGGCAGGAGGCGACAAGGCTATCCTTGAAAATAATGAGATAGCGCACCTTGTCGCGAGCGGACATAAAATATTAAGCGCTAATAAGGTTGAAGGCATTGAAGTAGATGCAAAGGAAACACTTACTGGCATCTCTGCAAGAGTCATTGTCAAAGAGGGATTCAAAATAAAGAACCCTGTTCACCTCTGCTTTGGAGTTCTGCATAAAAAGGGAACACAGAAAATAAAAATGGATATAAAATTAGAAAGTAACAGTTCCGCTCATTTCATCGCACACTGCATATTCCCAAAGGCTGAAAAGGTGAGGCATATCATGGATGCGGTGGTTGAAATCGGTGAGGGAGCCGAGATGCGCTATTCGGAAACGCACTTTCATGGGTTGTATGGAGGCATTGAGGTCATCCCGAAGTCAATTGTGAAGATCGGAAAGAATGGCCGCTATTTTACGGATTTTACCCTGACCACGGGAAGGGTCGGAAAGCTTGGTATTGATTATTCCGTTGAAGCGGGGGAGAACGCTGTAACGGAACTCACGGCAAGGGTCTTCGGACACGCTAATGACGAAATCAATATAAAGGAAAGGGTTGTGCTTGCCGGCAAGAATTCAAGGGGATTGATAAAGACAAGGGTTGCCCTTGAGGATGAGGCAAAGGCAGAAGTCACAGGCATCACAGAGGGTAACGCAGAAGGTGCAAGAGGACATGTTGATTGCATGGAGATAGTAAAAGACAATGCAACAGCAAAAGCAATCCCGATCGTAAATGTCACCCATCCTCTCGCAAAAGTGACCCATGAGGCAGCCATCGGCAGCGTTGATAAAAGACAGATGGAGACCCTTATGGCACATGGCCTGACACCTGAAGAGGCGGTGGATGTGATTGTAAAAGGGATACTTAAATAAACCATGTAGTGTTATTGTCCTAAAAGAAGGTATCTTATGAGAATTATTATCGGGACTATGACGTAGTCTGTAATTCTCAGGAATATAAGCGCAAGCAGGATAAAAAAACCGTAAGGCTCAATTCTGCTGTAAGCAGCCGCCTGCCTGTGAGGCAATAGTCCCATCAATATCTTGCTTCCATCAAGCGGCGGCACAGGAATCAGATTAAAAACCCCAAGACCGATATTAATCGTAACAGTAATCCGGGTTATAAGGATAAGAGGATCAAGGATTTTTTGCCCCAGATCGCTAAAAGGAGAAACAGGCAAGTTCAGCAGTAACCTGAAAACAACAGACGCGAGAACAGCAATAATCAAATTAGCTGCAGGTCCTGCAAGGGACACCCATATCATATCCTTTTTCGGGTTCCTCAGATTATACGGATTCACAGGAACAGGCTTTGCCCATCCAATCATCCGCGTAATGACAAATACCAGGGTGCCTATCGGATCAAGATGTTTTAAGGGATTAATCGTAAGCCTTCCTGCAAGCCTTGCAGTCGGGTCGCCGAGCCTGTCTGCAACATAACCATGAGCAAGCTCATGAAATGTAACTGCTGTGAGGACAGGAAAAGCAAGGAGGACTATCTGCCGAATTATATCTGTAAAATCCAAAATATTAACCTGTCTAATAATTTTTTCAAAGCAGTTTTAACTATAATAGTTTTCCATGTTAAAGTCAATTAAGCTCTTCACCTAAAACCACTGACTGCGCATGACTCTGGATTTTCTGATGGCATAATTCGTATAATTGAATATATTTGCTGACGCTGAAGGTAACCCCTCCACACCTCCCCTTAAATAAGGGGAGGCTGGGTGGGGTTAATTTAAATCCCCTTTTTTAAAAAAGTATTTCGGTGATAGCATCATAATCTTAAAGGAGAAAAACTGATGCCTGCTTTGACAAAAAATGAAAAACTGAACAACTGGATTAAAGAAGTTGCAGAGATGTGCCAGCCTGATGATATTTATTTATGTAACGGGACTAAGGAAGAGTATAACCTTATGATGTCAAAGCTGATTGCAAGCGGCAGCGCCATTCCGCTTAAGAAACGGCCTAACAGCTATCTTTTCCGCTCTGACCCAAGCGATGTGGCGCGCGTTGAGGACCGCACATTCATAAGCACATCCACAAAAGATGCGGCAGGCCCTACAAATAACTGGATTGATCCAATTGAACTAAAAGACACCATGAAGCAGCTATACAAGGGCTGCATGAAGGGACGCACAATGTATGTGATTCCTTTTTCAATGGGGCCGATAGGTTCTCCAATCTCAAAGATAGGGGTAGAGATTACAGACAGCCCTTATGTTGTTATAAGCATGCATATCATGACCCGCGTAAGCGCCAGAGTCATGGAACTTCTTAATGCGGGTGAGGATTTTATTCCCTGCCTCCATTCAATAGGCGCGCCATTAGCCAAGGGACAGAAGGATGTCCAGTGGCCCTGCGCTCCGATTGAGAAAAAATACATAAGCCATTTCCCTGAGGAAAACCTGATATGGTCATTCGGTTCAGGTTACGGCGGCAATGCTTTGCTCGGCAAAAAATGCCTTGCGCTGAGAATAGCATCTGCTATCGCCAAAAGAGAAGGCTGGATGGCAGAGCATATGCTCATACTGAGACTCACCAATCCTGAGGGAAAGCAGTATCACATTGCTGCTGCATTCCCATCTGCCTGCGGCAAGACTAATTTAGCCATGATGCAGCCTTCAATCAAAGGCTGGAAATGCGAATGCATCGGCGACGACATTGCGTGGATGAAGATTGGCACTGACGGACGCCTTTATGCCATTAACCCTGAAAACGGCTTCTTTGGCATGGCTCCCGGCACTTCTTATGACACCAATCCTATGGCAATGGATACTCTGAAAGAGAATGTTATTTTCACTAACTGCGCCCTTACAGATGACGGTGATGTGTGGTGGGAAGGTATTAATGATGATGTCCCATCCCATCTCATTGACTGGAAGGGGCATGACTGGACACCTGAAAGCAAGGGCGATGCAGCACATCCTAATGCCCGCTTTACGGCGCCTGCGTCCCAGTGCCCGGTGATTTGCAAAGACTGGGAAAACCCAAATGGCGTTCCTATAGATATTTTCATATTCGGCGGCAGAAGGAGCAGTGTTGTCCCTTTGGTTTATGAGGCTTATTCATGGGAACATGGTGTTTTCCTCGGTGCAACCGCAGCCTCTGAGACCACATTCGCCAATATCGGAGAAGTTGGTAATTTGAGAAGGGATCCTTTCGCCATGAAACCTTTTTGCAGCTACAATATGGGTGATTATTTTCAGCACTGGCTCAATATAGGCGACAGGCTCGGCTCTAAAGCCCCGAGGATTTTCTATGTTAACTGGTTCAGGAAAAACCATGATGGAAGATTTTTATGGCCCGGATTCAGCGACAACAGCCGTGTGCTTAAGTGGATGTGCGAACGCACAGACAACAAGGTTGACGCAAAGAAATCAGCTATAGGTTTATTGCCTGTGGATCGAGGCCTTGACCTTAATGGCATAGGGCTATCTGCTGAAAACATGGAAGAGCTTACGAAGGTTGACCTTGATGAATGGAAGGCTGAGATACTGGATATTGAGAAACATTTTGCAACATTCGGCAGCCGTCTGCCTGAAAGGCTTGAAAAGCAGTTGAAGGAACTTAAGGCACGGCTTGGAGGATGAAATATTTCACCCTCCCCTAACCCCTCCCATCGAGGGAGGGGAAAGTTTTATAGGACACCTTCCACCGATTTCTCCTCTCCCCCTGCGGGAGAGGGCAAGGGTGAGGGGTATTTCAAGATAATTTGGAATTTAGCAATTGGAAAAGACACTATCAAAAAAATCTCTCGTCAACGTATTGGGCGTTGTGTATGTCCACACAAAAACCAGTGACGGCGGAGACCTTTATCTCACACGTTTTGCCGAACCCCATGAAGAACATTTTGATATCACAAACTGGTATGAAAAGAACTGGTTCGACAAACACAAGATTAGGCTTAAAGGCACAAGTTCTGTTTACAAGGTTCCTACAAAAGAGGTTAAGGGTAAAAGCCTTGACCTTGTAGTCAAGAACTGCCGTGTTGGAGAAGACGTTCCTCTGGATACGCATACTCTGGAAGAATTCTGTGACGCCGAGTTCAACAGCCCGTGGGAAGAGTTTTCTTTGGTCACGGAGATGCGTGAAAACACCTATGGCCCGAAAGAGATGAGGGTTAATACACAAAGACCAATGGCTATTTATGTGCCGCCTGAAAAGATGCAGTTATGGCAGAGCGGAAGGTCGCGCGAAAAAATCAACCGCATAAGGGCAAAACATCCGGGCATTGATCTGGATATATTAAAGCAGTACAAACTCATCTATGAATGGATTAAAGGCAAAAATCTTATCGAAGTTTTTGAACTTATCAATGTGGACAGCGCTGAGCTTATAAACCATCTCAAAAAGATTAACTACAAGGGGATAGGTGACTTAAACAAAAAAGGATATCTCGTTGCTGATATGAAACCGGAACATATCATAATCAGTGAAGAGAATACTGAACGCATCAAAGAGATTGGCAGCGCTCAGGATATTGATGCCCCAAGAAAACAGATTGAGCTGTTATATCAACTGCTGAATGACGGCAACTATTCTGTGATTGATTATGAGCTACTGTCACGCACACCTGAATATGAGGATGCGGTTAAATCTTCCAGACGACATTCATATCTTGATGACCAGCTTAACCGTTTCACGCCGACTCCTTTGCCCTCTCATCTGTCTTACAAAGAAATATTCGGCGTACCTTACATTTATGGACACGCAGAGAGCACAGGGGGCAGGTTGTGGGTTGTCGGAAAGAATGCACATCTGTTCGATTATTTCCTTCCTGAAAGGTGGAGGAAGACTCCTTCCATCAGATTGTCATTTTCAAAAGAAGTGTTTTATACGATAACAAAAGATAATATTCACCTTGTCTGGAAAACTTCCCGCGTAGGTGAAATGCATAACATGGAGGAAAATGGCAGCTATAATCCCAAAATCCGTCAATTCGGGATAAACAGCCCCTTTGAAGAGTTTGCTTTAGCCCATGAACTTAACCGGATTGGGATACCCTCGGTCTATGTCAGGGCTATATACATGACCGGAAGCACAAAAATAGAACCATCAACCGACCCGAGAAAATACGAGTCTCACAAAGACATCCTTGACCCTGAAGACAATCCAATCCTTCAGGAAAATCATAACTATATAACCATCAGGGGATATTACAACGGGCCTGACCAGTGGGTTGCAGAGCACAGCGATGCCTTGTATACGCCTGTAGATCTTTACAAGGCGGCTTATAGAGGAATCATTGATGAATCAGAATGTCAGAAACTCTTAATTGAGGTAAAGGAAAAACTAAAGAATGCAGGCTATGACGGCTCATTGCTAAAAACCAACGACCTCCTGCTGGCAATAGACGACAAGGGGGATATTATGAAAAACAGTTCAGGAAAACCGGAAGTCATCATCTGTAATTTTGAGTTGATTTGGAAGATTTCAGACACAACTTAACTGGTCGTTAAATCCTATCCCACTCTTCCCCTTTTCACCGCATCAGCAACCAGCGCAACTTTTTTCATCTCCTTAACATTATGAACCCTGATTATGTTTGCGCCGTTTAAGATTGAAATCGCAACCGCAGCGGCAGTGCCTTCAAGCCTCTCTGATGCAGGGGCATCGCCAAGAATCTTTCCTATGAATGCCTTTCTTGAAGGGCCTACGAGCAATGGTTTTTCAAGAAGAGTAAATTCATGGAGGTTTTTTATTATCTCAAGGTTATGATCATAGGTCTTTTCAAAACCGATTCCGGGGTCTATTATGATTTTATCTTCAGCTATTCCTGATTCAACGGCAAGTCTTATACTTTCTCTAAGGTAATCCATAACCTCTGGAATTAATGCCTCATACTGCGGATTTGCCTGCATGTTCTTAGGCGTCCCTTTTATGTGCATGATAACAACGGGGACTTTATATTGAGAAACAACCTTCGGCATCTCATGGTCAAATCGTAAACCGCTTATGTCATTTACAATGGATGCGCCTGCGTCCATTGCCCTTTTTGCAACCTCTGCCTTGTATGTATCAATTGATATGGGGACTTTAATATCCTTTGCGAGCGCTTCTATTACAGGAATTGTTCTGGCTATCTCTTCCTGAAGGGAAACAGGCTCAGAGCCGGGCCTTGTTGATTCTCCGCCGATGTCAATGATGTCCGCGCCTTCTTCAACCATCTCATGCGCCCTTTTAATTGCAAGAGTCCTGTCAAAATACTGTCCTCCGTCCGAGAACGAATCAGGCGTGACATTCAGAATGCCCATGAGATAGGTTCGCTTGGAGAAATCAAAGGAATATTTTGACCAAACAAGTTTCATGTCTTTTTATGCTTATCTTTATGCTCTTTAAGAGATTCAAGGGGGAACAGCATCTTCTTGTCAGGATAATGGTCTTTATTCCTTGTTGCTGTCATGTGCCCTCTTGTAGCAGCAGTTGAACTGATAAGGCAGTCAACAGATGTGAGTGTTACTCCCTTTCTCCTGTTATGACGGTATAATTCTCCTGCCTTCTTAGCGATATCAAAGCTAACAGGCTCTATACTGCAGGCATGAATAAAATTCTCTGTATCCTCAAACTCATCTTCTCTCATGCCGGCATAAAGTTCATAAACAGACAAAATGCTTAAATACGCAGAATTGGAGTCCCAGAGATTAAGCATCAGGTCTTTTGCATACTGAAAACCCCTTAAATAGTCAATCGCAATATCTGGTCAGCGTCTATGCCATTAATTTCGTAACTGGCACGGATAATTACAAAGTCGGCATGGCCAGAGGCTTTGAGTTCATCCCAGTTGGTCACATTATTGGCGTAAGGTAGGTCGGGCCCCTGCATTATTTATCCTTTACTAATTTATCGACCTGCGCTGCTGTCAGACCTGAATGATCGGCGATGTTAGAGTTAATATTAAACATGCTTCTTCCCTCCCAGAGCTTCTAATATTTTATTCTGCTTCTGATTAATTTCTTTAACCTCGATAATAAGCTGATGACCGATTTTAACTTCTTCTAAAATCATTGCCACGGTTTCACGGTCATGTTCCGCTTGGATTTTATCACGTTTTGTCTGAAGATTCTGCCCTATCAGTATAAAAGTCCCTAGTAAAATAGCCTCTAACGATAAAACCATTGTCAGCAAGTTATAGGGATACTCGTCAAAAGTAAAATGAGTCAGACTGCTGTTTATCAAGAACCATATTGTCCACCATACAGCGTGGATATAGATAAACTTCATGGTTCCGCTGAAGCTAGTTATAGCGAGGGCTGCTCTTTCGCTATCAGTTAGCGTGTCAGCGTGGTGTTCGTGCCAAGTCCGCTTTTTCATTAAGTACATAATATCATAAGAAGCTTCAAGCCTGCAGAGCCTTTTTTGATTCAAATTCTTTTAGAAGCGCCTCTATCTCTACGGCGTCCATTGTCTCTTTTTCAAGAAGCGCCTTTGCAAAGGCATCAAGGAAATCAAAATTCTCAGAAATAATAGCCTTTGCCCTTTCATATGCCTCTATGACTAAGCGTTTTACCTCTTCGTCAATGTCCGTAGCGGTCTTTTCGCTGTAGTCTTTATGTCTTGCTATCTCTCTTCCGAGGAATATCTGTTCGTCTTTCTTGCCGAATGTCAGCGGCCCGAGCTTTTCGCTCATGCCCCATTCTGTAACCATCCGCCTTGCAAGCTCGGTAGCGCGTTCAAGGTCATTGCCTGCGCCTGTCGTCATATGCTTTAAGGCAATCTCTTCAGCAGCCCTTCCGCCAAGAAGAACTGCAAGCGCCTTTAAGAGATAGTCTTTTGAATATGTATATCTGTCATCAATTGGAAGCTGCTGTGTTACGCCGAGCGTCCTCCCGCGCGGGATGATGCTCACCTTATGGATAGGGTCTGTTCCCGGAGTAAGCTTTGCAACAAGCGTATGCCCTGCCTCATGATAAGCAGTGTTCTTCTTTTCTTCCTCGCTTATTATCATGCTCTTCCGCTCAACACCCATGAGAACTTTATCCTTTGCAAACTCAAAATCAGACATATCAACATTGCTCTTTGATTTCCTTGCGGCAAGAAGCGCTGCCTCATTTACAAGATTCGCAAGGTCAGCGCCTGTAAATCCCGGCGCCCCTCTCGCAATAACCTCAAGTTTAACGTTTTCATCTAACGGTATATTCTTGGTATGCACCTTTATTATCTCGAGCCTTCCCTTAACATCAGGCACAGGAACCACAACCTGCCTGTCAAATCTGCCCGGCCTTAGAAGAGCCGGATCAAGCACATCAGGTCTATTGGTTGCTGCAAGTATTATCACACCCGCGTTCCCTTCAAAACCATCCATCTCAACCAACAACTGATTTAATGTCTGTTCTCTTTCGTCATGCCCGCCGCCGATCCCTGCGCCCCTGTGGCGGCCGACAGCGTCTATCTCATCAATGAAGATTATGCACGGCGCGCTTTTCTTTGCCTGTACAAATAAATCCCTCACCCGTGATGCGCCGACTCCGACAAACATCTCAACAAAGTCAGAGCCTGATATTGAGAAAAACGGCACTCCGGCTTCTCCTGCAATTGCCTTTGCAAGCAGGGTCTTTCCTGTGCCCGGAGCGCCTACAAGAAGCACACCCTTGGGCATTTTGCCTCCGAGTTTTGAAAATTTCTGGGGCGCCTTTAGAAAATCTATTACCTCTTGAACCTCTTCTTTTGCTTCTTCTATCCCTGCCACATCTGCAAAGGTTATCTTTACATCCTTATCAGACGCCAGCCTTGCCTTGCTTTTCCCGAAGGACAGCGCCTTATTTCCTCCGGTCTGCATCTGCCGCATAAAGAATATCCATATAAAAACAAGAAAGATTATAGGCCCCCATGAGAAAAAGAAATTCACATACCACGGATTCTGTTCAGGCGGCTTTGCGGTAATCTTCACTCCTTTTGCCTTCAAATCCTTCACAAGGTCAGGGTATTCGGCCAGATATGTTTTAAACTTTTTCCCGTCTCTCAAACGTCCTGTTACATAGTTTTCCGTTATAACAACATCTTCAACGCTCCCTGCGTCAAGCTTTGCTATGAATTCGGAGAATATCATCTCCTCTTCAACCTTCTTCGGCGCGCTCAGGAGATTAAAGAGGAGTATTGTCATCACTATCATCAGCATCCAGACAAAGACATTTCTATACTTGTTCAAACCTTCCTCCTCAGAGATATTTCTGATATTTTACCACATTATCTAAAAGCTCAGCACATCATCAATTTTCACGATACTTTTCTGAACTTCCACCAGCTTCTTAATCCCGTCTCCCGCCAGGTCTATAAGCCTGTCAAGGGTCTTTCTTGAAAATGGAATCCCCTCTGCCGTGCCCTGCACCTCAACAAGATTCCCGCTGCCTGTCATAACGACATTCATGTCAACCTCTGCCATGGAATCTTCTGCATAACTCAGGTCAAGAACAGGCTGTCCATTCACAATACCGACACTAACAGCCGCAAGATAATCTTTTAACGGCATTCTTTCCAGTATCCCGTTTTTAAGAGCATTTCTGAGCGCATCCGCAAGGCAGATAAATGCGCCTGTTATGCTCACTGTCCTTGTACTGCCGTCTGCCTCTATTACATCGCAGTCTATCCATACTGTCCTTTCACCGAGCATGCCAAGGTCAACAACTGACCTTAACGCCCTTCCTATAAGCCTCTGTATCTCGTGCGTCCGTCCGCCAATCCTTCCCGTGCTTGACTCGCGCACTATCCTGGTATGAGACGACTTCGGCAGCATTGAATACTCTGCTGTAACCCATCCTTTTTTCTGGTCCTTCAGGAACTGAGGGACTTTTTCTTCAATTGATGCCGTGCAGATAACTCTTGTGTTTCCCATCTCAATAAGCACAGAGCCGTCCGCTGTCCCTACAAATCCCCTTGTGATTTTCAATTTTCTCAAGTCTGTGTTTGCTCTATTGTCAATCCTCATCTATCCTCCAAATTTGAGTTTATAGAGTTTATAGGGTTATTGGGTTTATCGGGTTAATAATTCTTGAAGTCACAAACTCAACGAACTCAATAAACTCTATAAACTCTATAACACTATCTTTTCTATATGTTCAATCCTCTGTTCAAGAAACCTCTCGCCTACCATTATAAACCTCTCAGGAGAGTCTGTGACATAGAATTGTTTTGACGGTCTTTCCTTCACTCTTCTCTCCAAGCCGTCTTTTTTTAATGTCCCGGCTGTTCTCTTAGCTGTCTCAACAGCAGAATCAATAAGCCTTATATCAGAGCCCATAACCTCTGAGATAACCTTTTTGAGCAGGGGATAATGCGTGCACCCTAAAACGAGCGTATCCACGCCCTTCTCTTTCACTTCTCTTAAGTATTTTTCCGCAACCATCATTGCAATTTCTCCTTCTGTCCACCCTTCCTCAACCAGAGGGACAAAGAGAGGGCATGGAAATCCGAATACCTGCACACTGCCGTCAATCGCTTCTATTGCCTTCTTATATGCGCTGCTTCTGATAGTCGTTTCTGTTCCTATTACGCCAATTTTTTTATTCCTCGTGCTCCTTACCGCCTCGCTCGCGCCCGGCTCTATAACGCCGATAACCGGAACAGACACGCTTTTCCTTATTGCTTCAAGACTGACAGAGGATGCGGTATTGCATGCGACAACAAGAAGTTTTATGCCCTGTGACGCGAGAAACCGCGCATTCTCAAAAGAATACCTTGTCACGGTTTCGGGTGACCTTATGCCGTAAGGCACTCTCGCCGTATCTCCGAGGTATATTGTGTTTTCATCCGGCAATACCCTGAATATCTCCTTGAGGGCAGTAAGCCCGCCCACTCCGGAATCAAAGACTCCTATAGGACTATTGTTATTTATCTCATTCATCGGGAGCTAAAATTATTCTCCTTGTCTCCTGTTCGCCCCGGCGTCTCCTCGGCGGCCCGCCCGAGGCGGGAATCCGCCGAGGCGGAAGAAACTATATCCTTTAACGGATAAGAAAGATATAAATGCCCTCCGAGGCTTTTCATCTCTCTCCCCTCGATCAATATTTTTACATCGGTTATATCATACACATTAGATATAAGGCTCTCATTTAACCCTCTCAGCAGCAGAAACTCTGCTGCCGCATCGCCGCCGAAGTTTCTCCTGAATTCATCTGACAGGTCAACATAGAGCATACCGTCATCACCCCTGTATAAGCCTATAAGCTTTGCATCTTTTGGTATTTCTGAAACGCTTACGTTAACAGGGCCTTTAAGAAATTCGCTTATCACCGCCTCTGCAACCGTCATCTGCGGCGTCTTTCTCTGAACCTTCCTCTCTTCCATCTGTAATCTTCCACCCGCAGGATAGTATATCCTAAGAGTGAATATATCTTCTATCGCTCTGCCAATTTTTTCTTCAGTCTCTTTAGCAGGCAATGCCTGCGAAGGAAACTTTTTTGAGAAATAAAAATATCCTCCTGTCATGCCTGCCGCAAAAAGCAGGAGGAAGACCGGTATCCACAAATATTTTTTACTGGCCATAATAAGAAAATCCTTTTATGATTGCTTCCGCAAGCCTTGTACGGGTCTTCTGGTCATAATTCATAACCTTGAATGACGGAATTTCTATTAAGACAGCAGGCGCGGCCGCAGAATTAAGTATCGGCAGAGGCATCTCTCTTCGTATGACATTAAGATTAAATTCCTCTTTTATTGCCTTTGATATTCCATCGCCAAGCGCCCTGCTTTTCTGCAAATATCTCTGCTGCCTCAAGCTTAACGAGTACAAAGCCGCTGCAGGGTTATAACCTGCATCGCTGATCTTTGGAACGTATAAAGCAAAGCCCTCTCCTAATGAAACATGGATGCTTATAAATATCTCAGCGAATTTCTGGTTTGTGAACACTGCCCTGTCTTTGATAGACATAAACTGGTCACTCTTCCTCGTAAGAAAAACCTTTTTGCCCTTCTTTATAAGCAAACTTTCAATCTCCCTCGCAATAGAAAGAACAATATCCTTTTCTTTAAGATCATCGCCTGCAATGCCGAAATCATATCCTCCATGTCCCGGATCAATGACATAGATTTTCTGCGCCGGCACAACATCTGACTGCGGTTTTATATCTGCCGCTGCCTTTGGCGCTATGTCTATCACAAACCTCGCAGGAGAAGAAAGCCTCATAATCTTTATATCAAAAGGCTCCTTAAGATTAACTGTGAAGACTCTTTCCTTTATGGAAGTGTCAAGGTCAATCCCCTTCCTTGAAGCAATGTTGAAGGCTGAAGGGAACTCAATATTCAGCTGTAACCCTGATACAGCGGCATTTGCCTTCTTCAGGAATGCTTCTTCAGACTCAAACACAAGGCGAAGAACTCCGTCCTGTTTGCTTGTCCTCATATTTACATCAGTCTTCGGCTGAGCAAAAGCGGCAGCAGCCATCACAAAAAAGACTGCTGCGATAAACGCTGATTTTTTCATAGCATATACATTTTCCATATATGGAGAATGTTTTGCAACCTTTCACAAAGTTAAGTTGACTTGTTCAGGCAATATCAATTATTTTATATCTTAGTTAGTATTAAGTTTCTTATTGCTGTCTGCTGAATACTGATTACTTGTTTTGGGGAGTCGTCCAACGGCAGGACGGCAGCCTCTGGAGCTGTTTATAGGGGTTCGAATCCTCTCTCCCCAGTAATAAGCTATCAAGTGAGAAGTGAGAAGTAAGAAGTAAGATTTTATACTTCCCAGTTCCTACTTCCCACTTTTTACTTGTTGTTTGTTGGTCCCATCGTCTAGCCCGGTCTAGGACGTGGCCCTCTCAAGGCTAAAACACGGGTTCGAATCCCGTTGGGACCGCCAAAGATTGATTATCTCTTACATATAATTTTATTTAGTCTTTCTGTTAAGCATCATGGCGACATCTTCAATTATATTTCTGCCTACAGTATTTTTCAAGAATTGCATTGCTTTACCGCCTTTTCAGTTCAAAGCGGCAAAACAATTGCATCTATGCCAAAAATTATTCCACTTAAAAATTTTATCATCTTATGCGATAATTGAGATTATAAACCTATATTCAAAGGAGAACAATCATGGCGCACGTCCCAAGCCCGAGTTACAGCATAACCATCCGTGTGGAAATAGACAACAAAGTCGGAATGTTCGCAAGGCTTGCAACAGCATTAAGTTATGCAGGAGGCGACCTCGGCTCAATTGATATCGTACGCGTTGAGAAGGGGAAGATTATCAGGGACATCACTGTTAATGCCCGTGACGAAAAACACGAAAAGACTATTGTAACCTCTATAAAAAGCATCGAGGGCGTAAGGGTCCTGAGGGTCATGGACAGGACATTTTCTGCGCACGAAGGCGGCAAGATTGAGATACACAACAAGGTTCCTATAAGAGACAGTAATGACCTTTCACAAGTATACACTCCGGGAGTTGCAAGGGTATGCATGGACATTCATGAAAACAAAGAGCATTTATTCCGCTATACGATAAAGGGCAATTCTGTCGCAGTGGTGACTGACGGCACTGCGGTGCTCGGCCTCGGCAACATAGGTCCCGAGGCTGCGATGCCTGTCATGGAAGGCAAGGCAATGATATTCAAGGAGTTTGCAGGCATTGACGCATTCCCGATTGCTTTAAATACCAAAGACGTCAATGAGATTGTAAATACAGTAAAAAACATTTCCATTCCGTTTGGCGGAATAAATCTTGAGGACATATCAGCGCCAAGATGCTTTGAGGTTGAGGACAGGCTGAGGAGAGAACTTGACATCCCTGTAATCCATGACGACCAGCACGGCACTGCTGTTGTTGTGCTTGCAGCGCTTATAAATGTATCAAGGCTGCTGAAAAAAAATATAAGAAAGTTCAGAATAGTTGTTGTCGGCGCCGGCGCAGCAGGTTCCGCCACCGCAAAAATACTTTCAGCTTACGGTATAAGAGATATAACAGTCTGTGACAAACACGGCGCAGTCTATACAGGAAGAAAACATGACATGGACACCTTTAAGAAGGCGCTTGCAAAGATAACCAATCCAAGAAAAATAAAAGGAAGCATATCAGATGCAATGCAAGGAGCTGATGTCTTCATAGGTCTTTCAGCGCCAAACATCATAACCACTGACGACATCAAGAAGATGTCAAAGAATCCTATTGTATTTGCTCTGGCAAATCCCGACCCCGAGATAGCGCCGGAGGATGCATTTCCGATAGTGCGTGTTCTTGCAACAGGGAGGTCTGATTATCCAAATCAGATAAACAACATGCTGAGTTTTCCGGGAATATTCCGCGGGTTACTGGACGTCAGGGCAAAGGGCGTAAATGAAGATATTAAGTTTGCCGCTGCTGAAGCGATTGCCCACATAATAAAGGACGATGAACTGCATGAAGACTACATCATCCCCAGCGGATTTGACAGAAAGGTTGTCTCCTCAGTCGCGCACGCAGTGGCAGAGACGGCAAGGAAAACAGGACTTGCCAGACATTAACAACAGTAGCCGTTTTTAATAAAATTTAAAGAAGTCCTGCCCTCTCCATTATCAAAGGCACTTTGTCTTCCATGCCGATTGCCATGATATGAACGCCATCGCATATTTTTTCTTCCTTCAACTGTTTTATATGCCTTGCCGTGATGTTCATGCCTGTATCAAGCGCTTTTTCTTTACCTGCCGCCTTAAGCTCGTCAATCAATGTCTGCGGAACTCTGATTCCGGGGACATTGTTATTAAGGAAGTTAGCCATGCCTGCAGATTTCAGGACAACAAACCCTGCGAGTATCTTCACGGGGAATTTTCTTGCATGTTTCATAAAATCTTTGAACTTCTCAATATCATATATCGCCTGTGTCTGGAAAAACTTTGCTCCTGCCCGTATCTTTTTTTCAAACTTTATCAATTGCGGTTCAATCGGGTTTGCCTCAGGCGTTACAACAGCGCCCTGAAAGAAATCAGTAGAGCCTTTCATTTCATTGCCTGACATGTCTTTCCCGTTATTCAATCCGTCAACAATCTTTAGAAGCTGAACTGATTCAACATCATAAACAGGCTTTGCGCCTTTATGGTCTCCCGCTGATACATGGTCTCCTGTCATGCAGAGCACATTCTTTATTCCAAGTATATTTGCGCCAAGGAGGTCTGACTGGAGTCCGATCCTGTTCCTGTCTCGGCATGTCATCTGGAATATCGGCTCAAGTCCGTGTTCAAGCGCAATCTTGGATACAGCCATTGAACATATACGCATAACAGCGGACTGGTTGTCTGTAACATTAACAGCATCCACCTTGCCCTTCAAAATCTCCATGTGGTGTATCATCTCTTTTATATCAGTGCCTTTTGGCGGGCCTACCTCTGCCGTTACAACGAATTTTTCTGAATTCAATATATCTTTAAAGCTCATTTCTTTTTCTCCTCCCTCGCCACAAGTGTCCTTGGCTTCTGTGATGCTGACCAGTCTTTTGCCTCTATTGTTACCTCGCAGAGTTCCTGAAGTTTGTCAAGCTTCTTCATCCTCTCATATATCCTTACCCATGCGCACTTTATATCAGGGCTTATTTCGCAATGGCCGTCCTTGCATCCGCCGCATGGCCCGTTTAATATCCCTTTCGGACATGCTGTAATCGGACATATACCGCCTGTTTTGTCAAGAATGCACTTTCCGCACAATGAACATCTCTCATCAAAGAACTGAAGTCTTGTCATATTCCCGAGGAAAAGGCTGTCGTTTGAAGCAAAAACAGCTTTGTCCTCATATAAATCTACAGCGGTCTGCGTGCCTGCTCCGCATGACATGACAATAATGCAGTCTGTTTTATCCATCGCCTCTTTGAATGGCTTCAATTCAACTTTTGTGCCGAGTACCTGACAGCCTGTCTTTGCAACAAATGTTCCTGTAACAGACTTGCCTTCTGCCTCAAGCGTCTCTTTCATAGCCTTAAGCTCGGGTTCCCCTCCGGTTCCGCACAGTGTTGCGCACTCAGAGCATCCTATCAGAAAAAAACTCCTGTAGTTTTTTACGTTTTCCATCAGATCTTTTAAATCCCGCTTCTTTGTGATAATCATTCTTCCTCCCTGTAACAACCGTAACAAGTCAGCACGTAATGCACTGCCTGTTACGTTAATTCATAGTCTTGCAATAGGTGATTTATTATTATAACGGGAGTTTCAGGCAAAAATAAACCGAAAAAATACATTTAAATAAGGCAGATGTTGTGAAAAAATTTATTTTTCGATACCTTAGCACACCTCTCTCTGATGGTTTTTGGAATATTTCAGTGAATATAACAAATGAAGATATTTTAATAAAATTATCGAGTTAAAGAAATTTTTGAGCAATGTCTGCCTTATTCGGGTTAATTGAGCGATTTCATGCTGGACTTTTTATTCGTATCTTAACGCATCTATGGGGTCAAGCAGAGAAGCCCTGTATGCAGGGTAAAAACCAAAAAATATTCCGACCATTCCTGAAAAGCCAAAGGCCAAAAATACAGAAAGGGGAGACACTACAATACTCCATCCTGCCAGCATCGACAATATCTTCGAGCCTGATATCCCTATGATGATCCCCACAATACCCCCGATCAGGGAAAGAATGAGCGCCTCTATAATGAACTGGAGCCTGATGTCCCAAGTCTTCGCGCCGATCGCCATCCTGATGCCGATCTCCCTGGTTCGTTCAGTGACCGAGACAAGCATGATGTTCATAATGCCGATGCCTCCCACAAGCAGGGATACGGACGCGATGGCCCCAAGCAGAAGGGTCATCACCTTCGCTGACTGCTCGGCGGCCTGCATCATCTGGGTAAGGTTACGCACTGTAAAGTCGTCATCCTGCTTCTGTCCTATATGGTGCCTCTGCTTCAGCAGTTCGTTTATCTGTTTTTCTGCTGCAGTAAGGTCTTCGGTGCTTTTTGCCTTCACCATGATAATCCTCACCATGCCGGGGAATGCCGTGCCGAAGAGCTTCTTCTGCGCCGTTGTTATCGGGACATAGATGGTATCGTCCTGGTCATGTCCTCCAGGGTCCTGGCCTTTGGCCTCAAGAATCCCGATTACACTAAAGGGAACATTCTTTATCCTGATGATCTGGCCGATAGGGTTGATACCGCCGAAGAGATTATCAACAACCGTCTGGCCGAGCAGACAGACCTTTGCCGCGCTCCTGACTTCTTCATCACTGAAAGGCCTTCCCTCTGCCAGGGGCCAGTCCCTCACAGAAAGCATATTCGTCGTGGTTCCGGTGATGCTGGTAGACCAGTTCTGGTTGCCGTAGACCACCTGGGCCACCCCGCTGTGGACCGGCGCAACATCAGCAACTGCAGGGCACTCCCTGACAATTGCATCTGTATCACCCATGGTGAGTGTAGGCTGGGTGCCTGCGCCCATTCTCACCCCCCCTGCCGAAGTTGAGCCCGGCAGTATTATAAGAAGATTGCTTCCTATACTTGCTATCTGGTCTGCTATTTTCTGGCTGGCGCCTTTCCCCACAGCAAGCATCGCAATCACTGCGCCCACTCCGATAACAATGCCAAGCATTGTAAGGGCTGAACGCATCTTGTTCACCCTTAATGCCCTGAATGATATTTTCAATGTTGAAGGTATATTAATCATGTCTTTAGCGCTCGTTTTTTATTTGCCCCGTTTAGAAATTGAAGATTTCTAACGGGGGTTACCTCATCACTCACAATACAGCCGTCGCGAAATTTTATTGCCCGCCTGCTGTATGCTGCTATATCAGCCTCATGGGTTATAAGTATTATTGTGATATTTGATTCTGCATTCAGCTTCGTAAAAAGCTCCATTATCTCAGCGCTTGTCTTTGTGTCAAGATTGCCTGTCGGCTCGTCTGCAAGGATTATCGGCGCATTATTTACAAGCGCCCTTGCAATGGCCACCCTCTGCTGCTGACCTCCTGAAAGCTGGTTCGGGTGGTGGTTTCCCCTGCCTGCAAGCCCGACTGTTGCAAGGGCTGCTGCTGCCCGGTCCGCCCGCTCCTTTGCGGGAAACCCGTCATAGAGCAGCGGAAGCTCAACATTCTCCAGCGCTGAAGTCCTCGGCAGAAGATTGAATCCCTGAAAGACAAAGCCTATTTTTTTGTTCCGTATGGATGCCAGTTCATCCCTGTTCATATGTGCCACATCGATCCCTTCAAGGAGATACCTTCCGCTCGTCGGCTTATCAAGACAGCCGAGGATGTTCATGAACGTAGACTTACCCGAGCCTGAAGGCCCCATGATGGCTATGAATTCCCCCCTCTCAATAATGAGTGAAACAGTATTGAGGGCATTCAACGCTATATCACCGAGCCTATAGGTCTTGGTGATCTCCTGTGTTTCGATAAGGGCCATATCAGAAACGCATGCGCGGCCCTGACGACTGGGACTGGTTCTTGGGTTTTGCAAGAGAATCCACGATAATCTCCTGTCCCTCCCTGACTTCTCCCGAAAGCAGATCTGTATACGTGCCGTCGTTTATGCCGGTGGTTATTGCGATGCGTTTCGGTTTCTTGTTCTCAAGGACCCAGACCCCGCTGCCCTTCGGCTTTTGTCGAGTCATACCGCTATTTTCCGAGGGCCGGAAACGGAGGGCCGCATTGGGAATCCTGAGGACATCCTTCTTGCTCGAAACGATGATTGATACGTTTGCGGTCATACCTGGTTTGAGTTTCAGTTCAGGGTTGTGTACCTTGACTACCACGTCATAGGTGACAACATTCTGAACGGTAATCGGTGCGTTCCTTATCTCAGAGACACTGCCTTTAAAAGGGCTGTCAGGGTAGGCGTCAACAGTGAACTCAACAGTCTGCCCTTGCTTTACCTTGCCTATGTCAGCCTCAGCCACATTCGTATCTATCTGCATTTTTGTGAGGTCCTGCGCAATAGTGAAAAGAGTCGGCGTCTGAAAACTTGCGGCAACAGTCTGCCCGACATCCACATTCCTTGAAACAACTATGCCGTTAACAGGCGAAATAATTCTTGTATATCTTAGATTGGTCTCTGCAACCTTCAAAGATGCCTCTGCCTGTGCAATCTGAGCCTTTGACGCATTTATCTGAGCCTTTGACGTTTCATAATTTGTCTCTGCTGTGTCAACCTCGCTTCTGGCAATGAGATCCTTTGAGAAAAGCGCTTTATTCCTCTCCATTGTCCTCTTTGCATCAATAAAAGACGCATCGGCCTTCTCCAGATTTGCCTTGGCATAAAGCAGATTTGCTCTTGCCTGCTCAACCTGAGCCTCAAATGTCGCAGGGTCAATCTGCGCTATAAGCTGTCCCCTCTTAACAGGCGAATTGAAATCAGCATAAATAGTCTTTATTGTCCCTGAGACCTGAGTGCCGACAAGCACGGTGGTTACCGCATTTACATTCCCTGAAGCAGTAACCGTCTCAACTATGTCCCCCTTGCTGATTTTTTCGGTTCTGAAGTTTAATCCGTTCTCTTTCTTCCTGAATGCAATAAAGACAACAATACCGAGCACAATAACAATTGCGATGCCGATAAGAATTTTCTTCATTATCTAACCCCCATTGCTTTCTCAAGACTTGCCATTGCAACATTGTAGTCCGAGAGAGCCTGAATATGCGATGTCTTTGCATTGCTGTATGCAATCTGAGCATCCGTAACCTCAATAGGATTTCCCAGTCCTGCTGCGTATCTGCCGTTTGCAAGCTCAAGGTTTTCCTGCGCCTGCTTTACAATAAGCTGTGCGGTAGAAATCCTCTCCTCAGCCTCCCGCAGATTAAGATATGCCTGCTGAACTTCAAGAAGAACACCCTGCCTGAATGATTCCTCCTGAGCCTTAACCACATTCAACTTTGCCCTTGCCTCTTTCACCTGATGTTCAGTTAGATAGCCGCTGAATATAGGCAGCGTAATGGTCACACCTACATTCCAGCCATCCTGAAGCGGAAGTTTTTCACCTGACCAGTCATACCCGGCATTGCCTGACAGTGTTGGATAGTATCCCTTTTTAGCAAGGTCTATTGAGGACTCCGCAGCAGCCTTCTTTGTGATTACTGACTTAAGGTCCGGCCTGTTCTCGTATGCCTTATCAATCGCATCTTTGAGCGTTATGTTGTATTTCTGATATAGAAGAGCATCTTCAATCATGTATTCAGGAGCATTAGGCATACCCATTGCATTATCAAGAACAACCTTGGCTATCCTGAGGGCGTTTGCCGCCTTTATAAGATTAAGCCTTGCATTGCTTAAATCCACCTCTGCCTTTGTCACATCAAATTTAGGTTTTGTGCCGGCTTCATAGAACCCCTTTGCCTGCTGAAGGTGCTGTTCAAATTGTTTAACAGTATCCAAGGCAACATCCCTGTTCTGTTTTGCCTGTAAAAATCCGTAATACGCTTGTTTAACATTTAAGACTACTCTTTCTTTTATATTCCTGAGGTCAGAATTTGTTGATTCGCGGTTCAGCGTCTGAATTTCCACTTCGGTTGCGGTCTTTCCAAAATCAAAGATGTTCTGTTTAAGCGTTGCGCTGCTCTTATATTCATCAAGGGAATTATTTGAGGTCTTGGAAACAGGCGAATACTTTTTATAGCCTGACGACAGGTCTACCTGAGGATAATAATTAGCCTTTGCCTGACCGATCCTGCTCTGATTTACCTCCACCTCACCCGCAGCGGCAACGATGTCAGGGTGTTTTTGCAGGGCTATTTCAACACACCTTTTCAGATCGAGAACCTCGCTCGTTTTTATGGCCTCCTCAGCCCCTGCGCTGTAAGGAAGAACTAACAGGAGCAGCACGATAGTGAAAATGGCTTTTCTCATATTTTACCTCCTGCCTTTAATGACTACTGTTTCCATCTATTTATTTTAACCCAAAAATACATTTTTTATGTTTAATGCATGTCTCCGTGAACTAATCCTCTCTTTGCAGTTTTCATAAATAACACCAGTGGAAGCGTGCAGACCAAAAGCACGCCCAACAGATAAAAAGCATCATTGAATGAAAGCATGGAAGCCTGCCTGAGCAATTGATGATAGATGGCGCTCAGTCCCGCATCAGCGGACTCGGACGCCGGAACACCTCTATACTGAAACAATTGGGCTGCCTTTGAAGATGCCGCCTGATAAGCAGTATCAAATGGTGTAAGATGATCCACTATTCGCACCTGATGAAACTGCGCTCGCCTTGCAATCATGGTTGTGATAAATGCAACGCCAAAGCTGCCGCCAAGATTTCTGAGGAGATTATAGATAGCCGATGCATTTGCCATATCTTCCTTTTTCACATTTGACATTGTCATTGTTGTAAGCGGAATAAAGAGAAAACCCATCCCGACGCCGAGCACCACCCTCGGCCATATGATTGTATTGAAATCCGCATTAAGATTAAACAAGGCCATTAAATGAGTGGAATAAGCGGCTATGATTATGCCGGAACCGAGCAGTATCTTAGGATTCATCTTTGTCACAAGCATTCCCGCCACAGGCATCGCTATAAGAGTTGCGATTCCTCCGGGACCAAGCACCACTCCTGCAAGTGTAGCAGTGTAGCCCATCAGTGTCTGAAGGAATATCGGAAGAAGCACAATACTTCCAAAGAGATTGAAAAACGCAAAGAACATGACAATATTCCCGGCACTGAATGAAATGTTCTTGAATGCTCTCAGATTAACTATAGGATGCTCTGCAAAGAACTCAATTATCACAAAAAAAATGAGTGATGAAACAGATATTATCGTAAGCCATGTAATGAATCCTGATGAAAACCAGTCCTCCATCTGGCCTTTATCAAGCACTATCTGGAGGCATCCAAGTCCGATAGCAAGGAATGCAAGCCCCCAGTAATCTATCTTCATCTTCATCCTCTTCATATAAGGCGGGTCTGTTATAAAGAATACAGTCATAAGGATTGAGACGATACCTATGGGTATGTTGATAAAGAATATCCAGTTCCATGACCAGTTATCAGTAATCCAGCCCCCAAGCAAAGGGCCGATAATAGGGCCGAACATTACTCCCACGCCGAATATTGCCATTGCCATGCCGTGCTGTCTCGGTGGAAATGTCTCAAGGAGTATAGACTGAGAAATAGGCATCATGGCGCCGCCGCCGATGCCCTGAAGTATTCTGAAAAACACGAGGCTCTGGAGACTCCATGCAGAACCGCAAAGCAGGGAACTCAGGGTGAATAATGATATAGAAAAAATCAGATACCTCTTTCTTCCAAAAAGCCTGCTCAGCCATCCTGTCATCGGTATTATTATTGCGTTAGAAACAAGATAAGATGTTATTGTCCATGTTGATTCGTCTATACCTGCTGAAAGGCTTCCCCGGATATGATCAAGGGCGACATTAACAACCGAGGTGTCGATAATCTCTATAAGAGTGGGAAGCATTACTGTTAATGCAATAATCCACTTACTCACTTTTTAATTCCATGCTCCATGATGCAAGATACAGGATGCATGATAGATTTATTTTTAATCTCCGCATCTTACATCTATTTCCCCGCAATTATTGTCGCTTCAACAGACATCCCTATCCTTAAAATGCGCTCAGGATCCGTCCCCTTATCAAGAATAATTTTTACAGGTATCCTCTGCACAACCTTGACATAATTTCCTGTTGCATTCTCTGGCGGAAACAGTGAAAAGACAGCGCCTGTGCCGGCCATAATGCTTTCAACCCTGCCATTAAATTTTTTGGCTGTATATGTATCAACCTTAATCTCAACCTTCTGACCAACCCTCACCTTTGCAAGCTGTGTCTCTTTATAGTTTGCTGTAATCCATATATCATCAAGCGGCACAACAGCCATCAAAGGCTGTCCTGCCTGAATATGATTGCCAAATTCGACTGACTTCTTTGTAACATAACCGTCAGCCGGTGCAATAACCTTTGTATAACTCAGGTTAAGCTCTGCAGCTCCAAGCGATGCCTCTTTCTGTTTTGCCAATGCCTTTTGCGGCTCTATGGAAGACTCTGTCTGCTTAATAAATGCTTTCTGTGTTTCAAGACGCGCATGCATCTGGCTGAGTTCTTCCTTTGCAGCCTTTACCTGCGCAAATGTAACATCGTATCCTGTTTTTATCTTCTCGTATTTTTCTTTCGGAATAATCTCTTCTTTGAGGAGATTCTCTGCCCTTTTCAAATCCGCATCTGCCTGCCTCATATTTGCTTCCTGAAGCTCAAGGTTAGCCTTTGCAGCACCAAGTGCTGCCTTAAGCTCTTCGAACTGCTGTTTTGCTGTTTGAAGCCTATATTTAATTTCAGATATCTTTGCCTTTTCGGCGTCAAGCCCTGATAATGCCTCTTTTGTACGCAAACCGTAATCTTCAGAATCTATCTCAAGAAGGATATCCCCCCTCCTTACAAGCTGGTTGTCATTGACATATATATTCTTTATTGTTCCCTGCACCTTAGAGGATATGGTATGAATACGGCCGTCAATAAAGGCATCATCTGTTGAGATATGAGTGCTCTTATATCTGACATAAAAGAAACCTGCAATAATTCCTGCGATTGAAACAGCGGCAAAAACAAAGGCGATAATTATCTTCCTTTTGTGATTACCGTTAGTTAATATCCTGCCGTCTTCCATTTTCATCCTCTGTAATTCAGTTTGCGCTGTGGAGAATCACTTTATCCTTATTCCCTTTTCTTCCAAACCAGCCGGAAATATTTTTCTGAAATGCCTCCATGTAAACGTAAACAACCGGCGTAATGTAAAGGGTCAAAAGCTGGGAGACGATAAGCCCTCCGACAACTGCAAGTCCGAGAGAACGGCGCGATTCCGCTCCTGCGCCGAATCCGATGGCTATCGGCAGGGTGCCCATGAGTGCTGCCATCGTTGTCATCATAATAGGCCTGAAACGGATGATGGCGCCTTCATAAATCGCGTCCATCGGCTTTTTCCCCTCGTTTCGCTGTGCCTCTAATGCAAAATCTATCATCATGATGGCATTCTTCTTCACTATGCCCACAAGCATTATAATCCCAACAAAGGCGTACAGGTTCAGGTCCTTGCCGAAGATTAACAGAGTTATTAGCGCTCCGAAACCTGCTGACGGCAGGCCCGAAAGAATAGTCAGGGGGTGGATATAACTCTCATAGAGTATGCCGAGTACGATATAAATCACGACAATGGCAAGGAGCAGGAGCATAGCAAGCCCTTTCGTAGAAGCCTGATAGACCTGTGCCGTCCCCTGGAATCCTGTAGTAATGGCGGCAGGCAGGTTTTTTGCTTCCTTCTCAACGGCAGTCACAGCATCACCCAGCGGAGTGCCTGGTTTGAGGTTAAAGGAAATAGTGACAGCGGTGATCTGACCAAGGTGGTTAACAGACAATGGGCCAAGCCCTTTTTTGAGCGTCGCTAATGAGTACAGCGGCACGAGGTGACCGGTGTTCGCACGAACATAAAGCATGCTTAGAGCTGACGGATCCATCTGATACTGCGGCTCGAGCTCCATGATAACCTTGTACTGGTTTGAAGGAGAATATATTGTTGAAACCTGCCTTGCGCCATATGCAGAGTACAGGGAGTCCTCGATCTGCTGTGCTGTGACGCCGAAGGTTGCCGCCCTATCCCTGTCGATCTCGAGATTAACCTGTGGATTCTTGATCTGCAGATCGCTCGTCACGTCCTGCAACATCGGCAGTCCTCGCAACTTCATCTCAAAGTCCGTTGCATTCTTATAAAGTTCATCTGTCTCCGGGCTCTGAAGGACAAACTGGTACTGTGCCTTTGACATGGTTGCCTCAAGGCGGATTGGAGGCGGGTTCTGCATAAACATCAAAACACCCGGGACTCCCATCACCTTAGGCCGAAGCCCCTGGATTATCTGGTCAGCATTAAGCTTGCGTTCGTTGCGAGGCTTAAGTTTAATGAACATGAAGCCGCTGTTTGAGCCTACCCGTGATCCGCTTGCGCCGACGGATGACATGAAAGCTTCAATGTCCGGGTCCTGAAAAACTATATCTGCCAGTTTCTGCTGGTGCCGCTTCATGTCCTCAAAGGAGATACCCTGTGCGCCTTCTGTAATGGCGAATATAGCGCCGATGTCATCAGACGGAAGAAGACCGGTCGGCATCTTCGTGAAAAGCCAGACCGTCAGTACTGCCATGACCACGGTAATTACCATCACGGCACGGCGCCGGCCAAGCATTATCTTGAGGGTCTTCTTATAAAGATTGCGCATACCGTCGAAAAAACGCTCCATAATATTGTACAAACGTCCATGCCGCTTTTCGGTTTGCGGCTTGAGGAAACGGCTGCTAAGCATTGGCGTGAGGGTAAGGGAAACAGCGCCCGAAATCAGTATTGAAACCGTGATGGTCACGGCGAATTCATGTAACATTCTTCCAAGCATGCCAGCCATAAAAAGGACTGGAATAAATACCGCCACCAGTGAGAGAGTCATGGAGATGATAGTAAAGCCTATCTCCTTTGAACCCCTGAAGGCAGCCTCCATCGGCTTTTCCCCGTGCTCCATGTGGCGTACAATGTTTTCGAGCATGACGATAGCGTCATCCACCACAAAGCCCACCGACAGAGTCAGCGCCATCAGGGTTACATTGTTAACCGAGAATCCCAGACCGTACATTGCCGCAAACGTGCCTATGATGGAGAGCGGTAGCGCTAAGCTTGGGATAACTGTGGCTGACAGGTTGCGAAGGAAAAGAAAAATTACCAGAATAACCAGAGCAATGGTAAGTATCAGAGTGAATTTGACGTCCGCCACTGAAGCCCGGATAGATTCCGTGCGGTCGAAGAGAATGTTGAGCTGAACGTTGCCGGGCAACTGGCTGCGAAAACCGGGGATTTGCTTCTTTATGCTGTCAACAACCTCTATAGTGTTCGTGCCCGGCTGCCGCTGGATAGCCAAAACAATAGCCCTCGTGGATTTGCCCCCAGAGTTAAACCATGCTGCAATCTTGTCGTTTTCCACACTGTTCGTCACCTTTGCAATGTCCTGCAGACGAACTGGTGAATCGTTCCGGTACGTCACAATCATCGGCCTGAACGCCTCGGCATCATAAAGTTGACCGGTTGCCTGTATAGTGAATGCCTGCTTGTCTCCCTGAAGCCCGCCAGTCGGCAGGTTAACGTTCCACCGTGCCAAAGCAGACGAAACCTCATCTATGCCTATCTTACGGTTTGCGAGAGCCTGAGGGTTAAGTTGAACCCGCACCGCATACTTTTGCGAGCCGTAAACAAGAACCTGTGCCACACCGCTTATCATTGATATACGCGGCACAATGATTGTATCGGCAAACTCATTCACATCCGACAGAGGAAGAGTCGGAGAACTGAGTGCTATGTATAGAACAGGCTGATCAGCCGGGTTTACCTTCTGATATGACGGAGGACTCGGCATGTCCTGCGGCAATTGGCGTGCAGCCTTGGATATTGCCGCCTGAACATCCTGTGCCGCAGCATCTATATCGCGCTCCAGGGCAAACTTAAGCGTAATAGCCGACACACCCTGACCATTGGTTGATGTCATTGAGTCAAGACCGGCAATCGTCGAAAACTGGCGCTCCAGCGGAGTTGCAACAGCGCTGGCCATAGTTTCCGGGCTTGCCCCTGGCAGGTTGGAAGAAACCTGTATGGTCGGAAAGTCTATGTTTGGAAGGTCATTTACCGGCAAAAGCCGATAGGCAAAAACCCCGGAAATCATCACCGCCATCATGACCAGGCTGGTCATTACAGGGCGTTTTATAAACAGATCTGAAATATTCACAGTGAACTCCGCTTCAATGTCATTTTCCGGCTTGACCGGAAAATCCAGATTATTTCTCTGGATTCCCGCTTAAGAACTGCGGGAATGACAGAACCAAAAAACATTACAAGAGATATTAAAAATTCTTTAAGATATTTGACTATTAATAACATAATTATGATTATGGTTTGCCGCCAGTCTGTTGCCCCGTCTTCCGTATCTCGACCTTTGCACCGGGCATAAGGCGCATTTGGCCGTCAGTGACCACCTCATCACCTGCTGACAGCCCCTTTTCGATAACCGTTACATCTTCATATGTGATGCCCGCGGTAACCGGTCGAAGTTCCGCTGTCCCATCTTTCACAACGAATACGAATTGCCCCTGCTGTCCTGTCTGTATTGCCTGTGTTGGAACGACTACCGCATCCTGTATCTTTGATAGAGTAATTCGGACAGTTACGAATTGCCCCGGCCAAAGGGCTTTTTCCTTATTACTAAAGGTTGCCTTAAGCTTGATTGTGCCGGTTGCGGTATCCACTGTGTTGTCCATAAAAGACAAAACACCATGAAAAGATTTTTTGTCTTCCTTTGACAAAAATGCCTCAACATTTAATTTTCCTGCTGACATGTATTTTTTAATCTCAGGCAGATATTGCTCAGGCACTGAAAAATTAACATATACAGGCTGTAACTGGTTTATAATTACCATCGGCTTATCGTCATTTGCCTTAATCAGATTCCCTTGATTCACTAAGAGACTGCCTGTTCTGCCTGCAATGGGGGCATATATTGTGCAGTATTCAACCTGCAAGCGCGCATTTTCTACCACCGCTTTATCCGCATCCACAGTGGCCTTAAGCGCCTCAGCATTAGCAAAAATCTGTTCATACTGAGAACGGCTGACCAGTTCATCGCGTAACAACTCGGTATAGCGGCGTAAATCCTCATCGGCTTTTTTAGCCAATGCTGTGTCACGAACCAGATTAGCCTTAGCAGACTCAAGCGCCGTCTTATAAAGCCGGGGGTCTATTGTGAAAAGCATGTCGCCCTTATTAACATCCTGACCCTCTCTAAAATAAACATGCGTAAGATCGCCCCCAACACGCGCCTTTACAGATACTGTTGAATAAGCCTCAACATTCCCTATGGCTCGGATCTGAACAGGGACTGTTTTTTTAATCACAGCGCCGACAGTCACAGGCACCACGGGCTTTTTGACTGATTGTTCTTTCTTGCTTGAACATGCAGGCAAAAAAAGTAGAGAGTAAACAGTGGACAGTAAACAGCATAATAACAGTATTTTTTTCATAACTGAATCGCTCCTGTAAGTGTATATAATAGCTTCCTCACTTCTTCATCCTGTTTATTGTTTACTGTTTACTGTCTTCAACAGCATTCCTGTCACACGTTTCAGCCTTAAATCTGACAACTGATAGTTATATCCTGCATCTGCCAATTGCCTTTCTGCTGTGACAAGAAGCGTATTCGCATCCATAACGTCTATGCTGTTTGCAAGACCGAACTCAAACTGTTTTGAGACTGCTTTGTAATTATCCGCCGCGTATAAAGTCTGCGCTTCAAACTTTTCCATGATTCCCTTTTGGGTTATCAGGTCGAGATAGGCGCTTTCAACCTCGATGTCTATTGACTTCTTTTTGTCCTCATATAAAAGCGCTGCCTGTCTCTGCCTTGCCTCTGCCTCTTTAACTTCTGCCGTCCTCAATCCTCCCTCAAAAATCGGGATGCTTAGCTTAAAACCTCCGTATGCGCTATTCTTATTGAGAGTTGAAGCTGCAGGATCTTCGTCCTTTCTTGAATAAACTCCTTCTATTGAAAGCGTGGGCCAGTGAGAGCCTTGTGTATACTTAACCTGCTCCTCTCCTATCTTCTTCTGAACCTCAAGACCCTTAAGTTCAACCCGCTCTGACAGAGCGATTGTTTTAAAACAGTTCATTGGTTCCGGCTGGCAGCTGGCAGTCACTAAGTCCGGTTCCGGAGACAATAGGTTGTCAACAGAAGGCTGCCGGCTGTCTTTTAAAGCATAATCCCTCTCAATACCTGCAATCCTTGCAAGAACAGCCTTTGCAAGTTCCAGTGCGTTTTTTGCCTTTATCTCATCTGACTGTGCGCCTGACAACTCTGCCTCTGCCCTCAAAAGCGCAGTCTTTGTCAGCTCACCGACCTTTAATCTTATACTTGCAGCATCCCTGTGCTTTTTTAATCTATCAACGCTTGACTTTGAAATCTCAAGAGCCTTCTTTGCCTTGAGCACTCCATAATAGGCATCCGAGACGCTAAGAAGGTATTCCTCTTTGACTGCATGGAGGTCATATCTGTTTTTCTCAATATTTCCCTTTGATATGTTAAAAGCGGTAAGCTCTCTTCCGCTCAGTGAAAATGACTGGTCAAGTCTCATCCCCCAAGACTTGGAATCTTCGGGCTGAATAAGCGTGTTTGAAGAAGAATATTTATCTTCCGTATATTTCGTATAACTTCCAAAACCTGAGAGCTTTGGCATAAGCGCCGCCACCGCCTTATCCTTCCCCTTCTGCGCAATGAACAGGTCTTCCTCTGATATTTTTATTCTCTCAGAACGTTCTAATGCAATTCTGTAGAGGTCTTCAAGGCTGTATTCAACTGCGTAACAATTTGCTCCCAATAAAAGAATAAACAACACAAAAAAAACTATTTTCTTCACGTTTTACTCCTTTTTCAAAAGGCCGTTAAGCAGCAGCTTGCTGCACTCATGGGGAGAGAAAAGCGAATCCGCCTCGACAAAGAGAGAAAGAACAAAACCCCTGAGAGTGCAGGTAATTATCTTTGCAGTCTCCTTTACATTGCACTTTTTAAACACTCCCGACCTTATTCCCTTTCTTATAATGCCCTCAATAAATCCTCTCTGCGTCTTAAAGAACTTCCTTTTTGCGCTGATACCGAATGCGAATCCGTGTTCCCTTCCCTGAACAAGTATAAGTTCTCTATGTCTTTTGGCATAAGCAAGGTGCAGTGATATGAACTTGCTTACAGCCTCTGCAGGGTCATCTATATCTTTCAGAGACTTTCTCGTCATATCCGCAAGCTCGTCCAGCCGGGATTCAATAAGAGTAAGATAAAGCTCATCCTTATTTTTGAAATACAGATAGAGGCCGCCGATGCTTATACTGGCGGCATTAGCAATCATCCTCATGCTCGCCTTAGAGTAGCCATACTCCGAGAACAACCCCAGCGCAGCATCAATAATCCTCTTTTTTGACTCTATACCTGAACGCTTGTTCATGTGAACTTATGTTCAGTTTATGGCAAAAGCATTTTTCTGTCAAGAGATTTTTGGGGGGGATTCTAACTTGTTACTAATGCAGTCATTAGTAAGGACACATGCAACTTCTTTTTTGACGTCATGCCCGAAGTTCTTAATCGGGCATCCAGCGCCTTTCTGGATTCTCCGGTCAATCCCCCGGTCAAGCCGGAGAATGACAAGAATGTATCCTTACTTATAGCCGTCTTATTAACTGTGTTTTTCAGGATAACTATTTTCCCATTCCCATGCAGTCTTTATAATATATTCAAGGTCATCATATTTTGGCTTCCAGTTAAGTCCTTGTTTTATTTTTGTGTTATCAGCGATTAAGATTGACGGGTCTCCTTCTCTTCTGCCGGTTTCCTCAACTTTAAAGTCAATCCCTGTTACTTTTTTAGAAGTGTTAACCACCTCCCGAACCGAATATCCGTGTCCATACCCGCAATTAAAGACTTCACTCTCGTAGAGTCGAGTCTCCGACTTGCCTCCATCTAAAAGATATTTGAGGGCAAGAATGTGAGCATCCGCAATATCATCAACGTGGATGTAATCCCTTATGCAAGTTCCATCAGGAGTAGGATAATCTGTCCCAAAAACCTGCAATTTTTCAAATTCTCCCTTGGCTGTTTTCAGAGCCCTTGAAATCAAATGCGTTGATTCTTTATATGCCTGCCCTATTCTACACCCACCATCAGCTCCGGCGACATTAAAATACCTTAGCGATACATAGTTGAAATCATTGTCCGCCAAATGCATATCTCTCAAAATCTTTTCTACCATCATTTTTGATGAGCCGTAGGGATTAATAGGATTCATCGGTGCGTTCTCGCCTACCGGCATTTTTTCAGCATTGCCATAAACAGCGGCAGTCGACGAAAATATAAAGTTTCTTGCGCCGCATGCCATCATAGTTTCCAGAAGATTCAGGGTATTTACAGTATTATTTTGATAGTATTTAAGCGGCAATCTGACACTCTCAGGGACAACAATGGATGCGGCAAAATGCATAATGGCATCCGGCTTGAACTTGACAATTGTTTTCTTTAATGTTTCTTTGTCAGAAAGGTCAGCGACTATTAACTCGCCATATAAAACAGACCACTTATTGCCGGTGGAGAGATTGTCATATGTAAGAACCTCATAACCAGCCTCTCCCAATGCCTTCACAACATGACTGCCTATATACCCTGCGCCGCCTGTAACGAGGATTTTCATCTTGGAAGAACTATTTTCAAATTCTGGTATCACCCAAATCTATTTAACCTTAGAAACCTTATTCCCTGAATCAAGGATGACTATCCTGGGCTTGAACTTTCTTATGTCCTTGTCTTCAAAGTATCCGTAGCAGAATATTATTACCCTGTCGCCGACAGCGCCCTTTCTTGCCGTAGGCCCGTTCAGGCATATCACGCCTGAATTTTTTCTGCCGGGTATTACATAAGTTTCAAACCTCTCGCCGTTGTTGAGGTTGCTTATCATGACCTGCTCATAGGGAAGGATTCCGGCTTTCTTGAGTATATCCTCATCTATGGTGATGCTGCCCTCATATTCAAGATTTGCCTCCGTCACACTTGCCATGTGTATCTTCGCCCTGAGCATGCACCTTAGCATATGGCCTCCGACAAGTGAACAGTGAACCGTGAACCGTGAACCGTGAACCGTGAACCGTGAACCGTTTTAATAAAACTTTTAACTCTTAACTTTAAACTTTTAACTTTCACCTGAAAATACCTCTAACCTACCGATCTGTAAGCAATTAATATATTGTCATTCTCTGGCTTGACCAGAGAATCCAGAGCAAAGAAACTGGATTCCCCGATTAAATCGGGGAATGACAGTGTTGTTATCGGCAACTAACATTTTCATCACTCTTTGTGCCTCTTTGAGACATGAATGTTTCATTCTATTATCTTTGGCACCCTGTAAAATTTATCAGTGCGGTCAGGAGCATTTGCAAGCGCATCTTCCCTTGATATTGAATCTCTCTGAACATCGTCGCGCATTACATTGCTTAATGATACTACATGAGAAGTTGGTTCAACATCTTTTGTATCAAGCTCATTGAGCTTTTCCATATAACTCAGAATACTTTGAAGCTGCGCGCTAAAAGCCTCCCTTTCTTTCTCGGAAACTGACAGCCTTGCAAGTTTTGATATGTATTCAACAGATATTTTCATATCTTCTCAAGGTTTGCAAACCTGAGAGCCAGTCTCTTCACTCCTATAACCGGGAAATTTACCATGACTTTCTGTTCATCTTCATCCCCGTAACATTCCCTTATAACGCCTACGCCCCATTTGGGATGCTTTACCCTGCAGCCGACAACATACAACATCGGCTTTTTAAACTGAACAGTTTTCCTTACCGAGACTGTGAGAGGCTGAGGGCTTGCCGATTTCTCTATGCGCTGACAACACTGCTGCGGTATATCGGCAAGAAATCTCGACGGCTCCTGTTCCTGCACCTTTGTATATAACCTTCTCTTTTTCGTGCCGGTAAGCCACAGCACATCCTTTGCCCGCGTCATGCCAACATAGAATAACCTCCGCTCTTCGGATATCTCATCTTCATTCTGAAGCGCCTTGAAATACGGCATCAGCCCGTCTTCAAGGCCCGCAACAAAAACAACAGGGAACTCCAGTCCTTTTGTGCTGTGCAGCGTCATGAGCGACACAGAATTCTCTGCATTAACATCATCCATAGCGGTCAAAAGCGCTGCCCTGTCGCTGAAATCACCTATATCTTTTCCCTCCGCAGATGCAATAAGTTCATATATATTATGAGTTTTCTCCTCCTCAATAAAATCCATATATCCTGTTTTTTCAATTATCGCCTTCAGCATGTCAGCGGCTGATCTGTATTCATCAGAAGTGATATGCTCAATGATCTTGACAAATCCGTTGAGTTTTTCCCTTACAGACAAAGCAACGCTGTTTGCCTTTAATATCGTCTTAATCGCAGCAAACAGGCTTAACGATTTGTTTTTTGCTTCATGCTCCACCTTTGAAAGCGTTGCAGCGCCTATTCCTCTTGGAGGGCAGTTTATTATCCGTCTGAGGCTTACATTGTCGTCAGGATTCACGGCAAGCCGCATATATGCAATAATATCCTTTATTTCCTTCCGCTGATAGAAACTTATTCCACCCATAACACGATACGGGATCATCTCGTCTTTGAGGGCATCCTCTATGGCCCTGGCCTGAAAATTTACCCTGTAAAGAACGGCAAAATCCTTATAGCGGCATTCGCCTTTAAGGTAAAGTTCCTTTATCATTGCTGCTATATGTTTTGCCTCGTCTTCCTCTGTATTGAACCAGCAGTGATAGACCTTCTCGCCGCAGCCCCTCTCCGTCCATAATTTCTTTGCCTTTCTGTCCTGATTCCCTGCTATTACTGCGCCTGAGACATCAAGTATGTTCTGTGTTGAGCGATAGTTCTGTTCAAGTTTTATGACCTTTGCCCGCGGGAAATCATTTTCAAAGTTAAGAATATTTCTGACATCAGCGCCCCTGAATTTATATATGCTCTGGTCATCATCGCCGACAACACAGATATTGTCCCTTGCGGCAAGCAATTTTAACAGGCGGTATTGCGCATAGTTTGTATCCTGAAATTCGTCAACCAGAACATAATTAAATATAGTCCGGTATTTTTCAAGCAATGCAGGGTTCTCCTCAAAAAGTTTTACCGTAAGCATTATAAGGTCATCAAAATCCAGCGCATTGGACCTCTTGAGTTCATCCTGATATCTCACATACACCTTCGCAAGTTTTTCATCAAAACCGAAACCGTCCGTCTTAGAAAGAAACCTGCTCGGGGTTACGAGTGAAGATTTCAAAGAACTTATCCTTGAAGCAACCCCTTTATACATCGCCTCGTATATCCTGAACTCCTTCAGTATATGCCTTATAAGATTACAATGGTCGTCAGCATCGTATATTAAAAAATTATTGTTGTATCCTATCGCCTTTATCTCTTTTCTGAGTATCCTGTTGCACTGCGAATGGAATGTGCCTATCCATGAACCGTCCATATCCTTTCCGATAAGCATGGCTATTCTGCGCTTCATCTCATCGGAGGCCTTGTTTGTAAAAGTGACAGCAAATATTGAATGCGGAGAAACCTTGTTTGACTTTGCATAATACGCAAACTTATGAGTAATGACCCTCGTCTTACCGCTGCCTGCGCCGGCAAGCACAAGAAGCGGACTTCCTTCATGGAGCACCGCTTCTTTTTGCCGGGGATTCAGGTCGTTCAATAAAATCTCTTTTGACATTATGGCTCTTTCTTTAGATTAACAAATACAGACTATGTGTGTCCATACTGCTTCTAAAACGGATATCACTCAACGGTTACACTTTTAGCCAGATTTCTGGGCTGGTCAACATCGCATCCTCTCAGCACTCCTATATGATACGCAAGAAGCTGCAGCGGGATTGCCATCAAAATTGCCGACAAAAAAGAATTAGTCTCAGGCACAGAGATGCAATAATCGGAACGGCTGCATACCTCTTTGTTGCCCTCGTCAGTTACTGCTATAATCCTGCCCCCCCTGCTTCTTACTTCTTCTATATTAGATAGAACTTTCTCATAAAGTCTGCCCCTTGGCACTAAAAATACAGATGGAAGCGCCTCGTCAATAAGCGCTATTGGACCATGTTTCATCTCTCCTGCGGGATAACCTTCAGCATGAATGTAAGATATTTCCTTTAGTTTAAGAGCGCCTTCAAGCGCAATTGGATAATTTATCCCCCTCCCCATATACAGGAAATCATCAGCCTTAAACAGTTCCTTTGCTATGCGTTCAATTACATTATCCGCCGCGATAACCTTCTCAACCAGCCCCGGCAGAAAAAGGAGATCCCTAAGCAATCCCATAGCTGAATCACTGTTTACAGTTCCCTTAAGCCTGCCGAGTCCTACCGCAAAGAGATAAAGCCCTACTATCTGTGTGGTGAATGCCTTTGTTGATGCAACGCCGATCTCAGGCCCTGAATGAGTATAGAACACAGCATCAGCCTCTCTTGATGAGGTGCTGCCGACAACATTGCATAGGCTTAGGGTCTTTGCCCCGAGCCTCTTTGCTTCTCTCTGGGCTGCAAGCGTATCTGCTGTTTCTCCTGACTGCGTTATAGCTACTAAAAGGCTGTCCTGCCCAATCACCGGGTTTCTGTATCTGAATTCTGATGCTATATCAACCTCTACAGGAACCCTTGCCAATTCCTCTATCATATATTTTCCGATAAGGGCGGCATGCCATGACGTGCCGCAGGCAACAATGAAAATCTTTTGTGCCTTTCTCAGGTCTTCCTCTTTTATGCCAAATTCATCCATATTCACTTGACCGCTTTCAGGATAAAACCTTCCTCTTAAAGTATCCGCAATCGCCCTTGGCTGCTCATATATCTCTTTGAGCATAAAATGTTTATAGCCGCCTTTTTCAGCCATAGCAGGGCTCCATGAAACAGAAACGACTTCCTTCTGAACAGGCGCACCGTCAAGGGTTGTCACAACCACGCCGTCACCTGTCATAATAACCATCTCTCCATCATTAAGAAATATCACATCTCTTGAATAATTGAGAAAAGCAGGCACATCAGACGCAAGGAAAAATTCTCCGTCACCAAGGCCGACAACAAGCGGGCTGTCTTTTCGTACGCCGACAATCTTGCCGCGTTCTTTTTCATTTATCACTGCAAGCGCATATGCGCCCCTGACCTCTTTAAGCGCTTTCCTGACAGCATCTTCCAAAGGATAATCAGCGGCATATTTTTCTATCAGATGGCATAGAACCTCTGTGTCGGTCTCTGAGGTAAACTTATAACCTTCATCTATCAGTTTCTTTTTAAGCTGTAAATAATTTTCTATTATCCCGTTGTGCACAATTATTATCCCGCCTGACTTGTGAGGATGCGCATTTTCTTCTGAAGGCTTTCCATGAGTCGCCCATCTTGTGTGTCCTATGGCGGTAGCGCTGAACGGTTTGTCAGAGTCTATAATCGCGTACAGGTCTTTAATCTTCCCTGTGCACTTCCTGATCTCTACGCCTCTTTCATTAAAAAATGCGATTCCCGCAGAATCATAGCCCCTGTATTCAAGGCGCTTGAGCCCTTCAAGTATTATTGAAACCGCATTCTTTTTGCCTGTATAACCTATTATCCCGCACATATTACAAAAGTTAAGAGTTAAGAGTTAAGAGTTGAAAGTTTAATAAAAAATTCATGCTATTTTCTCTTTTTCTTGTTAACTTTGAATTTTGAACTTTGAATTTTGAACTGTCTTTTAATCGCCCATCCCTCTATGTTCTTTTGATCTACCCTGCTCACTGAAAGCGACATGGCAGGAACACACTTGGTAATGGTAGAGCCTGCGCCTACATATGCGCCTTTGCCAACTTTTACAGGCGCAACCAACTGAGTGTCGCTGCCTATAAAAGCGCCGTCTTCAATTGTTGTCCTGTTTTTCTTTTTGCCGTCATAATTGCATGTTATGGTGCCTGCTCCGATATTGACGCCCTTTCCTATAGAGGCGTCACCGAGGTAACTGAGATGAGATGCCTTTGTCCTGTCGCCTATCACAGATTTTTTTATCTCAACAAAATTCCCTATCTTTGCCTCGGATCCGATATCGCATCCCGGCCTGATATGAGCAAAAGGGCCCACCACTGCCCTTGCCCTTACAATAGAACCTTCAATCACAGTAGAGTCCTTCACTACAGCTCCATCTTTGATAACGCTGTCAACAATGCGCACATTCGGATATATGGTGCATCCGCTGCCTACTTCAGTCATGCCTTCAAGACAGACATCAGGATAAATAATTGTATTCTTTCCTATAACAACATTGCCTGAGATAAAGACTGAATCGTGGTCAAGAAATGTAACGCCTTTTTTAATCCAGGCATCAACCAGTCTTTCCCTGAATACTTTTCGCGCCTTCATCAGTTCGGATGCTGTATTAACTCCCATCATCTCATCCTCAGAGCCTATACAATAGGCGTTCATTTTATAGCCCTTGTTTCTGGCGATGCCGATAACATCCGTAAGGTAATACTCGCCCTTTGCAATATTCAGCGGAATTTCTTTAAGCAAGGATAAGACGCCGGATTCTATGGCATATACTCCGCTGTTAACCTCAGTGATTTTTCTCTGAGCCTCTGTCACATCCTTATCTTCTACAATTGAGTTAATACGACTATTTCTGTCCCTTAATATTCTTCCGTATGAAGCAGGATTTGTTGCAGCAAAAGAGATAAGAGAAATATCATTCCTGCCTTTCAGGTGCAAACTCAGAAATTTCTTCAATGTCTCTGATGTGATGAGCGGGACATCGCCGTTTAATACGAGTATCGTGCCTCTGAAATCTTTCAGCAATGTCTTTGCCCTTAATAGTGCGTCGCCTGTCCCGTTGGGTTTTTTCTGTACTGCAAATAAAATATTCCCGGGCTTTATTGACTTCCTAATCTCCTTGAAGTTCTTCCCGACCACAGCTATGATTCTTAATGGCCTTAGCTTCTCAGCGGAATCAATCACACACTGCAGCATAGGTTTGTCAAAAATCCCATGCAGAACTTTCGGCAAGGGAGAACCCATCCTTTCACCGCGTCCTGCTGCAAGGATAACCACTGCAAGTTTCATTCTTTTGACTCCGATATCCGGGATGGAGCTGCAATGCCGCCTGAAAGTATTATCCTTATCCCCTCCTCTATGGGAATATCCGTATAGAAGACATCGCCTTCGCCCAGCAGGACTATCTCGCCGAGATACAGATTATTCGTAGGAACATATACTGCCCTGAGGCATGATTCCTTTCCGCTCTTAGATGCTTTTATCGTACACTCCTTTGTCAGAAAGCCAAAGGCATAGGCTCCTTGTCTGGGGTATTCAACTATCACAAATTTTTTGAATGAACTTTTGTTTTCAGGCGAAAATGCGTCAACAAGCTGCTTTATTGCCGCATAAATACCTTTGAATACAGGTATTCTGACAACAGCCTTCTCAAAAAACCCTATTAACTTTTTACCGAATACATTTGTTGATATTATTCCGATAAGAAATATCAGAATTACGGCAGAAATGAACCCGAGGCCATGTACATTGTAGCCTAACATCTTGTTGTAAATGGGGCCCAGTATGCCGTCAACAAACTCAAAAAACCATACGATGACTAAAGCAGTAATTACCGCAGGGATTGAGACAATCAGTCCGGCAAGAAATTTTCTTTTAAGGGTAGCACGAATAGAAGTTACCATGTCTTTATTTATAATAAATCCTCAGGCATTGATATTGCAAGAGTGTTATACATCATCAACCCCATTCATTTATCTTTTTGCAGCCATGCCAAAACCATTTTGAGCTTGCCATAGGAGACAATTTCAGTCCCAAGTAATCGGGATTTTATACCAGACAGTTGAATAAAATCTGCATTGGGAGGAAAGTATCCGGCAATTTTATTGACTTCTTCCATAGACATTAATTCCTCAATGTGAACTAAACCATATTTTATCGCCTGTGCAAAATGTCCTTCAATAGTGCTTACTACAAGATTTCTTTCCCTTGCAATTTCCTCTATGCTTTTGCCCTGTTTGAAATGTTTCAGGGTTTCTTCCACCGTGGTTGACTTTTTTCCCTTCCCTCCCCTCTCCTTTGGAGAGGGGCTGGGGGTGAGGCCATGTTGCGGCTCAAGATTATTTTCAAGACAGTATTCGCGTACCAACCCTAACACTTCATCACCATACTTTTTCACTTTTGCTTTGCCGAATCCTTTTACTTTCAGTAATGCGTCCTTGTTGCCCGGTAAACTCATACACACATTTTTAATAGCATTATTGCTGAATATTGTATAAAGAGGAAGACTGGTTTTTCTTCCAATGCGATTACGCATTTCAGCAATTCTATCATACAATCCGGAGTGTTCTAATTCTTTTGAACTGATATTCCTTATTTGATTCTGCGCATAAGAACTTTGTATTTTTCCATCCCGATATATCGGGACAACTTTCTTCCCGTTCTTTAAATAATCATTCAGTAAAAATCCGTTTTTGCAGTGATTTATCTTATGCAAAATTTCATGAACAATAAAATTGATTTCATTTAAGGAAGTATCAATTTTGCGAGCGGTCTTTTTCGTGTCTGTTGAGAGTGGATGATTAAAGAATTTTTCTTTCCATTTCATAATCTCTGCAGAAAAATAATTTGCCGCATCTTTTATTCTCTTCTGGAGCGGTTGATTTTCTTCCACAACAGGATTTTGATTGCATAGGTCAACCATGCGCTCTTTGAATTTAACAGCCGCCTCGTCCAGCGCCTTTTGCTTTTCGGTCAGTTCCGCAATCCACGAAAAACATTCCGATGGCAGATTCTCTTTCTGTTCATTCAGAATATCATTTAGTTCGCGCAATTCATAAAACCAGTTCTTCCATGTAAAAATATTTTGTAATTCCTGCTGAATATGCTTTTGTCTTGATTCATAAAATTTCTGCTGCAGATTTTTTTCATCATGATTTTTTTCCTGCCAGTCCTTCAGGTTCTGATGTGCGCCAAGGAACTTCCGGTTAACATGGGAAGTCAGAATCAACCCTTCTAATGAAGTGCAGCGGCTCAACGCCACATACACCTGCCCGTTGGCAAAAGCATTTTCCGCATCAATAATCAGTTTATCAAAAGTAAGCCCCTGACTTTTATGAATTGTAATCGCCCAGGCAAGGCGCAGCGGGTATTGCAGGAAACTGCCCAATTCTTCTTCAGTTATTTCGCGCGTGTCAGGATTAAGCGAGTAGTTCACATTTTTCCATTCATGTTTTTTTACTTCTATCTCCTGTTGCTCTCCTTTGCATTTTACTTTTATCATATCCCCGTCAAGCTCTGTGATGACGCCGATTTTTCCGTTAAAATATTTTTCCCCTTCCACATCATTTTTCAGAAACATTGTCTGTGCTCCTTCTTTGAGTTCAAGTTCCGGTTCGGCAGGATACAGATTTTCAGGAAAATCACCTTGTATTGATGCATGGTAGGTTTGTGAGTGTGCAGACAGTTTTTGCAGCTTTCTTTTGTTTATCTCATCGGCCTGGTAATTATGGGTTGTGAGCGTAATATATCCTTCAGCATCAGCAGGAATAAAATTCCGTTTGAGCCGCGAATTCAGTAAACTAAAATTTTCATTCGTGAGATTGTTATTCCTGATTTCATTCAGCACTTCAATGAAAGCATTGTCTTGCTGGCGAAAAATTTCTTTTAGTTCTATCATCACCGGAACATTTTCTCTCAGCACTATGCTGTCAAAGAAAAAAACGGAAGGATAATAGTTTTTCAAAAACTCCCACTCCTGATTTTTCACCACTGGCGGGAGTTGATGCAGGTCGCCAATAAATAAAACCTGTGTGTCGCCAAACGGCTGCTGATGTCTTCTTCTTATGCTTCTTAAAATAGTATCAATCGCATCAACGGTATGCGAAGCCACCATGCTCGATTCATCAATCACAAGCAATTCAAGATTGCGAAGCAGGTTGAGTTTTTCCTTATTATAACGAACCTGCGACAAAAGCGAGTGGCTGTTGACCCCGACAGATGTCGGGGCATTTGCCTGCCCGACTTCGTCATTCAGGCGGGCATCTTTTGACGGGATGAACGGGGCAAACGGCAATTGAAATAACGAATGAAGGGTAACGCCACCGGCATTGATAGCCGCAACTCCCGTAGGCGCAGCGACAACCATTTTTTTAAAAGAGGTTTGCCGCAAATATTTCAGAAAAGTTGTCTTGCCCGTTCCGGCTTTGCCCGTCAGAAAAATATTCCGATTAGTTTCGGTGACGAAACGATACGCCAGGTCAAATGCTTCGGTATGTTTTATGTTCATCATCGTAGCGGAAGCATATCATCCCGAGTACTCGGGATTAAAAATTGCGGGACAGTATTCTTTTCTGGACTCAAAGATACTTAACCTAATCACTTCCCGATGTTCTCCGCGGCTTCGTCAGGAATATCAAAATTTGCATATACATTCTGGACATCGTCATGATCCTCAAGCGCATCCATAAGCCTAATCATCTGCTCTGCCGCCTTTCCGTCCAGCGCTACATAGTTTTTGGGGAGCATGGTTATTTCAGCTGACTCAACGGGAATATTTGCCTTCTCAAGCGCAGCTTTAACATTATTGAAGTCTTCCGGTGCGGTTACTATCTCAAAGTTTCCTTCCTCAGGGTCGTTTTTCATATCCTCAGCCCCTGCATCAAGGGCAGCAGACATTAAAGAGTCTTCAGTTGCCTTCGCCTTATTAACCAGAATATAACCCTTTTTATCGAATATCCACGAAACACAGCCTGTTTCGCCGAGGCTCCCGCCGTGTTTTGCCATTGCATGTCTTATCTCCGGGACGGTTCTGTTTTTGTTATCAGTCATGACCTCAATCATTAAGGCAACGCCGGAAGGGCCGTACCCTTCATACATGATTTCCTCATATGTAACTCCGGGAAGTTCGCCTGTACCCTTCATAATCGCCCTTTTAATATTGTCGTGGGGCATATTGACTTCTTTTGCATTTTCTATGGCAGTTCGCAATCTTGGATTGCCGTCAGGGTCACCGCCTCCGAACCTTGCCGCAACCGCTATCTCTTTGACGATCTTAGTAAAGGCCCTGCCCCTTTTTGCGTCCGTATGAGCCTTTTTATGTTTTATCTGAGACCATTTGGAATGTCCTGACATTATAAGCCTCCGGTCTGTTTTTTTAAGATTCTATTCCTCTATATGATATTCTTTTATCTTTGTTAAAAGCGTTTTGTAACTCACTTGCAGAATCTCTGCCGCCCTGCTTTTATTTCCCTTTGTCTCTTTCAGCGCCTTTATTATTCTCTGCGTTTCAGCAATCCTTAATGCCTCTCTTGCGGCATCCTCAAGCGCTCCGTCCATCGGGAGATTCTTCATGTATGATTCAAAGGATAAAGGGCTCAGTGATATATGTTCAGGCATTATCGCTTTCCCGTCGCATAATATTATTGCCCGCTCTATTGTATTTTCAAGCTCTCTGACATTCCCCTTCCACGGATACTCAACCATCATTTCAAGGGCTTCGGCAGAGATACTCTTCAAAGGCGTCTTGAGTTCGGCGCAGTATTTGTTAAGAAAAAACTCTGCAAGCATAGGAATATCCTCGGCCCTTTCCCTGAGCAGAGGAATCCTGACAGGGAATACGCTCAGCCTGTAGTAAAGGTCTTCCCTGAATGCCTTTTCTGAAACAGCCTTTTCAATATCCCGGTTGCTTGCAGCGATAACCCTTACATCTATCTTTATCGTTTTCAGGCTTCCGAGCCTTTCTATCTCCCCTTCCTGAAGTACCCTAAGAAGCTTAGCCTGAAGCGCGGTATCCATCTCGCCTATCTCATCAAGAAATACAGTGCCTTTATCAGCCAGTTCAAATTTGCCAATCTTTTTGAAATCAGCGCCTGTAAATGCTCCCCTTTCATGCCCGAAAAGTTCTGACTCCAATAGTTCCCTTGGTATAGCAGCACAGTTTATAGGGACAAACGGATATTCTTTCCTCGGGCTAAGGTAATGAATTGCCCTTGCGAACAATTCCTTGCCTGTCCCGCTTTCACCGAGAATCAGCACAGTTGTCTTGCTCGGCGCAACCTTCTGTATCTGCTGGGCAACTTCTGATATTTTTTCGCTTTTGCCTATTATCCTCGGCAGTCCGAGTTGTGATGAAAACTCCTCTTTCATAAGCATATTCTCTGTCATCAGTCTTTGAGTCTCAAGCGCCCTCTTCATAAGCACAAGAAGATGGTCGGTATCAAAAGGCTTTGTAATAAAATCAAATGCGCCTTCTTTAATTGCAAGCACAGCAGTCTCAACAGACCCAAAGGCAGTCATTACAATTACCGGCATTAAAGGATTCTCTTCCTTTGCGGCCATTAATATATCTATGCCGTTTTTTCTGGGAAGTTTAAGGTCGGTCAGTACAAGGTCAATCCTGTTTTCTTTTATTTTTTTTATGCCTTCCGGCCCGTCTTTTGCCGTAATAGTCCTGTAGCCCTCAGTTCTGAGGGTCTCCTTAAGCATATCCGACATTGATTCTCTGTCTTCAACTATAAGAATGGTATCCATGGGGAATTTTATATAGTATCACATCTTTGCATCCGCAAGGGCATCCTTGCATCCGCAGTTTCTTGTATGAGGTATGTTGACAAATGTCCTTTCTAAAAGAATCTTCACCACTTCTGCGGATTCTGCCATTGTTTTTATGACCTCGGTTGTGGTAAGCCTGTTACCTGAAATGCCGGCAGCATAATTTGTGACAACCCCTATCCCTGCAAAGCATATCGAAAGTTCTCTTGCCAGAGATGCCTCAGGCATGCCTGTCATCCCAACCACATCAGCACCAAGCAAAGAAAACGCCTTTATTTCCGCAGCAGTCTCAAGCCTCGGACCATTTACGCATATATAAGCAGCATTCTCTTTAAGCGCAATGCCTGCCTTTTTACCTGCCGTGAGTAATGCTGTCCGCAACTCAGGGCAATACGGCTCGGTAAAGTCCACATGCACGATTTCTTCTTCATCATAAAATGTTGATGCCCTGCCCGCTGTCATGTCAATAATCTGATTAAGAATAACAATAGCTCCCGGAATCATCTTACGCCTTATCCCGCCGACAGCATTTATAGAGATAATCCTTTCTGCCCCGAGTTCCCTGAAACCCCAGATATTTGCCCTATAGTTAATCTTATGCGGAGCAATATGGTGCGGAGAACCGTGCCTTGGAAGAAATGCGACCTCTACTCCTGATATCTCGCCAATCCTGTAAGAATCGGAAGGATCACCAAAAGGAGTTGAGATTCTTTTGTCCTCCTTGATGACAACTCCATCAATCTCGTAAACCCCGCTTCCGCCTATAACGCCTATCATTGTATGCTTCCCGTCATTTTTTAAGCCATTTTATGGCATCTCTTACATTTTTGAAATCCTTAAACTCTTTTCTCTTCTTTGCTTCTTCAGCTTTTCTCTCGCCTTTCTGCCATTCATCTGTCCAGAAATATGCCTGAGACTTGTCAACCAAACTCTTGCTTTTATTATCTGCAATCACCATCAACCTCACATAACGACATTTTTCTAATTATACCCTATTTTATCCGCATGAGAATATGTTTATAGTTGCTGCCTCCGTCTTTATCTTCATGGAAGAACGCTGAAAATTTAAGAAGCTATTCATGGCAAGGATAGACGCTTATTCAGACCAGAAACCCTTCCCGCTCCAATAACTTTTTTGGGCAGGCGTGCAATCCTAATTTTTCTCTGTTTGAATCGCAGAAAGATTAATCGGCGGTAAAAGCAGTGGCGGCATATTTGCTTTCATTGTAGTATTCCCTATAATCTCTCGGATAAATGGAAATAAGTGGGCTATCGCATGTACTTTTGAGAATTTTTTCAATTGCTGGTAATCCGTTCCAGCAAAAACACCCTCAACAGTTACCTTCATGGAAAATGGGCGATTCTTTTCCTTCAAGAATAGAGCGATTGATAACTCTACAGAAAGATTTTTCTTGTTAGAACTGAACGAGCTTTTCGCTTTAAAACTAATATCCACAGGAAGCCCATCCTTTGGAGGTTTAAAATCTTGATTAAGTTTAAAATTAAGTTCGGTCAATGCCAAGGAAATAAAATTAATGCCGGTATCAGTCTCCAATTAAATCCTCCATTTTTACGCCAAAAATTTTAGTAAGTTTTTTTAATGTTCTTGTGGGCACATTGTACCCGGGTTTTTCGATTCTGCTTATATTCGGCTGCGCTGTGCCAAGCTCTTTAGAAAGCGCTATCTGGTCTATTCCATTCATCAGTCTATAATATTTAATTTTGCTCATCTTGCCCTGTTTTACAAGCTCCTGCCATTCGTCAAACTGCTCTTTCCAGGCTTTTCCCCATGACTCCTTACCCTCTGGAGTGGCCGTTACCTCGCTAACCAGCCTCTCAAGCGGAACAGCCTTTGCGGTTAAAGCCGTCTCTAACTCCAAAGATTTAATTTCGTTCCTCAAAAATTCCATAAGTTTTTTCAGTTTCTTATTTTCTGTTTTTAAATGCACAATTTCCGTATCTTTAATTGAATCGCATGTGTCGCATATCTCATCCAAGTCAAACTTTGACCTTATCGCAGAAGGTATTTGCCATCTCCATTCATGCGTGGGACTATACTTAATCTTTTCAGGGGACAAGCTCATTGACATTCCCTCCATTGAGTGTAAAGAAGTTTTACCATTTGATAATGCCAAGCATCTTCTTTATAGGTATCGTTATTTCTCGGGACAACGCAATATACGCAAACCATACCTGATTTTCTATAAGCATAAAAAATTCTATAGTCTAAGATATCCAGACATTTCAAGCTTTTTACAAAGATTCCTTTTTTCTCATACTTATAATAGTGCCAGATTTGCAGTCACCACTTACAGGAATCGGATCGATCCCTAATCCGCATATTCGTTGAATAATTTTCACTGCCTTGTCATTATCAAGGACTGCAATTTCCTTGATTGCCCTCCATACATTTGGATGCACTTTAACATTATCTGGCAGTTTCGGTATCTTCATACTATATCACTTCTGATATATTGTCAAGCCCCAAAATATTGGTATATTTTCCGGAATCTTTCAATAAAACACAATACGTTGTTTAACTCATTCAGAATATTGTCTTCCCTTTTTCTTTTTTGGTTTGTTTCCATAAGCTGCCTTTTCTTCTGCAGCCATTGGCAGGTCATATTCAATTTTTCTTAAAGCAAGCCTTGTTTCAATGTGCCTTGAATATTTAATCTGCATAGTTATCTTTTCTCCTCCACAATCTCAATCTCTTCCGGCGTGAGGCCGTAGAGTTTATAAACCATTTCGTCAATCTGGCGTTCAAGGGCAGAAGTGTCGGCGTTTGATAATTCCCCCTTACTTAATAAAGGGGGATGAAGGGGGTTGTTGCTTGGCGGAAAGGATTTGGTTGACGAGGGTGATAGCGTGGTATTTATCACGCAACTACTAATTCGACAGGCAAAGGCCTGTCAATACCGACAGTTTTGCTTACATATAGCTTTTCAATCCCTATAGTCTTCCCATTTTTATCTTTTTTAAGGATAATGCCTTCTCCCGCCTCTTCACATACGACTTCATCCTCGGGATTGCCGAACCAGATGTCCATTGTATCTGACTCATTGTTGTAATAAACTTTTACTTTGTCCATACAATTTCTCCTTCCTTTACCTTTACCTTATCAACAGGATATGCAGTTATTAAAAAACCTTCCTTTTCTGTATGCTTGACAACCACACAATATAGTTTATCAGACTGCTTATAATAAAGAAAGACTTCTTTATCCATTTTGCTTTGTCTTATTTCATCAGGCATCTGCAAAACAAACTTTACAATATCTTCCTTATTTCTCATTATTGGATGTTTGAATGTAGTAATGTAGTAAGGTATTCCCAATACTGAACGGTAGTTCTGACTTCAATACCTATAGGTGTTTTTACAGAGAAATATATTTCAGATTTCATCTTTTTCCCTCCACAATCTCAATCTCCCTGCCCTCTGCATGAGGGATGATATGCCTGTACCATTTTTGAGATTATTTCAAAAGGACCACTTTTCTCGGCGCATAAGCTCAACAAATTCGATGCACTGTATGCTGAGTTCTGAGCATACATCGGGGATATAGTGCGAGCGTGGCGGCCTTCTTTTTGATTTTGCGGACGTTTCGTGAGTAACTACACTAAAGCCCCTGCTTTTTGCCAAAGCTATCACATAGCGATCTGCTTCGTCGTGAATAGCATTAGGGTCAATGAATCCGGGGAATCGGGTTTGGATATTCTTTGCTTCTGTTTGAATCTGTTGGTCATGAGGAATGAATACTCCGCGATATTGTTTAGCCCATGCTTTTAGCTCTGTCGATCCAATATGTTGTATTTCACCCAAGACACCCTCAGGGGCATAGAGCTTACCATCGCCTGCGAGTCGTTCAATGTGTCGCTGCACTGCTGGAAATATATCCGGCGGGTAGCGTCTCTCCCACCAGTCAAGGAAAATATTTGTATCAAATGAATACATGTCCTACTCGGTTCCAGCCGTGACAGGCTCAAATTGCCGTGCCATAGCAAGATTGCGCCGCAGCGTCTCAATGTGGGGATAGTTCAACTCAAGATATCTCGCCGCCTCAACCGCTGTAATACGTTCATGCGTCAGTGCCTCAAGTACAAGTCGTGAAAAAGACCGTCCGTTTCTATTTAAAGCTTTCTCGGCAGGTGTTGCTATGCCGCCTCCGGGCTTTGGCGGATGTTCCTTTAGGTTTGCTTCCCATGCATCAGTCCATCTGCGATAAGCCGCCGGTGTGCATCGGTGCAATAATAGAAGTCGCGTAATCATAGCTTTAGGTGTCACTTTATAGCGACGAGCTAATTTACGAATCTCCATAATATCCCAATCGGATGCCGTTGATCGGCTTGAGACTTCCCACTCATTAAGAAGGGCATTGGCAGGCATCAAAACAGCTCCGGCAACTGCTTCAGCAAATTTTTCCAACTCTGTCCAATCCTGCTCCGGCCGATTTTCCATTAATGCGGGCTTTTCCTCATCAGCACAAGCAAGCATCACATGCACCAGCTCATGCAAAAGGCTGAATGGTTTTGACGCTGGGATTTCTTTAGAATTGATACCTATCACCGGCAATGGAAACTCCAATAACGATAAACCCCGTAGCTCCTCCACTTTAACTTTTGAAAACTGAAAAACCAGCACGCCGATATTCTCTACTGCAGCACGCCACTCATGCCATGCGCGATACTCGTTGGGCCACCCCTGCTGCTCCCCTATTGAAATCCCTAAAGTATTACGAAGCGTCACCGCTATCTGTTCCGGGCTTTTGCCGGAATTTATAGTATATGAAAAAGGCTCTGGTTGATCTCCGAGTTCCCAGAGAAGCTCGAAGGCAACCTTGCGGCGATAAATCATCTGGCGCAAGGCTAAGCGTAGTTCGGGAGATTCCTCTCCGGGTTTTACTCCCGGCAAGCGACGATATTCTGCGGCAAGCGGCGTAGTCTTCGGTGGAGTAGCGAGGCAAAATACTGAAAATGGCCGATTATATAATCCGGCAAGCTTTTCAGCCTGACGCAATGTCGGCGGGGTCTCGTTGGTCTCCCATGAACGCAGCTTCTCTACCGGGAAATGCGCCTTTTCCGCTGCGTGCTCCCGAGTATAGCCAGCTTCTTCCCTTGCCCAAACCAGCATGTGAGAGTTTATCAATGCAGGAATTGATCGTGCCATACCTAAATTATACCATTGTCTCCAATGCCCTTGCTCCCTTAATTAGAGGAATGCTTGGAGTTAGACACATGTTATACATTGTATTCCGCTCTTTCCTCAGCAGCCATCAGCATTTCGTGCTCTGAATCATAATTGTATTCGGCTCCCCAAACCTCTGCAATCTTTGCCTTTATCTTGTCTTCGAAAATCTCAATAAGTTTTTTATTCGCCTCAATGAGCTTTTGCTCTTCCTCAATATGTGAAACGATTTGTTTTTGGATTTTGAGGGGAGGAAGCGGAATTTTGATGGCCTTAATAATCGGAATATTCAATCCGCTCCTCTGATTATCACCTGTGATTTTTCGTATTTCCTGATACATAGACTTCAATTGGTAATATATAAATTCTGATACAAGAGTATTTTTATCCTTTGGGTTAATGGATACTAAAGATTGATTGCATGTGGCTTTCTCCATCCTTAACAAAGCCACCGTACCCCGGGTTTTTCCCTGACCATTAAGAGCAATAAGGACAGAATCTTTAGGCAAAAATTTAGCGTTTGAGTTTTCTACGCCTTTTTTAGTAATCCGACCTTCACAATCAAAGATTTCCCCTTTATGAATATCACCAGATACTAACCAAGGTATTGTTCCATTCTCGTAATATTCTTTTACCGTCGATGTAGGCGTACCGCCTGTCCTAAAATTACACACCTCTCCCAACTCCACCATCTCCCAACCTTCATCAACCTTTATCTTCGGCTTATAGTTCTCCACTATCTGCCTTGCGCCATCGATGATTTTTTGATAGCCGTCTATCTCAGCAACAATTTCTTGCTGGCGGGAAAGAGGGGGGAGAGGGATTTTAATTTTTTCTATATGTGCACGATTTATTGCCTCAAACGTGCTGCCATTTCCATACTTTTTTATTATGTTTTGACTTTCACGAAGCATATAAAACAGAAACAAATAATTTAATCTTTCCTGTGACTTTATAGAAGCTAATCCTCGTCCTATACAAATTTTGAATGGCGAAATATTTACAGGCCCGACAGGTGCTCTAACAGACATTAAAACATCATCTTTTTCTGCTATTTTAGTTGTCTGTGTTGTCCATGTAGTCGGCGCTTTTAGATAAATATCTCCAAAATCAGCTTTCCCCTGATAGAAAGGTAATCCCTTCCCATTGTCATTGTAATATTGTCCTTCTGGCGATTGACCAGAAATTATTTCTGCAATTTCCCCTAACTCCACCATCGGCCAGTCTTTGTGGACATGGACAATGCGCTCTCTGTATCTGTCGCCTGTGAGGTTGTAGTCGCCGCTTTCGGAGATTTTTGCTTTCGTGACTGTGAGGGCGAGTTCTTTTTCACTTTCTGAAATATTGAATTTTTTACCTTCTTGTAAAGACTGTTTATATTTCTGCAAAATAGTCAAAGCATCAGGTAAATCGTTTTTATCAATCTCCCTTCTCTGCGCTCCGAGGTCAAAGCCGTCATTTTCAATCTTTATAAAAAGAATATCCTTAGTCTTTTTCGCAAGTGTTCTGTCCATTAATAAAATGCTGGTCTTTACTCCTGAATATGGATTAAAAACACCGGCAGGCAAAGAAACTACTGCATACAAGTAATTATTGTCCACAAGCGTCTTGCGTAACATTTTATAGGCATTCCCTGACTGAAAGATTATTCCCTCCGGCACAATGACGCCTGCCCTTCCGTCAATTGCGATATGTTCCATGATATAGTCTACAAACAAGACCTCCGAGCGATTCGCCTGAATTTGGAAGCGCTTATGTGGACGAATACCGCCTTTGGGCGTCATGAATGGCGGATTGGCAAGAATTATATCAAAGGTATCATTCCATCTGTCATCGCTTGTGAGGGAGTCATATTCATAAATCTTTGGGGTCTGAAATCCATGCAGATACATATTCACAAGCGACAGCCTAACCATGTCCGGCGAGATGTCATAACCTGTAATGCTGTTCATCAATCGTTTCCTGTCATCAGGCGTTAATCCTTTTTTATTATCTGTGTTTTGTTTAAGGATATGTTTGTAAGAAGAAATAAGAAATCCACCAGTGCCGCAGGAAGGATCAAGGATTGTTTCATTCTTTCTGGGGGCAATGACTTCAATTATAAAATCAATAATGTGCCTTGGCGTGCGGAGTGAGCCTGCATCGCCCTGAACACCGAGAACAGAAAGTAGATATTCAAAGGCATCTCCCAACCGTTCGCTATGGTCATAATGAAAGTCATTAATTTCTTTCAAGAAGCTTTTCAATGTTTCGGGGTCTCGATATGGCAGGAAGGCATTTTTAAATATATCCCTGAAAAGCTGGGGGATATATTTGTTCTGATTCATTCTGGTGATTGCTTCTCCGTATAGATTAATCAACTCATATCCGCTTACCTTGGGGTCGAAGATGTTAGACCATGAGTATTTCGCAAATTCTCCTTTAAAAAAAGATGCCCTACCGCCAAGCTCTTTGGCCTCGTTATCCATATCGTCCATGAACTTATAGATCAAGGCAATGGTAATCTGCTCAACCTGAGACTTTGGGTCAGGAACTTTGCCGACAAGAATATCTCGTGCATTGTCAATTCTTCTTCTTGTTTCAAGATCTAACATTAAGGCTCCTACATGTATTTATTTAATAAAACATAATCTTTTACATACTCAGGGATAATATCTCGCCAGCTATTCAACTCCTTGAAATCAGCCATAGTAACTTTAGGATTTGTAGCAAAACGGCTGTATTCTTTTGTTTCTACAATATCCCGCACTTCATTGTCTGTGATATACGCCTTTAAAAACAGTTTTATAGGCAAAACGTATTTGCTGTCCGGTTTGTAAATGGAAACAAATTTTTCAAATTCCTCTTCAAGCAGTTCATCCTTTGTCTTGAAATCTGTAATAAGCCCAAATATCTTTTCTATTACCTCCCTGATGTTTAAACGACGGTCTAATTTTATGGCCTTCCTCAATTTATCGAGATTGAAATAGTCTTCAGGCTTATCGAATATTTTATTTCTGACGTACTCCTCAACAATTTCCATGTTGCCCTTTTCAAAGTTTTCCTTTATAAACTTGTCATCTTTAACCGTTTCTTCAAATCTATCGAAGAACTTTCTGTCTATCTTCATCCCTTCTAACCCAATTGCTTTTTCAGTAAGCGTTTTCAACGGGTCGGGACTGTAACTTGCAAATTCTTCTGCACTTACTCCTTCTCCACCTCCACCTCCGGTGTAGATAGCTTTTACAGAGAGTTTCAGGATTTCATCATAATTGAACTTCTCTTCAAAATATTCGCAATTTGCAAAGAAGTCGAAAAGCTTGAACTTGTCTTTGCTCGCCTTTAGCGCTTCAACTTCATGACCTTCTTTCGCAGAATGAGTGAAAAGATATTTCCTTGTGCCCCTTCCCTTTATCTGTATAAAATCCGTTGGTGAGAAAACGGGCCTCATCATGCAGAGGTTCAAAATATCCTGACAATCATAGCCTGTCGTCATCATTCCAACTGTCACGCATACCCTTGTCTTGCTTGATTTATAGCCCTCAAGGAATTCTGTTCGGCCATTGAGATTATTATTCTTATCTGAAAAGTTAATAGCAAACTGTTGGGCATCAGGAATAGTAGAAGTTACCTGAACCGCAAAATCTGACTTGTATTTGCCCAGATAAAGAAGGGCTGCCAACTCATTTAAAATTTGTGTTACCTTGGACGCATGATTTTGGCTTACACAATAGATAATAGACTTGCCTATTTCACCGCTGAGCGGGTCTTTCAGAGCATTCTCCATAAAAGTTTTACAGAAAACCCTGTTTGTTTCATCAGAGTAAAATTTCTTTTCGAAATCCTTCTGGAAAAAGAGCATTTCTTCCTCTTTTCCTTCCTCTGTCTCTACCATAACGGAATAACCCTCTTCTGAAAGCAATTCGGTTGTTATATCAGTTCTCGCATCAACCACAATAGGATTAACAAGGTAGCCGTCTTTTACACCATCGATTAGACTATATCTAAAAGTTGGGTTGCCGCTTTCGCAGCCAAAAGTCTTATAGGTGTCTAACAACTGCCTTCGTTCCCATTCACGCGGGTCTTTCTTGCTGATTTTATCCGTGTCTAACTTCTTAAGATAATCCTTTGGCGTAGCAGTGAGGCCAAGTTTATAACCTACAAAATACTCAAATACAGCTCTGCTGTTGCCTCCGATTGAACGGTGGGCTTCATCAGATATTATCAGGTCAAAATCAGTCGGTGAAAAAAGTTTCTGATACTTATTGTTAAATGAAAGGCTTTGGACCGTAGAGACTACAATCTCTGCCTTTTTCCAATCATCCCTATTCTCTTTGTAGATAACTGACTTGCAATCATTCTTTAACGTTTTTGCAAAGCTCTTCCATGCCTGATCCTCAAGCTCAAGTCGGTCAACGAGGAAAAGTACTCTTGTTGCATTTCGAGTCCTTAAAAAAATCTTTATAATTGCCATAGCAACCAAAGTCTTTCCTGTCCCGGTCGCCATCTCAAAAAGAAATCTGTCATTTTCTTTTTTAACAGAGTCCTGCAAAGCCCGGATTGCTTTCAACTGGTATTTTCTTAAAAATTTCAGGTCATTTTCTCTTATGAATTCTTCTCTGCTTTTTTCATCATCCCATCGGGGGTCTTTTGAGTAAAAGGGGTTTTGTGTAAGAACAATATAATCCTCTTTGACTTCCTCTCTGGCAAGATTCTCAGGGTTAGGTTGAAACGATTTCTTATGATAAAGCGATTCGATTGTTGGAAACGAGGTTATGACTGTAGGATTCCCTCTTTCCAAGTCCCAAAAATAATGCAGATTGCCGTTTGAAAGAATAATAAATCTGACATTCTGAGACGTTGCATACTTTCTCGCCTGTTCTTTAGCGTCCAGCGGGTTTTTGTCTTCTGATTTAGCCTCAAGGACAACAACTGGGAAGCCTCTTTCATCCAAAAGAAGAAAATCTATATAACCATTTTTTGTTCTTTCAAAATCATTGCCAAATGCATCTATGTCTTTTTTTGTAATCTTGGCGTTTATCTCTAAAACAATATTTGCTTTACCCCTGTCATCGTCAAAGAATCTCCAGCCTGATTGTTCAAGGAGCTTATTGATTTTGATGCGAGCTTTAGCTTCTTTTTGCACTATTCCCCCCAATTTCCCCTCAATCATACCCCTTCGAGCGCGGGAATTTCAAGAAAGAAACGGGTAATGAAAGGGCGCCATCATAATGGCAGTCTCTTAAACTTTTTTCTTAATGCTATAATAAATGAGATTGCCACGCCCGTTGGGCTCGCAATGATAATTCTGGAGAGATTGCCGCGCAATGACAAAAATCGAGGATATTAATGCTGGACAATGAACTATTAATTAAGATTCTCAAAAAGACTCTCTCTTCAGGCGGGGAATACGCAGACGTGTTCGTTGAACATAAAAGACCCACATCCATACAGCTTGAAGACAATAAGATAGAAAAAATATTCACAGGAGTAGATTCAGGGGTTGGGATAAGGCTGATAGCAGACAGAAAAACTTATTATGCCTTCAGCAACGACATATCCGAAAAGGCATTATTAGAGCTGGCAGACAGTTTAAAGGCATTACATCTTGCGAGTGGAAAGTCAGAGGACAAAGACTTTACACTTGACCTAAGAAAACAGAGACCTAATGTTGATTACACTATAAAACTTCTTCCTGAAAACATACCTGTAGGCAGAAAAATAGAACTTGTGAAGGCTGCAAACAAGACTGCAAGGGATTTTGATAAAAGGGTAAGACAGGTATTAGTCGGATACGGCGACTTTGTGCAGAAAATCCAGATAGCGGCATCTGACGGTTTTACAGCAGAAGATGAGCGTATTCATACGCTTATGGTTGTCCACATAGTGGTATCTGACAACGGCATAATCCAGACAGGATATGAGCAGGCAGGAGGCTCTATCGGTTTTGAGCTTTTTGAGAGTGTAAAACCGGAAAACATAGCATTAAAGGCTGTGGGGCGTTCGGTCATGATGCTTAACGCAAGAAGGGCGCCGGGCGGAAGGATGCCTGTCGTCATATCATCCGAGGCCGGCGGCACAATGATACACGAAGCAATAGGGCATGGGCTTGAGGCTGACCTTGCACAGCAGGGACTCTCGGTATATTCCAAAAAAATCGGTGAGCTTGTTGCATCTCCTTTAGTGACTGTTATTGATGATGCAACACTTCCAAACAAAAGAGGATCCTTCCGCTTTGACGACGAAGGCACACCGTCACAAAGAACAGTGCTTGTAAAAAATGGGGTTCTTATCGGGTATATGTACGACAGGTTTACAGCTATGCAGGACAAGACAAGCTCAACCGGAAACGGACGTAGAGAGTCATACCGTAACAGGCCGATTCCCCGAATGACAAACACTTTTATCGCTCCAGGTGAATCCATGCCTGAAGATGTCCTGAAATCAGTTACGGAAGGCATCTTTGTCAAAAAGATGGGCGGAGGCCAGGTTAACACGGTGAACGGCGACTTTGTGTTTGATGTTCAGGAAGGCTATATAATTAAAAATGGAGTTATCGGAGAACCTGTAAGAGGCGCAACACTTACAGGGAGCGGGCCTGAAATCCTAAAATCTATTGACATGGTTGCTTCTGATCTCGGCTTTTCAATAGGGACATGCGGCAAGGACAATCAGGGATCACCGGTATCAGATGCAATGCCGACAATAAGAATCCCTGAAATGGTAGTTGGCGGTGAGGCATAAAATTATAGCTGCAATGTGTGTTGATAACCACACATCTGATGAATATAAACAACATAAATATCACATAACCCCTTGACTTCAAAGATATTTTTTTCTGGCATCTTATTTGCAGCTATAAATGACATGCGCTTACAAAGAACCATAAAACAGGAAGTAAGTTTTGCGGGCATTGGGCTTCATACAGGCTCGCACGTCACTGTCAAACTAAAGCCATCGCCAAGAGACACAGGAATTGTTTTCTACCGGAATGACAAGAATCTCATGATCAGGGCTGACGTAGGCGCTGTAGTTGATACCGCCTTTGCAACAAGTCTGGGCTATAACGGCACAAGGATAAAAACTGTTGAACATATCCTCGCTGCGGCATCAGGATTAGGGATAGATAACCTTATCATTGAGCTTGACGGCTCTGAGATACCGATACTTGATGGAAGCTCTACCGAACTGATTGACATAATCCTGAGAGGCGGGATTGCAAAACAAGGTAAGAAAAGACCATATATTCGCATTACAAAACCTGTATTTTTTGATGATGGCCATTCGGAAATAGCCGCTTTCCCATACAACGGCAGAAAACTGACATGCAGAATACAATTCAACCACCATCTCTTAGGCGAGCAAAAATTAAGCATTGACCTGAACGAAGAAACATTTGCAAGAGAAGTTGCTCCGGCAAGGACATTCGGGTTTGTGAAGGATGTAGAGTATCTAAGGGCAAACGGACTTGCAAAAGGCGGGTCTCTTGACAATGCTGTCATCCTTGGAGACAATGGTGTGCTGAACAAATCAGGTCTGAGATTCAAGGATGAATTCGTAAGGCATAAGATGCTTGATTTTATTGGTGATATCTCCCTGATAGGATTCCCTATATACGGACATCTTGTAGCGAATAGGTCAGGGCATTCTACGAACATAAAATTCGTAAAGAGCCTGCTTTCTGCTGTGGATTGCTGGGAAATTGTATCCGATACCGAATTTGCCCAGGCACAGGCATTGGCATATTCATAAAAAACACTGATATTTCAAGGACTTACAAAAAACTACTTGATTTTTTATCTGAAATCAGTATCTTATATATGTACATCGTTTGTTTTCTAAATTGAAAAATAAAAAAAGAGGGCTGGAGATTGCACTCCCCAGCCCAAAATACTCTGAAACATTAACCTATTTCTTTTTCTTCTTTGCTGCTTTCTTCTTAGCTGCCATTATAGTTCACCCCCTCTCTGTCCCCCAAAGGGGAAAGCTTAAATTTACATCCTGCCTATCAAGGTAATCCTTTTGCCTGACAGCAGTTTTTCCAGATCAACATCACCCTTTTCTTTCCTGTTTTTATACTCAGACTCGTCAATTACGGTATAGTTAATCTTCTTGCTAAACTTTTCTTCAAGCTCTTTCAACCCTGTGCCTATGTTATTGGAAGATGCTCCTATTATAAAAAGGTCAACGCTGCCGACATCCTCACCATCTGCATAAGGACCATATAGAAAAGCTGCCTTTGCGCCGGCCAGCCTTACTATTGTCTTAAGCGCACCCGGCAGGCCAAGGGATTTATCAATGAGGTTCTTAAGCTCTGAAAACAGCGGAGACATCTTATTTGCCTGAAAGTATCTAAGATTAGCAACCCTATGACTCAATAGAATCCCCATCTTCTCAAGGTTGTCAAGCTCTCGCTTTACCCCTGAAGGGTTCTTTCTTATAAGGTTGGCTATTTCCCTGACATAGAACTTTTCATCGGGGTTATTAAGTAGAAGGGCAAGCACGTCAGCCCTTATTGCCGAGGAAAACAACATCTTCAACGAGGTCTCGCCTGTGTGCTGCTTCCCTATTACTGACTGTTGCTTAACCATCTTGCATTAATTTATATCACAACAAAACAGATTTGTCAACAAAAAAATTAACTTTTTATACAAAAGGATATTTTTTATGATTACAAGGATATAATTCTGATTCAATACATCTTTCTTAAGTCAACGATTAACTGCTCTATTTATACAAACCTATATTCAAAGTAAATAGGTACAATCCTATTTGTGAACAAAACATAAGATTAATGTATACGGAGCAATCTGATTACACAGCAATCCACTGCAAGTTATAGAACAATCGTTCATTTTTAGAGCAAATACTACATATTGGGGCATTCGACTAAACAGGCACAAGCATTAAGTCTGATATACAATCTTTACATGCACTTGACATATATATAAGCAACTCATAAAATTTAAACATGCCAGTTGATGATAAAGTAGTCTTGAGATTCACTAACGGCAAACTAAAGACAATCTTGCCTATGGCTCGTAGAGTAGAATTATTTATCGGTCATAGGGTATACTTACACATCAGTTTTCACATTTTCAGGAGGAAACAATGATAAGGCTTAAGGCATTCATTTCTGTATTAATAATTCTGGTTTTCTGCGGTGTTTCCAGCGCAGCTATACTTCTCGACAAGGTGATTGCAGTCGTGAATCAGGAAGTCATCACATGGAGTGATTTATATAAGGCAATGGAATTTGAAGCAAGCGATAAAATTAAAGACATAAAAGAAGAGGAAAAGAGAAAGATATTTAAGGAAAATGAGGGGCCATTCCTTGAAGTCCTGATAGACATGAAATTGCAAATTCAGGCTGCAAAGCAGAAAGGTATAGATGCAGCGGCAGAAGAGGTGACCGAGGCTATAAACGACATAAAGAAAAAATATTCCATGGACGAGCAAACATTGACAGCCTCACTGAAAAAAGAAGGATTCACATTAGATGAATACAAGAAAAAACTCGCAGAGCAGATTATATTAAGCAGGGTCGTTTCGCAGGAGGTAAGAAATAAGATAGTCTTTTCTGATGCTGAGATAGCGAAATATATAGAAAAGAGCAAGGACACCTTAATAACTGATGACGCTTACAGGATACGGCAGATCTTTTTCACGAAGCCAAACAGCGCTGCTGACAGAAAAACAGCAGAAGAAAAGGCAGGAACTGTCTATCAGCAGATAAAGGCCGGAGAGAATTTTGCTTCACTTGCCCAGAAACATTCCGAAGACCCGTCAGGCAAGGCCGGAGGAGACCTCGGATTTATTAAAAAGGGCCAGATGGCGAAAGAATTCACAGATGTTTTATCTCAGATGAAAGCAGGCGATATCAGTCAGCCATTCTGGACTGACATGGGATTGCATATCATTAAGCTTGAAGAAAAAATAGAAAAACAGAGCGCAGCCGCAATAAAAGAATCCGCCAAAAATAAGCTGACTGAACAGCGTTTTTCTGAAAAATATAAGCACTGGCTCAGAGAACTAAGAGAAACCGCCTACATTGAGATAAGACTTTAGTTCAGCAAATGCAAAAATGGAGGGCATTTGATTATGCTGAAGATAGGTGTTCTTGCATCAGGCCGCGGCTCTAACTTTCATGCAATAATAGATGCGATAGAAAATAAAAATCTCAAAGCCTCAATAGAGATATTGATAACAGATAATCCATCCGCCGTTGCAATAGAACGGGCTAAGAGGCATAACATAAAATATATCTTTATAAACCCGAAAGAGTTTGCAACAAAGGATGAATTCTTCAAAAAAATTGCAGACGAACTGAAATCATGCGGCGTTGAGCTTGTCATGCTCGCAGGATTTATGAGGATCGTGAGAAAACCTCTGATAGACGCATTCCCAAATAGGATAATGAATATCCATCCTGCACTGCTTCCTTCATTCCCGGGGCTGCACGGACAGAAACAGGCTCTTGACTACGGCGTCAAGATTTCAGGATGCACAGTTCATTTTGTTGATAAGGGCATGGATACAGGGCCTGTAATTATCCAAGCAGCGGTCCCTGTAATGCCTGATGACACGGAAGATACTCTTTCCGAACGCATACTGAGCCTTGAGCACAGGATATATCCCGAAGCAGTAAGGCTCTTTTCCGAGGGAAGGCTCGAGATTAAGGGCAGGAAGGTTTCGATAAAAAACCATCCTGTGATCTCATCAAATATCGTTAACCCACCCATAGATGAAACAGATGCATGATGCAAGATGCAGGACGCAAGATAGAGATAGAACTGTTATCGTGTATCATGTATCGTGCATCATGAATCATGAGAATCTCCGCAGGTCATTTAAAAGGAAAAAAAATAAACTTTAAAAAAGCGCAGAAAACTGCTGCAAAACAGGATACATTAAGACCAACGTCATCCAAGGTAAGAGAGTCTGTTTTCAATATCATAGGCAGCTTAATCGTGGATGCTAAATTCATTGACCTCTACGCAGGCACAGGCGCGGTAGGGATAGAAGCTCTCAGCAGAGGAGCAAGCGCTGTTTTTTTTGTGGAAGCTGACAGAAAAAGAACAGAACAGATAGAGAAGATGCTAAAAGACTGCGGATACTCCTCAAAGGCTGACATCATCAAAGGAGAGGCATCCGCCTTTATAACTAAAGCGGTAAAAGAGGGTTTGAAGTTTGATATAATCTTCCTTGACCCTCCTTATCATTCAGGAGAGCTTGAACGCATACTTCCTCAGTTGTCTGGCGGAGAGATGCTTAATGATGAAGGCATTGTCATTGCAGAACATCTTTCAAAGAAGAAGCTGCCCGATGAGATAGGTAATTTCGTGCAGAAGAAGGCTTACAAATACGGCGACACTATGCTAACATTATACAGGAAAAAACAATGAAAAAAACTGCGATTTATCCGGGAACTTTTGACCCTATAACAAACGGCCACATAGACCTTGTGAAAAGAGGGCTTAGAATATTTGACAAGGTTATTATCGCTATAACAACAGCGCAGAAGAAACAACCTTTGTTCAGCACTGAGGAACGCATTAAGCTGATAAAAAAATCTCTCAAAGGCTTAAAAAATGTCAGCGTTGATTCATTTGACGGGCTTTTGGTTGAATATGTAAAGTCAAAGAACGGAATAGCAATCATAAGAGGACTGCGCGCCGTGTCTGATTTTGAATACGAACTTCAGATGGCGCTCATGAACAGAAGGCTTGACCTCAAAATAGAGACTGTTTTTATGATGCCTTCAGAGGAATACTCGTTCCTGACATCCACCGTTGTAAAAGAAGTCGCATCATTCGGAGGCTCTGTAAAAGGACTTGTTCCTGAAGCAGTTGAAAATGCGTTAAGGAGAAAATTCAAAAAATGATAACGAGGTCAGTCCAATTTACAACTGTTAGGATAAAAGAATGAGAGAAGCAATCAGATACTTTGAAAACGCAAAAGAGCTGTTAAGTAAATCCCCCATAGAGGACAATACTTATACTGATATCAAGTATGTTCAGGAAGCCTGCGGAACCGCATATCTTGCAATCCTTAAGGCAATTGACGAATACCTTATAGCCAGAGGCGTGGACCCAAAAGACCTCCCCCAGTCTGTTGAGGGGTACAGGGAGATGATTAGAAAATATCTGACACCTTATAATGGCAAACTCACAAGAGAATTTGAAAAATTATATAAGGCTCTTCATATAGCTGGTTATTACAGAGGGCTGCTGGAAGATGTGGATATGCTAAAAGATGCTTTCAAAGCAGCAAAAGGGGTTATCGTTCTTAAGTGTTACAGTTAAGGCTCTTTGAAAATAGAGATAATCTCCCCTCTTTCAAAAAGCACATCAGAGACGTTCTCAATTCAGAAAAACAAACTCGGTCGACAGGCAAACAATAAAACAGAAGCATCGTACGGCTTGACATTCTGACACTTTGGCGCTTTGATACTATGCCCCTTTGATACTCGGGCGGGAATGTGGGAAGCGTCCCCCGGCTTATTTGTCTTTAAGATGAAAGACCTTGTCCTGTTAGCCGCTTCTTACCGGATCGAGAGGAATATTGTTTTGTATCAACCTATCGTGCTTTCGGCACAAGTTTAATCTGCAAATCACACCCTAATGCCTGTGCGACTTTCTTAATCTACGTTTTGTTTCTATACGAAGTAGTTATCGTAAAGTATTTTTGAGTTTTTAGACAGGCTCAGTGTCCCTAAGTTTTCCTAAGTTTTTCCTTCACTCTTATGGAGTCTTTTAGCCTTGCTCCTGATTTTCTTAAAAAGCTCCGTATCTAGGCCGACATATTTCTTCTTTTTGAGGCTGAACCTGATGTCGGTGACCTCTCTTACCCCACCTGATTCAAACAGGTCATGTTCGTCAAAAAAATCACTCGCCTCTGCGATGGTCATTGATTTTAATTTACTTTTTCCATATCTCAATCTCTCCCTTTTGTGCAGGGATACGAAAGCTAAATATAGATAAACAGGTTTTTTAACTTTTCTTCTGAATGAATGGACAGGACTCTTGATACTCTCTTTGCAAGTTCATAGACATTCCTTCTGGCGGCTACGATAATGCCATAATGAATTATCCCTTTCGCTGCAAGTTCAGAATAAAGCTTTTCATAATGGACCCGGTTGTGCGTTAGAAAGACGCATTTTTTCTTTATTGCATGGTCAATCTGCTGCGTATCCGAAGTGCCAAGCATTTTTTCGTTAAGAGATGTAAAGACCTTGAAACCTTTTGCTTCAAGAAGTGGTTTTATGAGAACATCAACGTCCTCATCGCAATAAACTGAAATCATTTTAATGAGGGGTGGATTTTTTCTTCAGGTATCTTGTTTCTCTCGATATAGGCATTGATTTCCTCCTGATGATCACTGTAATAACTCAGGGCTTCAAATACCTGTGCAAGTGTAAGGTGCGGCAGGTGAATAATAATTTCTTCGGGAGACAAGCCAAATCGCCAGTTTTCTACGATAGCCCTTACAGGTGTCCGTGTCCCTTTGATAATAGGCTCTCCTTCAAGTATCTCCTCATCTTTTACAATGTATTTATATTCAGTTGCAGAAGTCATATCCAAATTATAGTTTACAAATCTCATTGATGTAAAGCAGAAAATCTTTACTCCGTCACTCTCTTATCCCTCCCCCTGCAAAAAATCAAGCCATAGGCGGATAGTGCCGAGCCAGCTATATTTCATACTCCTCCCCTTTTGAAGGGACATGGGTGACAAAGCCGTATTTCTCTTTTATCATCTCTGAAAATGCAAGCGATGTTTCCTCTTCTCCGTGAACCACAAAGACCTGCGGACTACCTTTGAATGATGCAAGCCATTCAAGGAGTTCCTTCTGATCCGCATGAGCAGAGAATCCGCCGAGTGTATATATCCCTGCCTTCATTGCTATCTCTTCCCCAAAGATACGCACAACTCTTGCGCCGTCAACAATCCTCCTGCCGAGCGTGCCTCTTGCCTGAAATCCTGAAAATATAATGCTGCACTCAGGCCTCCAGAGGTTATGTTTAAAATGATGTCTTATCCTTCCGCCTTCGCACATACCGCTTCCGGCAATAATTATCGCATGGGATTTAATCTTATTCAGCGCAATGGATTCATCAACAGAATCGGTAAATCTGAGCCTGATGCTGTCTCCCACCGAGTCGGCGCTGAGAATCCTTTTTGCCTCCTCATCAAAACACTCAGGGTGCGCAAGATAGGTCTTTGTCGCTTGCTCAGCCAAAGGGCTGTCTATATAAACATTGATTTTATAGAGCCTTCCTTCGCGCACGAGCCTGTTAAGCACATACAGGAGATCCTGCGTCCTTCCAATTGCAAAGGCAGGGATAATAACATTTCCGCCTTTTTTGAATGTCACCTTTATAACTTCCACAAGCTCGTCAATAGTCTCTGACATGCCTTTGTGGAGTCTGTTGCCGTAAGTTGATTCCATGACAACATACTCAGCCTCTGTTGCAAGCGACGGGTCATTTATTATCGGGTTTCCTTTTCTTCCGATGTCTCCTGAGAATATTATTTTTTTCTCTTTATGCCCGTCCTGAAACCATATCTCCAGACTGCCTGAACCGAGAATGTGTCCTGCATCAAGGAATCTGTACTTAATGCCCTTCCCTGTATGCTCAATCTTTCCGTAAGAAACTTTCTTGAAAAATGGTATTGAAGCCTTAACGTCATCAACGGTATAAAGCGGAAGCGCCGGTTCTTTACCTGCCCTTAACGCCCTTCTCGCATGCCATTCAGAATCAGTTTCCTGAATATGCGCTGAATCATAAAGCATCAGTTCTGCAAGGTCTGCAGTCGCAGATGTTGTAACTATCTTCCCGCTGAAACCGTCTTTGACAAGCTTTGGGATAAGCCCGCTGTGATCAATATGGGCATGCGTAAGGAACAGGTAATCTATCTCTGAAGGATTAACCAAAAAAGGCGCTCTGTTAATGTCATAGGAATCTTCTCCCTGAAACATGCCGCAGTCAACAAGCATCTTGATTTCCGATGTCCGGATATAGAAGCATGAGCCTGTAACAGTTCTTACGCCGCCAAGGAATTGTATTTTCACCTTACCACCTCACTTGTTTAAGTTTAAAACAGTAACATCCAAAAAACAACAGACTCATGCCAATTACACCAAGAAATAGATATAATACAGATAGCATTCTGGAAATGCAGTATCATGAAATTTAAATTAAACAGGAGTGTTTCACTGATGAAGAACAGGCTGTTTCTAACAGCAATATTCGGTTTTAACTTTTTTATATTATGGATAGTGCCGTCTGCTGACTCTGCGTCTTACCCATACACAAAGAACAATACAGTGGTCGGTTCCCTCAAAAACTACACTGTCAAGAACGATGAGTCTTTGATTGAGATAGCGCGAAAGTTTAAACTCGGCTACAATGAGATTGCTGACGCAAATCCTGATATTGATCCATTTGTCCCAGGAAATGGGACGTTAGTCACCATACCTTTTTCATGGATACTGCCGGATGTGAAATCATACGAAGGTCTTGTTATAAATCTCTCTGAGATGAGGCTCTATTATTTTTCCAGGCGCGGCAGTTCAACACTTGTGGCGACTTTCCCTGTAGGAATCGGCAGCGAAGGAAATGATACGCCGACAGGAGAGTTCAATATCGTAGAAAAGATAGTAAAACCAAGCTGGCGTGTGCCTGAATCCATCAGAAAGGAAAAACCAAATTTACCTGAAGTAGTCCCCCAGGGACCTGACAACCCGCTTGGCTCTCATGCCTTAAGGCTTTCATTAAAGAGTTATCTCATCCACGGTACGAACAGGCCATGGGGAGTTGGCAGAAGGGCAAGTCATGGATGCATAAGGCTGTACCCCGAAGACATCCCGAAGCTTTTCAAATTAGCGCCAAAAGGCAGCAGGGTGACTATAGTCAAACAACCTGTAAAAGTAGGCGTCAAAAACAATAAGGTATTCATTGAGGTGCACAAGGACGATTACCACAAAAAATCAAAATATTCCGAAATGGCTGTGAAACTGCTAAAGAGGAAAAACCTGCTTGAAGGTGTTAACACCGAGAAATTAAATGCTGCGATAAAAGAGAAAAAGGGCATTCCTGTCGAGATCTCAGATTAAGAAAAAAAGGGGCTCAGAAATTAATTTTCACGCCCCTCTTAACACTACTTAATACTGCAAACTACTTCTTCTGCTGCAATTCAAATGCCTTTTTAGCCTTTTTGGATGCAGTTTCTGTCTTTTCCATTGATGCAGCTGCTTTCTTCGCAGCCATTTCTGCCTTTTCTGCAGCCATCTCTGCCTTCTTTACAGCTGTATCAGCCTTATCAGAAGACTCCTTTGCAGCCTTCATAGCCTCTTCAGCCATCATCTTGGCATTTGCTACCTCTTTCTTGGCATTAGCCAGATCAGCAGTCATTTTCCCTTGCCGGGCTTCAATGTCCGCAATCTTGGCCTCCAGCTTGTTAATCCTGTCTGCGAGAGGGTCTACCTGCTCCTTTACATACTCTTTTGTGGCGCAGCCGAATGAGAAGAGAAGCAGTCCCATGAAAACCAAAAATACAGTTTTTTTCATTCTTACACCTCCCTTGCAAAAATAAATTTATTCTACAAAAGAATACATCTATTCAAAAAAAATTGCAAACTTTTTTTAAAAAAACAGCCTCTGCTGCTAAAGCCTTGTAATCTTGACCTTGGATATTTTTCTGTTTTCCATCTCAAGTATGAGGAACCTGAGGTTGTGATACCTGACCTGCTCGCCGACCTTCGGAAGCCTTCTGAAAAGCCCGAACACAAATCCGCCGATTGTATGGAAGTCTTCGCTTACAAGTTCAGATCCTACGAGTTCATTAATCTCGTCAAGCCCTGTCTGCCCCGCGACTATGGATGTCCTTTCATCAATAATCTCAACCTCCTTTTCTCCTTCCATTGCCTCAAATTCATCCTGAAGGCCTCCGACTATTTCCTCCATTATATCTTCAAGCGTTATAAGCCCGGCAGTGCCGCCATATTCATCCATAACTATAGCTATCTGAAATTTGTTCTTCTGCATCTCATCAAGAAGTTCTGTCACCATCTTGTTTTCAGGAATATAATAAGCCTCACGCACAATCTCTGTTATAGGCGTATAGTTCTCTATCTTACCCTGCGCCATCTGTTTCACTATGTCCTTCACATAAAGGATTCCGGTAACGCTATCTATATTCTCCTTTACGACAGGGTAGCGTGAATAACCCTCTTCCAATACAAGCTTAAGGGCATCACCGACTGTTGAATCATCAGGTATGGAGACTATCTCTGTGCGCGGCACCATCGCCTCTGTTACAACCTTATCTCCGAATTCAAAAACTTTATGAAGCATCTGCTTCTCTTCTTCTTCAAGAGTCCCCTCTTCTTCGCCTATATTTATCATCGTCTTTATCTCCTCTTCTGTCACAAAAGGGGATATAGGCTTTTTCTTGCCTCCCAACATCCTGATTATAAGATTAGACGTGACTTTAAATATCCAAACAAGCGGTGAAATCAGCCTGATATAAAACGCAACGGGTCTTGCAAGCAATAAAGAGACTTTTTCCGAATGAGTGACTGCGAATGTCTTTGGCGCCAGTTCTCCGAATACAACGGTAAGGAATGTCATGACAATTATGGCTATTATTATCCCGTCTTCACCGAAATACTTTAATGCGAACGCTGTCCCTATTGATGTTGCAAGGATTGTAAACAGGGTGCCTGATAGTATTACTGCGCTGAAAAGTTTGTCATGTTCATCAAGCAGCTTCTGTACAGCTTTTGCCCTGATGTCGCCCTTCTCCATGAGGCTTCTTATCCTTATCTTGTTTACAGCGATAAAGGACGATTCAGCGCTTGCCAGGATGGCAATAAATACAATGGATAAGGCAATAATAATTATTGAAAATATACTGTGCGTTTCCATAATTATAACTAATAAGTAGGAAGTAGGAAGTGGGAAGTTAAGATTCCACTTCTCACTCCAAACTTCTTACTTCTCATTTCTCACTTCTAACTTATTGATGACCGCATCAGCCACCTCTGATGTGCTGGCAGCAGTCGGGTCATCGGGCTTTGGTTTCATGTCATAGGTTACGTGCCTGCCTTCTTCTATAACAGCGGCAATTGCAGCCTCAAGTCTTTGTGCAGCATCTGTTTCACCTATATGCCTAAGCATCATCACTCCTGAAAGCATCATAGCAAACGGATTCATCTTATTCAATCCCTTATATTTTGGCGCGCTTCCGTGTGTCGGCTCAAATACTGCCATCTCATCTCCTATATTTGCCCCGGGCGCAAGCCCCAGTCCTCCTATAAGCCCCGCAGCAAGGTCTGAAACAATATCCCCATAAAGATTCGGCAGCACAATGACATCATACAACTCAGGCTTCTGTACAAGCTGCATGCACATATTGTCAATAATCCTGTCTTCAAACTCTATGTCATTGTATCCGGAAGCAACACTCCTTGCTACTTCAAGGAATAAACCATCTGAGTGCTTCATTATGTTTGCCTTATGGACTGCGGTAACTTTCTTCCTTTTATTCTTTCTCGCATATTCAAATGCAAATCTCACTATTCTTTCACTGCCGTAAACAGAAATCGGTTTTATGCTTATGCCTGAGTCCTGCCTTATGCTCTTTCCTATTGCTGTTTTCACGAAGGCGATCAGTTGTTTTGTCTCTTCCTTATCCTTCTGAAACTCTATGCCTGCATAAAGGTCTTCCGTGTTTTCCCTCACAATAACAAGGTCAATATTCTCATATTTTGTTCTTGCGCCTTTAAAGCTCCTGCAGGGCCTTAGGCAGCTGTAAAGGTCAAGCGCCTGCCTCAATGTAACATTAACGCTCCTGAAGCCCGTGCCGACAGGTGTTGTTACAGGCCCTTTAATTGCAATTTTATTTTTCCTGATGGAATCAATTATCCGATCAGGCAATGGATTGCCCTCTTTCTGATAAACATCCTCTCCGGCATCGTGCACTTCCCATTTAACAGAAATGCCTGTTGCTTCAATCACGCGCCTTGTCGCTTCGGCTATTTCAGGCCCAACACCATCACCGGGAATTAAAGTTATTGTGTACATAAGATTACTCCGCTTAATATGTTTTCATGAATTTGATGCATGTTACACGATGCATGACTCACAAAATATTTGACTTGCATCATGAATCTTGCATCGTGCATCATGATTTACGGATTTGACGTCAATATCTTTCTTGCAATATCAGGATACTGGGCTATAAATCTCAGCTCGTCGTCAGTCATCGGTTTTTGTGTATGCAGATTAGCGTACTGAACAAGTTCAAGAACCTTTCTTGCTTCATTGTCATCATGGAAGTGGATTCCGAGCTTGTCATAGACATGCCTGAAACCTTTAACACCACCGTATTCGCCGGTTGTTATGATCCTTCCTGTCTCAAGGAGTTCCGGCTCACCCCTGCCGACATCCTCAGGGTCATAAAGCTCGTAATTTCTCCTGTCTTTTAAGGCTCCGTCTGCATGAATACCTGACTCATGCGCAAACGCATTTGAACCCACACCCGGCTGGTTTATAGGTATTGGAAGATTGAATGCATAGGATGCATATTTTGCAATTTTCCATGCATTCTTCAGAACTACATGCTCATCAAGATGGACTTTCTCACTTAAGCCGTGTGAGAACTTGAGAGCGAGGATTGTGGATACAAGGTCGCAGTTTCCACAGCGCTCGCCATAACCGTTTATTGTTGTGTTTATATAGGCATCAACACCGCTCTCTATTGATGCCTGTGCGCCGGCCACCGAGACCGCCTCAGCCATGCCGAGGTCATTGTGACAGTGCATCTCTATCGGAAACTTTGTTGCCAGCGCAAGCGCCTTTATCCTTTCGTAGATTGTTATTGGATCATCAGCGCCGAGCGTATCGCAGTATCTGAACCTGTCCGCGCCTGCTTCCTTACCTGCCGCTGCAAACTCTATCAGCCTGTCAAGTTCTGTCCTTGACGCATCCTCGGCATTGAGCCCTACGGTCTCAGCGCCTGATTCCTTTGCAAGCTTCACGGCTTCAATCGTTGTTTTCAGAATGTCCTTAAATGTTTTTCTGCCCTGGAATTTGCCCTGTATCATTATCTCTGATGTTGATATGGAAATGTTCAGGTGTTTTATGTCAGGACAGTTTTTGAATGTAAGCTTTATGTCTTCAGGGATTGCCCTGCACCAGCCCTCAAGATGAATCCGCTTAATAGCGCCTGCCTTAACAAGTTCGAGATTCCCGTTTATATAATTCACTTCATGCTTGAGCGTAGGGAAACCTATCTCGCTCTGATAAACTCCCATCTCATCAAGATAGATATTAAGCATCGTCTTGGAAAGCTTCGGTAGAAGTATCCTTGATGTCTGAACCCCGTCTCTGTTTGTAACGTCAATAAGATAAACTTTATTTTTCATATTGCAAACCTCAATGCCAATTAAGTTTTGAAATTCCGGCAGTTGTATAGTATAACCAAACCGGACTTAATATTACAAATAGACTTGACAGTTCCTGAAAAGCCTTATTTCAGTACTTTCTGAGGCTCACTTCAGGATATCAGGTGGGTATTAACCTTAATCTTTATCTGTTTCTTAATGCCTTCCACATAGGATTTCACAGCCTTTTCTCTCTTATCAAATAAAAACGCCTGCCTGAAAGCCTTTGCCGTCTGCTCATCTCCTACTATCTCTTTCACGTCATTGCCTGTGAGGTCAAAAGCCTCGCCGATAAGCCTCTTCATTTTGACGAGCATCAATTCATATCTCTTTATATTCTCGAAATATTCCGGTGTGATTCTATTAATCTGTAATACCCTCACATATATCTCCCGGTCAAAGACACCGTTCCTTGTAAATCCGGGCTCATTCCTTATTGCCTCTTCAAGCTCTTCATCGCTCACAGTCATGCCAATACTCATGGCTGCAATCAGCAGCGCCCTTTCATCTATCAGGGAATCCAGCACCTTTTCTCTGAGTTTAAGTTTTTTCTCCATCTCGTCATTGAACTTTTCCTTATATATATCCCTGTAAAAGTCTACGGCTCTGTCATACGCGCGTCCGTATTCCTCAACTGTTATCTTTTCCTTCCCAATCTCTGCAACAGGAACTGCTGTTGACTTATCAACTGTTCCGACACCCCAGAATATGAACGAGAGGATTATAATAAAAAAGAATACATAGAAAAATTTTGCATGTTTGCGCATCGCCCTGAGCATGTCAGCACCCCCCGGTTTTGCTTTTTCTAAGCTGGTTCAGATAGTTATCCTGTCGGAGACTCGACTCTACGAGAAGATTCTGGTTTTTGCCTGAATCAGCCGTGATATTTTCCCTTTGCATGTATCTACCTTAAAAGATTTTCTCTAATAATTCAAGCCCATAGCATGACAGTATAATTTTACCTCTGGAATGTGATAGTATAAATAAATTCCCATTATTAAAGTCATGAATTTCAGCGGCATAAAAAAAATCCTTGTCATAAAACTCCGTCATATCGGCGATGTCCTTCTGAGTGTTCCTGTATTCAGGGCGTTAAGAGAAAATTTTCCGGAGGCGCATATTGCCGTCCTTGTGAATTCAGGCACGGAAGAGGTCTTAGAGACAAGTCCGTTTATTAACGAGATAATAGCCTTTGACAGAAGCATCAAGAAAATGAACTTTCCACAAAAATATACAAAAGAAATATCATTCTTAAGAATGATACGCAGGAAAGGCTTTGATATGGCAGTTGACCTCACAGGCGGTGACAGGGCTGCAATAATATCATTTGTCTCAGGCGCAGCATACAGGCTCGGCCATGACATCAGAGAGGGTTTCTTAGGGAAAAGATACTTGTATACCCACCTTGCAGGGAAAAACGATAATCAGCACACAGTAATGCAAAACCTTGATATCGTAAGGCAGTTCGGCATCAAAACAGACAATCTCTCCGTGGATATATCTATTCCTGAAGACGCAAGGGTATTTGTCAAAAAAGTCTTTGAAAAAAACGGGATAAATAAAATAAAGACTACCCCCCTATGTCCCCCCTTAATAAGGGGGGGATTTAAGGGGGGTGTATTTTCAGAGGGCAATGCTAAGGTTGTCCATGTTCATCCGACATCGCGATGGCTTTTCAAATGCTGGAGGGATGAATACATGGCAGAGGTTATAAACTGGCTGACTGACAGAGGCATAACCGTAATCGTTACATCAGCTCCTGACAAACGAGAAATGGAAAAGGCAAAGAGAATCCTGTCTTTAGTCTCCGAATTTACCCCCCCTCACATCCCCCCCTTGCCAAGGGGGGGCATAGGGGGGGTAGTTGATCTTTGCGGTAAAACAAACATTAAACAGCTTGCTGCGATATCAGAAGTCTCAGATTTATTCTTTGGCGTAGACTCCGCTCCTATGCACATTGCCGCAGCAGTCGGCACGCCTGTTGTTGCCCTATTCGGGCCAAGCGGCGCCTTTCACTGGGGGCCATGGGATAATGAAAGTTCAAAGTTAAGAGTTAAGAGTTTAGAGTTTAAAACTCCTTACCCTGAAAAAAATGGGATACAGACATTTGGGATTCATACAGTTATCCAGCAAGACTGGAAGTGCGCCCCATGCGGTAAAGATGGATGTGACGGAACCAAAATCAGCAGGTGCCTCGAGGAGATAAAAACGGAAGAGGTTATAAATATTTTAAAAGGTAAACTGGATATATAAAAAATTTAGCGGTAAATTACAGATGAAACATTCATGCCTCAAAGAGATACAAAGGGTGATAAAAATGTCATACTCCGGCTTGACCGGAGTATCCAGAGGGTATGGATTCCCGCTTAAGAACTGCGGGAATGACAGAAACGAGGGTATTTTCAGGTGAAAAACATGCATCAAGCCATATACGAATTACTGAAAGATAAGAAAAGAGGATATCTGCTGGATGCAGCCTGCGGCAAAGGAGAGCTTGGCGGAGCGCTTGAAAAGGCGGGGCATCAGGTTTTTTATATGGATAAATATGACAATCCTCATAGCATACAGCGATTTGTAAATGCTGACCTGAATGACTTTTTCCCGTATAAGGACAAACAATTTGACTTTGTCGTCTGTGCTGAATCACTGCAATATTTAGAAAATCATGAGAAACTTTTCAGGGAATTCAGAAGGGTATTGAAGACAGGCGGCAGTCTTATAATCAGTTTCCCCAACATACTTACAGTATTTTCACGGTTGTATTTTTTGAGAAGAGGATATTTCCAGCATTTCAAACCGTTCAGGACCAAGCAGCACAAGGAATGGGACCATTTTATTTACAATACTCTCTCATTTGTAGAAATTTTAGAGCTGATAAAAAAGAACAGTTTTGAGTTAAGGGATGTAATTTCTGTGGACATAAAACTAAAAAATTTATTGTTATATCCTTTTCTAAAAGCTCTATACCTTCCCGGACTGTTCTTTGATAAAAATAGGAATACTGAAAAAACAGAGATGATTAAACGGCTGGCTTCCAGAGAGCTCCTGACAGGCAACCGGCTTGTAATAAGCTGTGTAAAGGTTAACAACTGACGACAATGGCATTTACCATACTTCATACAGAGTCATCAACAGGCTGGGGAGGACAGGAAAACAGGACGCTTCAGGAGTGCATCGGCTTGAAAAAAAGAGGAGCAAGAGTAATCATTATGTGCCAGCCTGAAAGCAGATTGAATAAACGCGCATCGGCAGAAGGCATTGAAGTGAGAACATGCAGAATGAAGAAGAGTTATGACATCTTAGCAATAAGTCATATGCTTAAACTGATAAAAAGCGAAAATATTGACATAATAAGCACGCACAGCGGAAGGGACAGTCTCCTTGCAGGCATAGCAGGAAGGCTTTCAAGAAAAAGACCGATAATAGTCAGAACAAGGCATCTGGCGCTTCCCATAACCTCAAGGTTTACATATAGCCTGCTGGCACATAAAGTAGTCACTGTAAGCGAATATGTAAAACAGTATTTGATAGGAAAAGGCATTCCTTCGGAAAAGATAGCCGTCATACCGACAGGCATAGATACGGATAAATTTAATCCTGAGAAAGTTAATGACAGTTTAAGGCAGGAACTGGGATTGCAAAAAGATATCCCTCTTATAGGCACAATAGCAATTTTAAGGAAAAAGAAAGGACATCACATCATCCTTGACGCTATACCGTTAGTCCTCAAAGAAATACCGGAGGCTGTTTTTGTATTTGCAGGGGATGGCCCGCAAAGGGATAATATTTTAAATAAGATAAAGGCATCAGGATTATCCGAAAAAGTCTTCATGCTCGGATTGAGAAAGGACATTCCGGAAATATTGAAATCCATTGATGTCTTTGCACTGCCAACACTTCAGGAGGCGCTCGGGACATCATTTATAGAGGCAATGGCAATGGGCAAGCCGGTAATAGGAGCAGCTGTAGGCGGGGTCAGTGAAGTAATTAGAAATGGGGTAAACGGTTGTCTGATAGAGCCGGATAATCCTCATGCGCTTGCGGAAGCAATTATAAAGATACTGAAGGATAAAGAGGCAGCAAGATTAATGGGGACGGAAGGAAGAAAAATAGTGGAAAATGATTATACGGTAGAAAAAATGTGTGAAAGGATGTATGCCCTTTATCTGTCTCTCATAAAGGACAGAACTCAATGAGACCAGTTCCGGTTTTAATGTACCACCATATCAACCACCATAAAGGTGACATGGTCACTGTAACTCCGGAGGTCTTTGAAGGGCAGATGGAGTACTTGCATAAGGCAGGCTGTATGACATTAAAGATACACGACCTAATTGCTTACATAAACGGCGGATTGACTTTACCTCAAAAAGCTGCGGTTGTCACCTTTGACGACGGCTGGCTTGATAATTATATATATGCTTTTCCTGTGATCAAAAAATATAAAATCAATGCAACGGTCTTCTTAATCACAAACAGGGTAGAAAATGCGTCTTTAAAAAATTCAAAATTCAAAATTCAAAATTCAAAACTATTAATACCTACCCACAAGGAATCAAAGGTACTCATAGAAAAGGGTGAAGACTGGAAGGTTGTGCTTAACTGGGAACTCATTAAGGAAATGTCAAACAGCGGCCTTATCGAGTTTTATTCGCATACAAAAAGCCATGCTAAATGCAACAGCCTGTCTGAAAAAGAACTCATGGAAGAACTGAAAGAATCACGGGAGATTATTGAAAAACAGCTTGGTAGTCCATGCCCCTACTTCTGCTGGCCTTACGGCAAATATAATGACCTTGCCGTAAATGTTGCAAAAAAAATTGGATATAAAGCCATATTTACCACAAAACATGGAGTTGTTGAAACAGGCTCTGACCCCTTCGCAATAAACAGGATAATAGTTAAGGACAGCGTTGCCTGGTTTAAGAAAAGAATGGTAATATATACAAACGCAATTCTTTCAAGCCTATACCTCAAGATAAAGAAAAAATGAGAATCAATCCAATTGATGTCCTGCTGTTTTTGCTGCTAAAGATCGTGAAATTCTTTGATGGAAGGCAGACGGATTTAAAATATTTTGACCCTGAAGTGGTTAAAAACATTTTAGTTGTCTCATCAACAGCAATAGGCGACACGTTACTTTCAACGCCGGCAATAAGGGCTGTCAAAGAGAGATACCCTCAGGCAAGGATAGTTGCTCATTTTAATATTAAAAATATGGAGCTTTTTGAAAACAACCCTCATATAGATGAGATAATTCCTTATCATGGTGGATATAAAAGATTTTTCAGGACCATTAGAGAATTTTGCAGACATAAATTTGACCTCGCATTGATATTTCACGGCAACGAACCTCAGGCAACGCCGATGGCATATCTTTCAGGGGCAAGATTTATTGTTAAAGTGCCAAACACGAGTGAATACAGATTCCTGCTGTCTAACATAAATCAGACTTTGCAATGGAAAGACTTCACTCACGGAGTAGAATATCGGCTTAAAGCTGCAGAGCTGGCTGACTGCAGGATTTCAGATAAGAGAATGGTTCTGCCTATAGCAAAAGATGGAGAATCTGCTGTCAATGAGTTTTTGGAAAACAGCGGAATCAGAGACACAGATACAATCATAGGCTTTCAGGCAGGCGCATCCACGCTCAGCAGGATGTGGTTTCCTGACAGATTTGCCGAATTGGGCAAAAGGCTTATTGATTCGTATCCTGAATTAAAGATAATAATAACCGGTTCAGCTGAGGAATATGATAATTGCAGAAAAATTGCAGATGCGATCGGAGAAAGGGCGATTGTATCAGCAGGCAAAATTACTTTAAAATATATGCCGGCATTGATTAAAAGATTTAAGACTTTAGTGACCGGCGACACAGGGGTCATGCATATTGCAGTTGCAGTCGGAACGCCAGTGGCAGCTTTATTTGCGGTAGCCGACCCTGGCAGGTCTGGGCCCTATTACGACATGGATAAACATACGATTATAAAAAAAGATAGAACCTGTGCCCCGTGTGCAAGCAAAAAATGTAAGCACCAAACCTGTATGGAAAATATAAGCATTGATGAGGTATTTGAGGCCATAGTTCCTTATCTAAAATCGGAGCCCAGTAATGCCAGATATTAATCTTAGGAATTGTCTATTGTGTGGCCAGAAAACAGAATTGTTTTTCTCTGAAAATAATAATCTTCTTAAATGCATAGATTGTGGCGTGGTTTTTGATGAATCAACTGTGCTTAGAAAAAGCTATTATGAAAATGAAAGAGCCCCCCATGTTGACGAAAAAAAAATAAAATCAAGAGAAAGGAATGCAAAGCAGCGCGTAAAACTTATTCGTAAGATGCTAAAAAAAGAATCATCTTTAATTGATATTGGTTGTGGGGAGGGACTTTTTCTGCAAGAGGCAAAAAATTATGTTAATAATGTTTATGGCATTGAGCCTACCAAGGCTTATGCTGCTTATGCAAAAGAAAACATGAATCTTGATATACATCAGGGAATATTAGAAAGCTTTGAATGTCCTGATAATTCTTTTGATATAGTAACAATGTTTCATGTCTTAGAGCACCTTTCCTCGCCCTCTCGGGCATTAGGCAAAATTTATTCATGGCTTAAGAAGAATGGGTACATTGTTATAGAAGTCCCCAACATAGAAAGCCCCACTGCTCAATATAAGGGCTTAAACTGGGAGTTAATATATCCGGAACACAGATTTTACTTTTCGCCAAGTTCTTTGCAGTATCTCCTTAAAAACAATAATTTTGAAATTGTATCTATGAGGTTCCGTGATTTTGACCAGTATAGAACAGGAATAGGAACAAACCTAAGAAAATTGGGAATTACATTTGGTGTTCTAAAAAATAAAAAGCAAATAAAGACTGCTGAAAAGCATATACCACCCTATGTTCCCAAAAAGCCTAAGAATTCTGTATTAAAGGGCATTCGCAGGACAATACAATTGCCTCTGAGAGCCTTTTTAGGCTGGCTGACAATGAAACTAAAAAGAAGCGATTACATTTTAATAATTGCCAGAAAAATGGAGAAAAATCAATGAAGGCAGGGTTAGACAAACAGCATTCAAATCAACATAAAACTCTGAAAAAAGTTTTATTAGTCTATTCTTCAAAACCGCCCATCATGCAATATCTTGCTTCTGCTTTTAGCCGTAAAGGGATATCTACGGAAATGGTTTATGCGGATGTGAACCATTGGTTTGATCGTCATATAATACATCCTGCCAATAAGATCCTTCATAATTTACGCATAATTCCAAAGGATAAAAGTGTTTTTTCTAATCATCCTCTCTCTCACAAAAATTATAGAAGCTTCAATCTGAGAAGAGCATATCAACATTTCAATCCTGATCTGGTTCTGCTTATCCGTGGAATAGGTTTCCAGCATGATGTATTGAAGGAAATCAGAAAAAATACTCCTCTGTTTGGCTGGTGGATAGAAAAGGAAGAGCGCATAGAAGAAGCGCTTAGGGAAATAAATCTGTTTGATTGGTATTTCTTCATAAACTCATCATGTGTTGATATAGGGATACAAAAAGGGATTTCAAATATCAGCCTGCTCCATCATTCAGTCGATCCTGATACATTTTATCCGATGGATAATATTGATAAAGAGATAGATATATGTTTTGTCGGTAAGTGGTCTCCCAAGAGACAGCAGGTTATTGAAGCGCTGCTCAACGTTACTGATAATATTGTTATCTATGGCAGAAAATGGGTAAAAAATAATTTTTTCAATTCTAGGATTAAAAAATGTGTTAAGGGTAAATATATTGATGGTTCTGCGCTGGTGAAATTATATAATAAAAGCAGAATTGTACTGAATGTTACAAACTGGGGATTTGGGGAAGGCAGAAAGCGCAGCGGTATGAATATGAGGATATTGGAAGTGCCTGCCACAGGCGCTTTTCTGCTTACAGATGGCTCACGGGATATGGAGGCTGTTGCAACACCGGGCAAGCACATAGCGGTCTATGAAAGCATAGAGAATTGTGTAAAATTGGCTAAATATTATCTTGACAATGCTGCTGAAAGAGAAGCAATCGCCAAAGAAGGTTGTCTCTATGTCCGTGACAACTATACTTATAATGATGTTGTTAAACACATTATAAATACATATAACAGCCGAATAAACATCAATGATTGATTTTATTATGAAAAAGAAAATCCTTATCCTTGACACAGGCAAAGAATGGGGCGGAGGAACGAACAGCCTTCTTGAGCTTCTGAAAAGAATAGACAAAGCCAGATACCATTTTATTGTCTTGTTCTACAATAATTATAAAAAAGGCTACGAATCTGACATAAAGACAGAGATTGAAAAACTCGGGATAGAATTCTTGGTTTTAGAGCAAAGAAAACAGCCTGTCATGGTCAAGATAGCCAAAGAACTTTCAAGACTGACATTTTTTTTCAGCAGACAGTTAAAAAGATATTCTGTATTTCTTATTGATTATCACTTCAGAATTAAACGAAATGCAGAAAAAATTTCAGAACTTCTGAAAAATCTAAAAATAGACTTGCTTTACATGAACAATCAGCCTTCATCAAATTTGGAGGGGATTATAGCAGCTAAAATAACAGGCATACCGGCGCTTCAGCACAGCCGGATAGAGACCATGCTCAACTCTTTTGAAGTCAAGGCTGTCAACCTATGGCTTAAAAAAATGATGTGTGTGTCTGACGGAGTGAAAAATAGTTTTATCAGGCAGGGTGTTGACAAATCAAAATGTGTGGTAGTTTATAATGGTATAGCAATTGAAACAGTCCCTAACGCATCGCGACAGGACATAAGAAAAATGTGGGGAATACCTGACGAGGACATTTTAATAGGGACAGTGGGCTCTCTTATCAAAAGAAAGCGTTTCAGAGATTTAATAGAGGCATTTGCTGTAATTACAAAGAAAACCGAACATCCTGTTAAATGCATGATTATCGGAAAAGGCCCAGAAAAAGAAACCCTAATAACTAAAGTAAAGGAAAGAACCCTTGACAGCAGAATTATTTTTACTGATTTCCAGTCAGATGCGATCTCGTATATAAACGCATTGGATATTTTTGTGATGCCGTCTGAGAAGGAGGGTTTGCCAAGGGTCGTCCTTGAAGCAATGTTAATGGGCAAGCCTGTCATTGCCTCAGACATAACAGGTTCGTCCGAGCTTGTTGTTGACGGAGAAACCGGTTTTTTAGTGCCTGTGGGACAAACAGAAGCAATTGCCGGTGCAATACTCAGGCTGATAGAAAATCCTGCATTGAGGGAACAGATGGGAGAAAAGGCTAAGGAACGGATAATCAGAAACTTCCCTGTTGAGAAATATGTCAATGATGTGGAAAATGTCTTTGCAGAGGTGCTGGGACATTGATATATGTGATTTTAACCTATCTTTTTTCACCGCTGATTTATCTTCTTATTGCGATAAGAAAGAAAAAAGCAATCTCAAGGATCCTGATAATTCAGACAGCAAAGATAGGCGACCTTATCTGTTCCACGCCTGTTTTTAGAGCGATTAAGAAAAAATATCCTGATGCGTATATCAGTGTGATAGCAAATCCTGTTACAAAAGAATTGTTGGAATATAATCCGAATATTAACGAAATCATAACTGTAAAAAAAACAGATTATAAAGGACTGTCGGGGAAACTTAAATTATCCGGCCTGATACGAAAAGGTAAATACGATATAGGAATCTGTCTCAACCCTAACATTCCGTTTGCAGTTGCTCTATTCTGGGGTTTTGTTCCAGTGAGGCTTTCTGTAATGCCGGACTTCTCAGGGTTCACATTTAAACTCGCATCAGTATTTTTCACACACCTTGAAAAACATGCAAGCGGAAGAATGGTTATAGAAACTTATATGCAAATGCTAAAAACTATTGGGATTTCAAGCAGTGACATCTCAAAAGAGGTTTATAAATCAGAAGAGGCGGATATAAAAGCAAAGCAGATTTTAGAAGAAATTAATAAACCTGTCATCGGCATAGCAGTCAGCAGTGCAAATAAGCTGAAGGAGTTGGGAACAGAGAAAATCGTCAAACTTATAGATTTGCTGTTAAATGCTATAGATGGCAATATAGTCCTTATTGGTTCAAATCAGGATAAAAATATATCAGATATGGTTTTAGGTTCTGTTATCCAAAACAATAGAATTATTAATGCGGCAGGCAAATTAAGCCTAAGCGAACTTCCTGCACTAATTGAACGCTTATCGCTTTTCATCGGTGTTGATACAGGGATAATTTATATGGCAGACGCTTTATCTGTCCCGATAATACACCTCGCAGGGCCCATCGATACCTCTGAACAGCGCCCTGTTGGAAAAAATGTTAAAATTATCCAGTATAAACTTCCGTGTGTGCCGTGCACATATGTATTCAAGGCAGCTTATAACTGCAAGCTTCAGAGCAGAGCGTGCATAAATACAATTAAAACAGAGGATATAGTAAATGCTGCGAAAGAACTTATCAGCAGATAACCTTACAAGTGTGTATAGACCTGTAGTTACATGGATTGATAATACAATTTTATTCTGCTTAGCAGTCCTGATTTTTGTCCTCCCCATTGCTCACACAGCAACTATCCGCTCTTTTGCGCTTTTCACTCCTGCGATATTGCTCGTATTCCGGTATTATCTCGCAAAAGACTTCCGGTGGATTAAGACATCTTTTGAGTTGCCGTTCATGGCATTCTTCATAGCTGCAGCAGCTTCTCTGCTGACCTCTGTCGATTTCCGTGAAAGCTTAAAGGAGATAAGGGGTGAACTCCTTACGCCTATCCTGCTCTTTTATATCTCTTACTTCACAGTAAAAAAGAACAGTGACGGGATACTGCTCACACGGGTTCTTTTCATTGGAAGTCTTGCATTCAGCATTGCCTCTTTCTATGCCCTGTATATGAAAGGCGGCTCGCTCCTTGAGGCAACTTACCGTGCCGGAGGCTTGAGAGACCCTGGCGGCGGAGAAGTAGCCGGTTTATACCATACAATGGTAATTCCATTTCTCTTTTGGGGAATATTCTATTTCAGAAAGGTTTCACAACGTCTGGCGCTCTCTGCCTTAATCGTAATAAATCTTGTAGGCTTGCATGTTACTTTCACAAGGGCGGCATATCTCGCATTAGCTGTTCAGGCAATTTTAGCCGGCATTTTATTGCTCAGGAAAAGACGCTGGATTCTGGGCTCCATAATCTTTCTCGTCATTTTTTTGACTGGGTTCGCGTATATAGAAAACAAACTGATACGAGGACAGGACAACCTGAACAAAATGCCGTCATTAGAAGAGTATTTAAAAATGCCTCCTGAAGAAATACAAAAGAGGTACTCTGCAGATGTGGGTGCCGGACACCGTCTGGCAATGTGGAAGACCGCAGTAGAGGAGATATCTAAAAACCCTTTCTATCCTCACGGCTACAGCAGGTTCCTATTTGGGAAAGCGGTAAGAACCGCCCAAAAGAAACATTTCATATATCCACAGATTCATAATACATTTATAGGGGTAACATTTGAGCTTGGCATCCAGGGGCTGATGGTTTTTTTGTGGATGATAGGCGCATTTGCTTGGGTCTGCTGGCGATACTGGGTTACCGCCAAGGAAGACATGCCTCAGTATTTCTCAGCATCTTTGATTACCATGATGGCAGGTTACTGGGTTAATAATTTCTTCGGAAGTTTTGACGGTGATGACAGCAAATTACTTTTTATGATGCTGCTTGGGATAGGAATGGCTGTTATGCACAAACTTCCAAAAGAAAAGAGCATTGATAAAAAGGCATGATAACAAAAATCCTCTTTATACGCCGCGACAACATAGGAGACCTTGTATGCACAACTCCGTCTATCCATGCTGTTAGAGAAAAATACCATGACGCTAAGATAGGAATACTGGTGAATACTTATAACGCAGACGCTATAAGCAATAATCCAGATATAGACGAAGTCTATATATACGAAAAAGCAAAACATGCCCCTGACAAGAGCAAGCTTTCTGTGTGGTTAAATAATCTGAGGGTCTTACAGAAAATAAGGAAAGAAAGATATGACATTGCCATAGGCTGCGGTGCATATTCTCCACGGCTCGCAAGATATACGCTGCTTACCGGAGCAAAAACAAGAATCGGATACTTAAAAAAAGGCATGGAGAAATCAAAGCTCTACAATATGCCCCTATACGAGCCTGAGAAAACACTTCATGAGGTTGAAAAGACTTACAACCTGCTGTCTTTCCTCGGCATAAACGGTAAACCTTCTGAATTAAGGATTTTTCCTGAAAGCAGAGAGGTAAATAAAGTTAAGGATTTTTTGAGCTCATCAGGCTTTCTGGAAGAAAAGCCTGTCATCGCTTTTCATATAAGCAGCAGGCGTCCTGAAAACAGATGGCCTGCTCAGAGATTCATAGAACTTGCAAATCTTATATCTGCCCATTACAGCATCTCTATACTGCTTCTCTGGTCGCCCGGCAGTGAAAAGAATGTATACCACCCGGGAGATGATGAAAAGGCGGAGGTTATTAAAAATTCCTTAAAACCGGCGCCTGTTTTATACAAAACCACTCATATCAGAGAGCTTATTGCCGCCTTGAGCGTAAGCAGTCTTGTTGTCTGCTGTGACGGAGGAGCAATGCACATTGCAGCAGCTTTGGGAAAACCTATAGTGACAATATGGGGTTCAACCAATCCTGATAACTGGGCGCCATGGGGCACAAGACATATCATTCTGAAAAAAGGCAGGAATGCCGCTGATATTTCTATTGAAGAAGCCTTCAGTGCCGTAAGAAAACTTCTAAAGCATCAGAAAGTATCTTTTCCATCCCTCAACCTAAGATAATAAAGGTTCTCTTCGCATGCATTTACCCAGCAGCACCTTTTGCAATACCTCTCCAGCCATAGATGAAAAATTGCCGGGATTTTTTCTTTTAAGGCTTTCCACTCAGTTTTACTATTTAATGCCTGCTTCAGAAGTTCCAGTGCAAACTCGTCCATTTCTATAATTTCTTGATTCGAATGATCCTCGGAGCAACATTTTTTATCCCTCATGTAAGGACATCCCATGCATACATCATCTGCACCAACAGAAACCTCAACTCCCAGATTCTCTGACTTTTCCAGCACGCGTCTCAGGTTCTTTGTGAATTCCTTGTTATAGCCTTTGCCGTTGAAAAAATGCAGGCAAATAAGATGATGCCCTCTAAGATTAGGAATAACGGACATTTTTAAGTATAACAAATGACTGTCCTGCAGCGCTGTCCGGTATGTTAAAATTACTGATGTCTGTTTTGCCTTCACCCGAAAATCTCAAAAATGCAGAACTCGTAATCTGTGACAGTGAGACTGCCAGTCAGGCTCATAAAGAATTGTTCCGTTCCACCGATAACAAACATATTATTTTAGATAATGCTGCGAGTATCCTTGATTCTCTTTCACACATCATTAATGTATACTGCTCATCGCACTCCCTGCAAAAAATCCATCTTGTTATGGGATGGTCAAACATCCTGCAGGTTTCTTTGTGGAAAACAGCAAAGCCTGCTGTTGGGGATATATTCACGCTTCTCAGAAACGAAGGAATCAGCTCAGAAGAGCTTAAGATGCTCAAGGCATCTGCTATAGATGATATTTTCCCATGGCTTTACTACGGCAAGAGATTTGGCGTCTTAAGAAAGATATGCCATATTGCAAAAAGAAAGGCTGAGGACAGTTTCAAAGGGCATTCCATTACTGTTGACTGCCACATCATTGCGGAGGACACTAAAAAAATAGTTGCAAGCAGCCTCTGAAGGTGCTGAGCGCCTCCGTGTGAGGCTGAAGAACATAGCAGCGTGCCTATTAATTAATCACATATGCCTAAAAATAAGGCAATCATGCATCTTTAAGTAAAGAAAACCTTACAAATCAATGTATTGCTGCTGGCATGATTGTTGATACATTAAGACTGATGTCTGTTTTGATTTTGAAAAATGTAAAAACAGAAGGCCCTGGAACCATAGAGGACTTTCTATACGAAATATACCATGGCAGGGCAGTGAATTTTTATAAGGCATTCTTTAAAACATAGGTATTAGGTGTTAGGTCTCAGGTATTAGGCGCCGGGAATCAGAGAATCTAATCATAAAATCTGATACCTGACACCTGAAACCTGAAACCTAAAAAAACAGGAGGTGATATATGAAAAAGGTTGAGGCGATAATAAAACCCTTTAAGCTTGACGAGGTGAAGGATGCTCTGAACGAAATCGGCATACAGGGCATGACTGTCACAGAGGTTAAGGGTTTTGGCAGACAGAAGGGACATACTGAACTCTACAGAAGCGCTGAATATGTTGTTGACTTTATCCCGAAAATAAAGATAGAGATAGTCACATCCGACAGCCTTGCACAAAAGGTGGTGGCTGTCATAGAGAAAACAGCAAAGACCGGCAAGATAGGCGACGGAAAGATATTCGTTTATTCTGTGGAAAATGTAGTAAGGATAAGGACAGGAGAAAAAGGAGAGGCAGCAGTATAAAAGCAGGTATCAGGTTCTAGGTTCCAGATGTCAGTGAAAACTGAGACCTGACACCTGAAACCTAATACCTAAATAAAGGAGGAGGAAAAATGACACCGAAAGACGTAATCAAAATGGCTCAGGAAAACAAGGCAGTCATGGCAAATTTTAAGTTCCTTGATTTTCCGGGAATCTGGCAGCATTTTGCAGTGCCGATCTCTGAATTAAAAGAGGAAGTATTTGAAGAAGGCCTTGGTTTTGACGGCTCTTCAATAAGGGGATGGCAGGCGATTCATACATCGGATATGCTGATAATACCTGACCCTGTAACAGCATTTATGGATCCATTCATGGAGTATCCGACAATAAGCCTTATATGCAACATCGTAGACCCTATCACAAAGGAATTCTACACAAGAGACCCAAGATATATTGCACAAAAGGCAGAGGCATATCTGAAGTCTTCAGGAATCGGAGAGACAGCATATTTCGGCCCTGAGGCTGAGTTCTTCATTTTTGATGATATTAGATTCAACCAGACCTCTAACAGCGGTTATTACTTTATTGACTCTGTTGAAGGAATCTGGAATTCAGGCAGGGATGAAAGGCCGAACCTCGGATATAAGCCGAGGCACAAGGAAGGTTATTTCCCCGTGCCTCCGACAGACAGTCAGGTAAATCTCAGGACAGAGATGGTCATGGAGATGCAGAAGTGCGGCATCTATGTTGAGAGGGAGCATCACGAAGTTGCAACAGCAGGCCAGGCAGAGATAGACATGAGATTCGACTCTCTGGTCAGGATAGCTGATAAGCTGATGCTCTTTAAATATATTGTTAAGAATGTTGCAAAAAGGCACGGCAAGACAGTGACCTTTATGCCAAAACCTTTATTCGGCGACAACGGCTCCGGAATGCACTGCCACCAGAGCATCTGGAAGAAAGACAAACCTCTTTTTGCGGGCAACGGCTATGCAGGGCTAAGCGAGCTTGCGCTGTATTACATCGGCGGCATTCTTAAGCATGCGCCTGCACTCGCTGCGATCACAAACCCGACTACGAATTCTTATAAAAGGCTGACGCCCGGTTTTGAGGCTCCTGTTAATCTCGCATATTCAGCAAGAAACCGTTCAGCATCAATACGTATACCGACATATTCTGCAAACCCCAAGACTAAAAGATGCGAAGTAAGATTCCCTGATCCGTCATGCAATGGATACCTTGCATTTGCCGCAATGCTCATGGCAGGGTTGGACGGCATTGAAAATAAGATACATCCTGGGGAGCCATTGGATAAAGACATTTATGATCTGGGGCCTGAAGAGTTGGCATCTGTTCCGACAATGCCTGCAAGCCTTGAGGAGGCGCTTGATAATCTTGAGGCTGACAATGAATTCCTCAGAAAGGGCAATGTATTCACAGAGGATGCCATAGACACATGGATAAGCTACAAGAGGTCAAAGGAGGTTGACGCATTGAGGCTGAGACCGCATCCTTACGAGTTTTTCCTGTACTACGATATTTAAGCCACAAAAACTAAATGAAGAGCCCTGCAAGTTGCTGCAGGGTTCTTCATTTGCAGACATTCACCTCATATTACTAATACGGTCATTAGTAAGGACACATGCAACTTAATTTTGACGTCATGCCCGAAGTTCTTAATCGGGCATCCAGAGCCTTTCTGGATTCCCCGGTCAATCCCCCGATCAAGCCGGAGGAGGAGAATGACAAGGATGTATCCTTACTTATAGCCGTCTTAGTAACTCAAAAACGCAGCAGCCATTTCTTGATTTTCCTACAGCTATATATTAAAATTCTCAATGTTTCAGTTCGATGCCAAATGTATTTTAGAAAGGATAACAGCTCGGCTGCTCTTTAATCTGGGATGGGATAGAAAATGATTGACAACATATTAAAAGGTGAAAAGGCAATTGCCATTGTTGGCCTTGGATACGTAGGCACACCTCTGGCTGTTGAGTTTGGGAAGGTCGCTGGAAAAGTCATAGGCTTTGACATCAAAAAGCAGAGAATAGAGGAACTTTCAAACAGTAATGACATAACAGGTGAAATTACAGCAGAAGATTTAAAGAACACACGTGTAGATTTCACAACAGATCCCAAAAGACTCGGAGAGGCATCTGTAATCATAGTGGCTGTTCCCACACCTATCGACAAATACAAGATACCTGACTTGAAGCCTCTCGAATCAGCATCACGGATTGTCGGAGAAAATATCCAGCGAGGCTCTGTTGTAGTATATGAATCTACGGTGTATCCCGGAGTAACAGAGGATATCTGTGTGTCCATCATTGAACAATATTCAGGAATGAAATGCGGAAAAGACTTCAGAATTGGTTATTCTCCTGAGAGGATAAACCCCGGAGATAAGGAACATAGCCTGACCAATATCATAAAAGTCGTAGCAGGAGGGGACAAAGAAACAACAGAACTGCTTGCAAAGATATATGGACTTATCGTAAAGGCAGGCATTCACAAAGCCCCTGATATCAGGACTGCCGAGGCTGCAAAGGTCATAGAAAACATACAGAGGGACCTCAATATCGCCCTCATTAATGAACTCGCCATTATATTCCATAAACTCGGACTGGACACCAGAGATGTTCTGGATGCCGCATCAACAAAATGGAATTTTCTAAGGTTTGAGCCCGGGCTTGTAGGCGGCCACTGTATAGGTGTTGATCCGTATTATCTAACCTTCAAGGCACAGTCTATCGGTTATCATCCAGAGGTAATCCTGTCAGGAAGGCGCATCAATGACAGCATGGGGAAATATATAGCAGAGCAGGCAATAAAACATCTCATAAAATCAAACAAGGCGGTGAAAGGCAGCAAAATCCTCATCCTCGGATTCACATTCAAAGATAACGTAAAAGACATAAGAAACACGCGTGTAATAGATATTTATAATGAACTGAAGGAATACGGCGTTGAGCCGCATGTCCACGACCCACATGCCAGCCATGAAGATGTGTCAGCAGAATACGGCATCAAGCTCATGCAAACCCCTGAAGAGAAACGCCCGTTTGACGGAATAATTATTGCTGTAAAACACAGGGTATACGCCGATTATTCAATGGAATATCTTAAAGGTCTGTGCAACAGCAATGCCTCACTTATAGATGTCAAAGGAATATACCGAAAGGACGAGGCATTGAAGGCAGGACTAAACTACTGGCGGCTGTAAAAACAAATCTCAGAACGGGTTTTAAACCACTGGCTGGAAATCATATCAATTCTCATTAAAATGTCTTACATATTTCTTGAGTAAATCTCTGACCCGGCAGTCATCTACAGCAGGCGATTCCTTTATTGCCGCATCGAATTCCTTCAGTATATTCTCTATCGTCTCCATGGAATACTTCTCGCTGTTTTTTGCTATAAATATTCTCTCATGTTTGCTTGCAACAGTGCCTTCTTCTGCTGTGAGTATCTCCTCAAAAAGTTTTTCTCCTGGCCTTAAACCTATAAACTCTATATCCACATCCTTATATGGTTCCATCCCGTGAATCCTTATCAAGTCCTCAGCCAGTTCAACAATCTTTACCGGCTCTCCCATATCAAGCACAAGGACATCGCCTCCTTTGCCTATAACAGAGGCCTGAAGCACTAAGGACACTGCTTCCGGAATAGTCATAAAATATCTTTTCATATCCTTATGTGTTACTGTCAACGGCCCTCCATACCTCAGTTGGTCCAAAAAAAGTGGCAAAACACTTCCCCTGCTGCCCAGAACATTGCCGAACCGAACTGATATGAATTCCGTTTTCCCATTATCTTTTTTATCCTGGCTGCTGACATCATTTAAAGCTGTGCATATATATTCCGCTACCCTCTTAGTCGCCCCCATAACACTTGTAGGCCTAACAGCCTTGTCTGTTGAAATCATTATGAATTTCTCCACAGCATGTTCTGCTGCGGTTTTTGCCGTATTATATGTCCCAAAGATATTGACTTTAACTGCCTCATCAGGATTGTATTCCATCATAGGCACATGCTTATACGCAGCGGCATGAAAGATAATCTGCGGTTTGAAAGTCTTAATTACTTCATTAACTCTTTCTGTATCCCTTATGTCACCGACCACAAAAGATATTTTCTCAAACAGATATGGGAAAGACTGTTTTAACTTCAGGGCCATATTATGAAGCTCGGTTTCATCGATATCAAAAAGAATCACCCTTTCGGGATAAAATCCGCAGACCTGCATTATTATCTCAGACCCTATAGAGCCGCCTGCTCCTGTTATAAGAATAACTCTGCCTTTTAAAAACTTTTCAATTTCACCATAATCTACCTTTACTGTCTGACGGCCTATAAGGTCCTCTATTCGTATTTCTTCAAGGCTTTTGAGATTTATGTCAGGCTTATGAAAGTCATATATCCTTGGAACAATTTTAATGGTTTTTATTCCACATTCCCTTGCGTCATCATACATCCTTCTCAAATCTTTATGGTTTAAAGACGGTATGGCTATAATCAACGCTTCCGTTGCGTGTTTTTTTACAACAGCCTTTAATTTATCTGTCTTTGCCAGAACTTTTACTCCATGAATATATGTTCCGAGTTTTCTGCCGGCATCATCAAGAAATCCTATTGGATAAAATCGTGGGGATTCCTGTTTGGCTATATCCCTCAGCACCATTTCGCCGGTATTGCCGGCTCCGATAATTATTGTCCTTAACCCTTGTTTAAGATTTCTCTTTTTGCGAACAATCTCGAGGTAAAGCCTTTTAGATATTCTGAGCCCGGAAATTAATAGAATGGATATACCCAAATCAATCAGGAAAATGCTCCTTGGGAATCCTATAGAAACAGGGCCAAAAAAGCGCCCTATAAGAGCAAAAAAATTCAAAGGCGAGGGGACCAAAAATAAAACTATCAAAACTAATTCCGAAACAATAATCGCGCTTACAATATTAAACAATTCATTAATGCCGACATGCCTCCATGTCATCCTGTAAAGCCTGAATAAGCCGAAAAATGCTAACTTGATAATAATAAAAAAAGGTAAACTACCTACAATCAACCGTTTGTATTCATCAGCTAATGCAAATTCAAAACGAAGGAGAAAAGAAAGATACAGAGAAAGGATAATAATTAGAATATCCGAGAGAATAAAGAAGATCAAGCGTTTAAATAAGGAAGGATACAAAAGACTTGGAATATACTGTTTCAGCATTTAATGTTTTATGCCGGCACTTCCGGCAACCTTAAAAATAGTCAGCCACAATATTTTAATATCAAAAAAAAATGACCTGCGCTTCATATAATATCCATCAAAATCAACTTTGGCCGGAATCGGAATATCATCCCGGCCATTTATCTGCGCCCAGCCGGTAAGTCCCGGAGTAAGCTTATGAACTCCCTTCATCGTTCTGAGGTCAATTAAATCATGCTGATTAAATAGGGCAGGTCTCGGCCCAACAAAGCTCATATCTCCTTTAAGTATACTACAAAGCTGCGGCAATTCATCAAGACTCGTTTTTCTTAAAAACTTTCCTGCTTTAGTCAAAAACTGATCCGGATTTTCTAAAAGATGCGTCGCAACCGGTGGAGTATCTATTTTCATAGTGCGGAATTTAGGCATTTTAAAAATTGCATTGTTAAGGCCAACCCTGTCAGACCAGTGCAGTACAGGTCCTTTTGATGTTATTTTAATTATAATTGCTACTACTGCTATTGGCAGTGCAAGAAAGCACAGAAGCAGCAAAGCCATCCCAACATCAAATATTCTTTTCATTTGATATGAACCAGTCAGCTGTCATTCTAAGCCCCTGCTCCATTGTAAATGGCGGAGTCCAGCTTAACTCTCTGCGTATTTTAGTGCTGTCAATCTGCAAAGAGCCTGTTAATCGCTCAATCTCAGAGCTTTTGCCTGCAACCTTGCCTATCATTTTCAAAAGAGGCACCGGACATGGAAATAATCTCGCCTTTTTACCCATTGCTCCGGCTATCATCCTTATTAACTCAGGGGTAGAAACATCCTGCCCGTCGCTCACTAAAAAAGTCTCGCCAGCGGCATCAGGATGAGTAATACACCTTATTATTGCATCAATGAGATTGCCTATATAGATCATGCTTCTCTTGTTATTTACCATAGACAGAGGTAAAGGAATATTTTTATTTACCATACCAAGCAAACGCAGAAAATTCGCTTTGACACCCTGCCCATATACAAGAGGCAGACGTAATATCACTATCTCCAGTCCCGTAGCATCTGAAATATTATGCAATGCCTGCTCTGCCTCCCATTTGGAAATAGCGTACGGGTCTTGAGGACGAGCCGTATGGTTTTCAGTGAAAGCAGCGCCTATTGTTTTTTCTCCGTTTACTTTTATGGTGCTAATAAATATAAACCTCCTTACCCCTGCTCCAGCAGACATCTTAGCAAGTTTTCGCGTACCATCAGTATTAACTCTTCCATACTCAGCCAGTGGATTGACAGAGGCATCACTTAATTTATGTACCCATGAAGCAAGATGTATTACAACATCTATTCCTTTTAATGCATCATCCCAATTTGTATCACTATCAATTTCCCCTATAGCAAAAATTTCAAGGCGACTGTTACGATTAAGAAGCCGCTCTTTTAATCTAACAATCCCTCGCACATCATACCCTTTTTCACATAATTTGTGAGTTAAGGCAGCCCCTATAAACCCGTTTGCTCCGGTAACAGCTATTTTCATAAGTTCAGAGCTTTTGTTTTGCATTGAACCACTGCATTACGCAATGCAAGATTATTAAATGTGCGTCTTCCACCTTCTGCATATCATTGCTGTTAATAACAAGAGATTTCTGTGCTGAGTCCTTTAATCTGCCTCCTCCGCAACCGCAGATGCCGAATGTCTTTCCGCCATTTTCATTGGCATATCTGACGGCCTTAATCACATTCTCGGAGCTGCCGCTTCCCGAAATTCCGATAAGCAAATCACCAGCATTCATAAAATTTTTGATCTGCTCCACAAAAATACTGTCATAGGAGACATCGTTAGAATAAGCCATTATTGTAGGGATACTGTCATTCAGGCAGATTACTCTGAACCTTTTCTCCTTGCCGAAGCTGACTCCCTTGTTGATATCGCATGCAAAGTGTGATGCGGTAGCAGCGCTCCCACCATTGCCGCAAACAAATATGTTTGACTGTCTTCCATATGCGCTGGCAAGCTCATCAATAAGGTCTTCAAATTCTTTCACATTAACCGCGGTAATGATGCCTGTAAGTTCTGAAAGGTAATTTTTTAAAAATACTGACGGCATAAAATATTCCTCTATTTCTAATCGTAAAAAATTATCTTCGAGCCTTCCCTATCTATAATAAACGGCAATGCTTTGCATCCAAGATGCTTTTTCAGACTCGTATGGTTCTTTGCATAGAATAACAAAAAACCAGCGCCTCCAGCGCCAAGAAGCTTTCCGCCGGATGCGCCATGATCCGCAGCTTTATTGTACAAGCCATCTATACCCTCATTTGATATCCCGCTTGCCAGTTCTTTTTTGTACAGCCACCCTTTATGAAGCAAACCTCCCAATGAATCTACGCTCTCCCTATGCAGCGCATCCCTCAGTTCATCTGCAAGCATAACCATTTTTCTTAAATTCTGGAATTTTTCTTCATTTAGCATATTCCTTTTCTGTTCATTGAGTATATCACCTGCTTTTCTTTTGCCGCCAATGTAGTAGAGACAAAGCCTGTCCTCAAGCTTCTCTCTCGCAGGCTCTGTCAATAATATCGGTGAGACATCCACTGTTTCATCTTTATTGAATTTGATGTAGTTTATATTTCCGTATGCAACAGCATACTGGTCCTGTTTTCCGATAGGCTCCTTAAGTAAATCTACCTCTATCTCACACGCCTCTGCCGCGAGCCTTTCTTTTGACACAACCTTCCCCTTATACGCATACAAAGCGTTCAAGAGACCTACTGTAAAGGCGCTGGATGAGCCGAGACCTGTGCCTGCGGGGACATCGGCAAAACTTGCAATTTCAACCCCTTTTTCAAGCTTCACTTTCTTAAGACACTCCCTGACAATCGGGTGCTGTATCTCATCAATATTTTCTACATCCTCTGTCTTTGAATATTTCAGGCGTATCTTGTCATGAAAATATGGATGTATGACAATATACATATATTTGTTTATCGCCGCGCTGACAACAGCGCCGTAGCCGCTCTTTGAATAAAACTCTTTTAGATCGCTTCCACCTCCGGCAAAACTCACTCTAAATGGCGTTCTTGTGATAATCATGATGATATCTCTTTTTTACTTAAGATAAAATCTACTGCATCTTCAATGTTATCAAATATATGATCGGGATTGACCTCAAATTTCCCATCTTCCCCGCCCCTGCCTGTCCTTACAAGTATTGTCTTCATGCCTGCATTCTTACCTGTCTGAATATCGGCAGTCATATCCCCTATAAACCAGGATGACTCAATATCAACATTATACTCTTTTGCAGCCTTGCTTATCATGCCTGTTTTGGGTTTTCTGCAATCGCAGTCAACCTTGAGATCAGGATTTTCCTCAGGATAACCCTTATCAGGATGATGAGGGCAGAAGTAAATATCATTCAAATAAGCCCCTTCCCTGCCAAGCAAAGTCTCAAGTTTATTGTGAATCTGCTTTATCATGGAAATATCGCAAAGGTTTCTGGCAACCACAGGCTGATTTGTGATAAGAAAACTTAGGTAATCAGAATCATTTATTTTTTTAATTGCCGCTGCTGAGAAAGGTAGCAGCTCAAGGTCTTCAACTCTGTGCAATAAGTCAACGTCCATCACGATGGTTCCATCCCTGTCAATAAAAATCGCGGGTCTCTTATATCGTTTTGAAAACCTTTTAACTTTACCATTCATTATGTCCCTGCTTACCTTCCCAAGTCTTTCTATGGTTCCTATATCTTTTATGTACTCAGCAGTTTTATATGCCCTAATCACCTTATCCGACTGTAAAATCATGGGAAAGATATCCTTTCCAAAATCCGAGGGTTTATCCTGAGGAATGCACTCAAAGATGTCAGGGCCTAAAATATACACAGCAGCGTTAACCAGATTTCTGTAATACTGATTTTCATCATGGGGCTTTGAATGAAAAGCCGTAACCACGTTTCCGTCGTCAATCTCCACAAGGTCGCTGTCATAGGGATGGTCATTGGGATGTACAATTATGTCTGCCATAGAGCCGGCTTCCCTGTCAAAATCCATAAAAGATCTCAGATTAATATCCAAAAAAACATCACCATAAAATACCATGAATCTGTCGCGAATTTTATCCTCAAGCTGCTTAACAGCGCCGGCTGTGCCTAAAGGATACTTCTCTATCATATGGCTGATATTAACACCAAATTTTCTGCCGTCACCAAAATAATCGACAATAACGTCTGATAGATGGCCCGACAGTATATAGATGTTTTTTATTGCGTATTGCTTTGCGAGGTTAATCTGATGCTCCAGTAAAGGCTTGCCTCCCACCTCAACCATAGGTTTTGGCATATCCTTTAGTCCAAGTCGTGTCCCTTTGCCTCCTGCTATGATGACCAGCTTCATCCTAATGCATTCGTATATTTTTTATTCGTTTTACAATTTTTAGATTAAGCAGATAATCCAATAAATAGTTAGGGATATTGCTCACAACAAAAAAGAAAAGAAGACTAAAAAATCTCTGATGGAACGGCCATATAAATTTGCCGTGTTTTTTAAATGCAGCAAAATAATTTTTATAGTGAAGGCGCCCCCTTTTTTTATTATCGTTCGGATGTGTTCTGTAAAAAACCAATTTGTCCTGTAGATTATGCATTTTTTTATCTTTAACCAAAAACCTTAACCACAAATCAAAATCTTCGGCTTTAAATAATTTATCATCAAAAAAACCTACATGACTCATGTCATTTCTTCTAACCATTATAGATGGATTTGCTACTGCCATTGTAAACAGGAAGCTTCTTTTTATTTTTTCGTGTAACTCGGGATATTTTCTTTCTCCTATCATATTGTTGTTTTCGTCAACCAGATACATATTTGAACCCACAACACTCACGTCAGGATTATTCTCAAGAAAACTTAATTGTTTTTCAAATCTGTACGGAGCACAATAATCATCACTGTCCATAAAGGCAAGATATTTCCCCGAAGTCTCAAGAATCGCCTTGTTGCGGGAGCCTGCAACACCCAGCCTTCTCTCATTCTTCAGGATTTTCACCCTTTTGTCCGTACTCTCGATACTTGATAGAAACTCCATATTTTTTTCCTGCGGCTCCACCACTATTACAAATCCAAAGCTTCTGAATGTCTGGTTTAATATGCTGTCAATGCACGTCGTCAGAAAAATAGGGGTTTCATTATAAGTCGCCATTATAACTGACAGGTCATGCATAAATTTATTTTCCAGGAATAAGGAATCTCAAAAATCTCTTCGCTGCTTTAAACGTTCTTCTTATCTCTGACGGATGACGCATCTGCTGGAGCAGTTTATATGCAATATACCTTGGCCTTAAATAATATTTACGCCTTGCACAATTACACCACTCTCTTATCTCGTCTGAATTCATATCAGGCATTTTCAATACGCTGTTGTGGCAGCCGTCCTCAGTCACATAATCAGAAAAATCTCTGACTGTAAGCAATCCCTCGCTCTTTGCCCATTCATAATCTCTTGTGCCCGGATATACCATCAAAGGGAAAAACTGCATGGTGTCATCCATCATCTTCAATGCCAACTTTAAACTTTCTTTAAGGGTTTGTCTTGTTTCGCCCCTGTTTCCCGCCATAAAACACCCGTGTACCAGAAGCCCCGCCTTTCGGGTATTCCGAGAAAATTCAAGAATCATCTCTGGAGTAATCCTTTTATTAATATTTTCAAGAATTCCTCTGTTTGCACTCTCATATCCCACAGTCACAAGCACGCAGCCAGCCTTTTTCATCCATTCCATAGTCTCGTACTTAATATCCACCCTCACATTGCAGTACCATTTAATTCTAAGCTTTCTCTTTATCAACTCCCTGCAAAATTCAATTACATGCGTCTGGCTGCCGGTAAAAGTGTCGTCTTCTATTCCTACCTCCCGGACTTCCGGCATATTTTCCTTTATCCACTGGAATTCATCGGCTATATTCTGTGGCGAACGCATGCGGTATTTAAGCCCGTGGATCGTCTGGGGATAAACACAGAAAGTGCACTGCGCAATACATCCCCTCGCAGTCATTATCTGAATTTCAGGATAGTCGCTGGCAGCAAAAAAATATTTTTTTGTATTAAGATGCTTCTTATAAACCCTGCTCACAAAAGGGAGTTCATCAAGATTTGTGATAAGCTCCCTTCTTTTGTTTACATGGACACTGCTGTCAACTCTGTAGGCAATGCCATCTACTGAACTTAAAATGTTATTCCTGTACGCAGCGTCAGACTGAACAGCATGAAGATTTGTATGCGATAGTTTTTGCGCCAGTTCTTTTACTGTATAATCAGCTTCTCCAACTGCAACGGCATCAATTAGCCCTACAAATCCCCCCTCCCCCCCTTTACTAAAGGGGGGTAAGGGGGGATTACTTCCATTACTCAACAACAGTGTCTCCTCTGGTAAGGCAGTTGGATGAGTCCCCATCAATACTACAAAACAGTCAGGCAATATTTTCTTTATCTCTACGCCTGTTTTGACATCATTGTATATGCTTGGCGTGCTCGTATCAATGACAACCATCTCAGGCTTAAATTCAGCAACAATCCTAAGTGTGGCTTCAAGGTCATATCCATAGGCACAGCTGTCAATCACCTTTACTTCATGCCCAGCATCTTCAAGCACACCTGCGGCATAGCATAACCATATGGGATAGTAAATAGTGCCGCTTTTTGTTATCGCCGGACTCCTTGAAGTCCTTGAAAAGCAACCGTATTCGGTTTTAAAAGGGGGATTAAGGCAAATAATTTTCATTTCAAGTTAATTTTCCTTGTATCTAAAGACAAACTAATCCGCCCTTGGAAACATAGAGCCTGTATAATTCATTGATCTGTACGCTGCCAATCCTAACCATTCATGAAGGGCAATACTGAAATTATTTAAGTTCCCCATTGTTGGCAAGAGTGAAACGAACGAGAACTTATTAGATGCATCTAATGCGGTTTTATAATCCACGGGATATGGAATCACATCTAAACCTTCCTTTTTAAAACATCCCAAAGAACGCGGCATATGAAAAGCAGACGTAATAAGAACCCATTGCCCTTTTTCTTCAGTATGCAGTATTTTAGCCAATGCCGCTGCATGTTCGTGCGTATTCCTTGAGTTTCGTTCTATCAATATTCTCTCTTTATTTACTCCGAGAGATATAGCTAGTTTTTTCAGATAATCTGCTTCCTTGAGATTTTCGCCCTGTTTTAAATATCCGCTTCCACCGGTTATAATTAGTTTTGCTCCTGGATATTTCTGAAGCATGATAATGCCCTCAATTATCCGGTCAGACTGCTCCGTGAGTTCAATCAGCCCTTTTCTCGAAGATTCCATACTAACCATGCCTGCCAGAACAATGACACCATTTATTTTTGAAGGAATTGTGCCTGCAGGAATTCTATTCTCCAGTGAGCGCATCATAATGCCAGGCAAGAAACCTGATCCGGCAAGAAATATTATCAGCAGCCCCATTCCAATCAGCCTCTTTCCTGCAGCAGGCTTCTTAAAAAGGAGCAGCCATCCCAATACAAGCAATGCCAGTATTACATTGAAAGGATTTATTACTATCCAGAGAATTTTTGAAAGCAGAAAAAACATGTTCAGTTTCTTAATAATTGCAAGAAAATATCTTCTGTTTTACTTACATTGCTTTCGATGGTAAATCGCTCAAGAACCCTAACCCTTCCAGCATGGCCCATTCGGAATCTTACTTCCGGATTTTGAATGAGATATTTTATTGCCTCACAAAGAGCATCAACATTTCCTGGCGGGATAATGATTCCTGTTTTACCATCATCTACTACCTCTGGTATTCCTCCGACATTGGTGGCAATTACAGGCACTTCCATTGCCATGGCTTCTACAGCAGCCATTGAAAAAGATTCTATCGTTAAAGACATTAACGCAAGAATATCCAATACTTTTAATACCTTTGGAATATCATCCCTAAACCCTAAAAATAAAACCTCCCTATCCAGCCCATTAGCACGCACAAGCTCTTTAAGGTCTGCTTCCTGATGCCCGGTCCCACATATAACACAAATTACATTGGTAATGCCTTCAGCCTTCAGCCTTGCAATAGCTTCAACTAAATATCTATGCCCTTTATCCTTCTCAATGACACCAATACTGCCTATAACAATATTTTCCTTCTCCAATCCCAGCTCATTCCTGAGATCGTCTGGTACATTTTGAGGGTTGAAGATGTCAGTATCAATTCCGTTATAAACTGTTATTGCTTTCTGAAATCCCTTCTTATTTACAGCAAAAAACTTTTTTACCTTGTCCGATACACTCAATATCCTGTCAAGGAGCATTAAATAGATCATCCTCATTGTCTTTCCCATCGTATCTTCTTTAAAATCATCATGGCAATGTGCTACAACTTTCACTCCGGCTATTTTCCCCGCAATTCCTCCCATGAATTTAGATATGTTGTCTGCGCAGTATATCAGATGAATATTATTTTTTTTCAGGATTTTATTTAACTTAAAAATGCTGCCGCCCAAAACCAAATGCCAGAGGAATGATATCACAAAAAAAGGGCTGTGCAGACTTATCTCTCTCGGATAAACATTTGCGATCTTACTGCTTAATGGGATTTGAACACTGTCTATGCCCGCCTCCTTTAATCGCCGAACAATTACACCATCATGAGCATAAACCAGAAGCGGATGGAATATGTCCCTTCTCAGATGTGTAATCAGATAAAGCGTTAAGAACTCTCCGCCTCTTGGTGGTTTTGCTCCATTCATGAGAAAGAGAATATTGTATCTTAAAACATCCTTGTTATTGGTTTTTTGATATGACATACCGTTTCATAAACCCTATAAAATTACGAAAATAAGCCGTTGCTTCAGAGACACTTCTTATTGATTTTAATCTGCTTACAATATATTTTGGTCTTAGATAAAACTTGCGAAGGCCTCGCGTTGAATAATATGCGATTTCATCCGACGTAAGCCATGGATAGCTGAAAACGGGTTTCTTCATCGGATCATAAAGGCTCCAGTCCTTTGTTAAAAGATAATTATTCTCCTCAACATACCTGTAAAAGTCAGTTCCCGGCACAGGCACCGCTATGCCGAGTGTTATAAACGTTGTATCAAGAGTGGTTAAAAATGAAGTGGTCTTTTCTATGCTTTCTCTGGTCTCTCCCGGAAACCCCACAACACAGAAAACGATTGTATCCATACCATGACTTTTAATCATGGATACCGCATCCCTTATCTGTTCTGCAGATATATTCTTCCTTATGTTTTTAAGCACAGCGGGATCAACGCTTTCCATGCCGATTGCGATTGTATGACACCCTGCTTTTTTCATTAGTTCAAGGATTTCGGTGTTAACACGGTCAGCCCTCGTAGAACAATTCCATGTAAGGCCAATGTTATTTTTTATCATACCTTCAAATAAGGCAGTTGCCCATTCCATATCAGCAGTCAGGGTAGCGTCATTGAACATGACCTCTCTAAAGCCGAGATGCTGAACCCATCTGAGTTCCTCCAGAAAGTGCTCAACAGACCTCTTTCTGAGTACAGGCGCTCCAAAGAATGCCGGCTGACAGCAGAAGCTGCAGTTGTTGATACATGCCTTCTGCCCCATCACCATTGTCTTGGGAAAGCGTTTTGTTGTAGGGTCTCTGTATAATTCCTTCTCTAATTTATCATGCGCCGGGAAACCCAGATCATCGAGATTCTGCATTGGAGGCTGAATATCCGTTTTTATAATTTTGCCATCAGGTTTTCTAAAAAATATTCCCTTTGCATTTTCAAGACTTGACAGATTCCCTGCTATATTCAATGCCGCTTGTTCCCACTCATTTGAATAGATAATTGCGTCGAGATATTCCGACTCTTTAAACGTATCTTCCGGCAATGCCATAACATGCGTGCCTAAAGCAACCGTTACTATTGATAAATTTACCTCTTTAGCAGCTTTTGCTATCAGTAAATCTTTATAAATTGTGCACGTAGATGTAGAAAAGAAAACAACATCCGGAGATTCTTTTTTTATGATTTCTCTTATATCATCTATAGTTTTCCTTGACGCATTTGCGTCTATAAGGACGTTATCAAACCCCTCTTTTCTCAGGTAACCTGAAATCATCATGAGGTCCAGGGGCGGCTTGCGGAAATCACTCTTATTGCTACCATTGCCCCCAAATATCCTCTGGTTTCCGAATTTGGAAACAGCAGGTGGTTCAATTATTAATATTTTCATACAAGATTCAAACTATTGCTGGGTGATTTCTTATCTGGAAATAATCCCAAGATACCGCCAGAGTGCCCTCCACTTATCAGAAATGCTAAAGCTCACCTGCGGATAAAACCTTGAATTACTGTAAAGTCTATAGCAGCTATCTATAATCTTTAAAATAGGTCTTGGCAATTTCATCAATAGGGGTGCAATTATTCCGATATGTTTCTTTTGCGCCATAAGCGGGAAAAGCGCTTTAAAAGGATACAGAAAGCTCTTTACATCGTCCGGATATTTCATCTTGCTGGCATGATGACTTGACTTTGGGGAGGTGAAATTTTCATCCAATAATCCTTTCTCAATAGCATAGTTTGTCAAATCAACGCCGGGAAGCGGCATAAATAAATTTGCCGATACATGTTCCGGCTTACAAGCCCTATTTAAATTTAGCGTTTCCTGCATATTCTCAATTGTTTCAGTAGGCAACCCCAGAATATTAATAGTTCCGACTTTAAGGCCTGCGTCATGGAGAATCTGACAGCTCTTCAGAATTTGCTCGTCACTTAGATTCCTTCTAAGAATCTTATTGCGTAGGCTCTCATTGCCGCATTCTATAGCTACACGGACAGAATAACAGCCGGATATTTTCAACAGCCTTGCTATTTCCTCAGTCACAAGATTAGGGCGAACATAGCACATGTAGGGAAGTCCTATTTTTACAGGATATTTCTCGGCAAATTCTGCCAGCCACTCCTTATTGATTATAAAAATATCATCCTCAAAGATGATTCCCTCTAAGGGATAATCCTTTTTTATCTGGCTAATTTCCTCAAGAAAATAATCTACCGATTTATGACGGATGATGCGCCCCTTGCCTCTGTACATACTATTATATTTATGATTAAAACAATAAGTGCACTGATAAGGGCATCCCCTTCCTGACATAAACATCTTGATCTTAGAGCTTCTGAGAAAATCATCCTTGTCATATATAATCCTTCTGTCCGGAAATGGCAATTGATCTAACGGGTCAATTAGATTAAGCAACTCTCCTGTCAATTTTCCTCTGTTTGCGGATTGTATAACGAAATTGTGCAATGGTGCTGAGTTTTCCATGCTGTTATATTTATTTACAAAATTGACAACAGACAGGTCACCCTCGCCTATGCAGACTGCGTCAAACGGGTTATCATTAAAATCACATAAGTCAGGGTCAAATGTTGCAGCGGGCCCGCCAATAACTATCGGAGCGCTGATATGCTGTTTGATATAGCCGGCCAGATCAATGTAATGTTCCTTTACGCATGACATAAAGCTAAGCGCTATAAAATCAGGGCTTTCTCTTTTAAGCGCCTGTACAATTTTGTCTTTATCTAAGGGGTCATCCTGAAAAAATACCAATGATGTTTCATGCCCTGAAGCTTTCAAAGAGGCGCTCAGAGCCATAATAGAGAGCTGCTCGTGAAGTCTTGCCTCCGAAATTACAAAAGTTATTTTTTTCATAAAAGTTTTGATTGTGCCCGATATTCCGCTTCACAGTTTCTTGTCCATGCAGCTACAAAACCAAACCATATCCAGTAGTAATAAAAAAACCCAGGTGGAAAATTGAGGTCAACTATATATGCTATCAATCCTGCATTCAAAAGTATCCCGATATCTTTTGAGGATAGATCTGCAAACATGTTTCTGTCCAGTATCTTAGAGGAATTAAAATATAGAAAGGCAAGAATTAATATAAAAGGAATAAAAATAACCAAACCGCCCTGTGCAAGTAATGTGGTGTACAAGTTATGCTCTCCAACACCCTGCAGTTTCTCATCCTGCGAAATTTTAAAATAGGTAAACCCGGAGCCCAATATTGGATTAGGGATAATATATGTTGTAAAGGAATCAATCAAAGATACTAAGCGTGTCTCGCTTTTGCCCAAATCATCCGTGACTCCTTCTGCCAAAGCTTTTTGTAATAGCGCATTCGTTCCACCTATCCTTGAAAATAAAAAGTCCCCACTAATAAATAATACTAAAGAAAAACTTAAAACAACAATAATAGTTTTTTTATTAAATTTGATTCGCCCCTTCAACGCAAGGTATATCATGCCAGCTATCAGTGAAACGAATGCCCCTCTGGATGGAGTTATAACAACATTATAAAATACCAGTGATGTTAACCCTATATATAGGTATGTGGATTTACCGGAAATATTACGAATAAGATAAAAGCCTGTCAAGATTATCGGCACACTCATCGAAGGGAAAACATTCGGACCGAGTCCGGGAATTGTAAATCTCATTAAATATTCCCTTTCATAAATCGATGACAGACCATGCATAGCCCGAATATCTTCATCACTTAGTGTATGAAGAAAGATAGAATAAATAGAAAAAACCACTCCAAGAAAAAATAGGATATGTAAGGCAATGGTTATACTCTTATTGTTTCTATATATAGCAAAGATGCTTAAAAATATTATTAGCGGTGCAAACAAGTAAATAAGATATCTTTTTACAGCATCAAAGCCCTGTTCATGTAAAACTACTGCAAAAAAACCAAAAACAAAATATAGCAGCAGCGGAATAAATAATCTCTTCGTGCTATCATCCCAAGCTTTTACTATTTTATTATTTTTTATTAGCAGTACACTATACATTACAGAAATACAGAACAAGAGAACTGTATATATTATATCTTGCAAATTTCTTTCTCTCGTACTAAAAAATAATTCCAAAAACCAATGGTGATGATATATCTCAAAATAAATCATACTGGCGAAAAAAATCGCTGCTACATGAGTAATGCCTAATTTTTTTTGCATATGCATCGTTTTTATTTAATCTTTATATTCTCAGGCACGCTGCGAGAAAGCCGCTGTCAGCTTTTTATATAATTTCACTGCATACTGCCATAATATACTATTCCGTAAAGAACTCATTACTTTGTAAGGGAAAAATGATAAGAACCACACTAACACAAACGGGTACATGGCACGCAGATGTCTGGTAATCAAACGCCTCGCTTCAGAATTTTGACCGGACTTCCACTTAGAAACAGCCAATCCCTTCCGGAGACGCATCCTGAGATATATTAGTTCCTGATCATAGTCTCTTCCGAAATCTTTATATAAATTCGAAAACTTCCCTATTACATATTCAACCTCTACCGGTACGTCTTCTGCAAGCTTTAAAGAAAGATTGTCGCCGTGTTCCCTGCATCTCGCCGTTACAACAGGCAGGTATTTCACATCCCAGTCATGCGCTATCCTGAGAAACAGGTCCGTATCTCCTGCGAGATTCAGCGAATCATCAAACCATTCGTTTAACGATTCAAGGGCTATCCTTGAAATAACAACCGTTTGTATGTTGATGTTATAATGCTTCAGCATTTGTCTGAAAATCTTCCCGCTTGGCTGCAAAGCAGCATGCATTTCCCTGATCGCTGTAATTCCCTCTGCTATCTCGGCATTTGAATAAACCATGCCGATTTTCTTATCATTGTCAAATAAAGGTATTTGTTGTTCCAGTTTCTGGGGTAACCATATATCGTCGTAATCGAGAAATGCTATATATTTGCCTCTTGCTTGCTTCAGGGCATAGTTTCTCGCCGCATAAAGAGGAACTGTCCGGTCTCCCCTGAAGTACCTCACCCGTTCATCATAACTCCGCGCAATCTCAGCGCTGCTGTCTGTTGACGAATTATCCCAGAAAATAATCTCCCAATTCTTATACGTTTGGGCATAAACACTGTCTATAGCCTCACGAACGTACTTTGAACAGTTAAGGCAATTCATGATCACGCTTACTATCGGCTGATTCTTTGTGTTGGATGCCTCAAACGTCATGCTTCAGATCCATCTGTAAGGAATTTGCTTGCTGAAAAGTTCTAATTTTTCTGCCTCAGAAGAGTCATGTGGAAGGTCGGTGCAGTTTACTATGAGAGCTGGAATTGAGGAAATTCCTTTGAACCCATACCACACAAGAGGCGGTATCCTGACAAGGGAGAAATTGCTTTCGCCGATTTCTATGATTTCAAGCTTACCGCAACTGACTGAATTCTTTCGGTCATCATAAATTACAAGCCGTATATCGCCGACCGGAACAGCAAAATGCTGCGTCATCTTCAGATGTTTTTTCCATGCCTTAATAGCGCCGATGTTAATAACTGAAAAATATATTTCACCAAAACCTGTAAACAGCGGAGAATCTGACCTGAGCATATGCATGACTTTTCCCCGTTCGTCAGTTATCTGCTTTAATTCATGGATAACTACGCCTTCGATCATCTCAGCTTTGCCTTTAATTTTATTTCCTCTTCGTCCATGCCAGCTTCTGTTTTTCAGCCCGACGGGCATATTCCTCTATCTGCTTAACAGTAAACCTATACATATCCTTTTCTCCGCCATAAAATCTCTTATACCAGTCCGCCGTCATCTTCACTGTCTCTTCAAACGAAAGTACCGCATGCCAGTCCAATAAATGCAATGCTTTATCGCAGGAAAGCTTCAACAACGTGCTCTCTCGTTTGTCAATTTTGCTTTGAGCCTGCTTCCACGCAGCATCCCCCCAGTATGAAACAAACATTTTTATCAGTTCTTTAACAGGCTTGTCTACTTTCTGATCAGGACCGAAATTAAACGCTTCTCCATGCATTCTGCCGGAGATAAACAGATTTGCTCCCAGCCAGAGATAACCACTAAGAGGTTCGAGCACATGCTGCCACGGCCTTGTTGAATTCGGGTTTCGGATATAAGCTTTTTTGCCTTTTGCCCATGCCCGCACACAGTCGGGAATAATGCGCGCATCAGCCCAGTCTCCCCCTCCTATCACATTCCCGGCCCTTGTTGTTGATACTCTCGGGAAATCTTTTCCCGGGAAGAAAGACTTGATATATGAATGACATACAATTTCAGCACACGCCTTTGAAGCGCTATAGGGATCCTCTCCTCCTAATCTATCATTCTCCCGATAGCCCCATGTCCACTCAACATTCTGATAACACTTGTCGCTGGTAATAATTACCGCGGCTTTTACCCCTGATGTGGTGCGGATACTCTCAAGGACATTAACAGTTCCCATAACATTTGTGTCAAATGTCAGTTTGGGATCATCATATGCCCTCCGCACTATCGGCTGGGCAGCCAGATGAAACACGATTTCAGGTTTATATTTCAGAAAAACCTGTTTCAATGCTCCAATGTCGCGGATGTCTCCTTCGATGCTGGTAATATAATTTTTCAGATCACATACCATAAAGTTGCAGGGATCAGACGGAAGATATGCTGAGTATCCAACAACTTTTGCGCCTAAAGACAACAGCCACGCAGTAAGCCACGAACCTTTAAAGCCTGTATGTCCTGTTACAAGCACAGTCTTCCCCTTATATAAATTGCCAAAGGAGTTAAATGCCTGCATCTTTTTCATTTCCATACCTTCCATGGCGCTTTGCCGCTTTCCCATAGCTTTTCTAATAACTGTTTGTCCCTCAGGGTATCCATGCACTGCCAGAATCCCTCATGTTTATATGCCATCAATTGGCCGTCTTTTGCAAGATTCTCCAAGGGTTCTTTTTCAAGAACAGTCTGGTCACCGCTGAGGTACTTAAAGACTTCCGGCTCAAATACAAAATAACCGCCATTAATCCATCCCTCATCTGTCTGAGGCTTCTCTTTAAACTCTACTACCCTATTTCCGTCAAACCGCATTCCCCCAAACCGGGCAGGCGGCTTAACAGCACTAACGGTGGCTGCTTTGCCGTGATTCTTGTGAAATGCAAGCAAACTGTTTATATCTATACTGCTGACACCATCACCGTAGGTAAGCATAAATGTTTCTCCCATCAATCTATCTCTCAACCTATAAAGCCGGCCGCCTGTCATGGCATTAACCCCGGTATCCACAAGATGAACAATCCAATCCTTAAAACCATTATTCATCGCATTGACATCACCTGTCTTAAGGTCTACGGTAAGGTCACTCTGATGATGATAGTAATTAAGAAAATATTCCTTAATCAATTCACCTTTATATCCAAGAGCAATTATAAACTCTCTATATCCGTAAAACCCGTATGTATTCATTATATGCCATAGAATAGGCTTCCCGCCGGTCTCAACCATAGGTTTGGGCTTGACTATGGTCTCTTCGCTAAGCCTTGTTCCAAAGCCGCCTGCCAATATTACCACTTTCATTATTCCCCTCCCCTTAATAAAGTCCTGTAATAATCTATTGTCTTTTTTAAGCCGTCCTCAAAGGCTACATTAGGTTCCCAGCCGATCAGACTTTTAGCAAGACTGATATCAGCGTATAATTCCATATTCTCGCCTTCTCTGTAAGGATAAGAACCCCATAGCGGTTTGCCGCCACCAGTCATCGTCACAACTTTTTTCACTACCTCTCTTATTGACACAGGCACACCGGATGCTATATTAATAATGTGACCTCTTGCATCCGGAGATAACGCAGCCATTAGCATCGCCTCAACAACATCATCTACAAAACAGAAATCACGCAGTTGTTTTCCCTCCGAGGTCTTAAAGTCACTGTTCATTAAGCAGGCATTTATTATCTGAGGCAGGAATCTTTTGTTATCCTGAGCAGGGCCATAGACTAAAAAAAACCTTAAAACTACTCCGGGGAACCCTTCTCTGTCAGAAAGCATTTGCATAAAGTGTGATGCTGCTGCCTTTGCAAAAGAATAAGGAGAGATAGGCCTTTCCCGCATTGTCTCTCTCTGGGGAGAAGGTGCATTTCCATATTCATCACTGCTGCCTGCCTGAATGAAACATTTCAGGCTGCTTATATCAAGATAGTCAATAAGGTTCATCAGCCCTGTAAGATGAGATTCAATTAATCTACGTCCTCCTTTTAAATAAGGTGTGTGATCAATATATCCGGCAAGGTTAAAGACATAATTAAAGCGCCTGCTGCTTAAAACTGCTTTCAATTGTGATTTATTACCGATATCAGCATGAAGAAACTCTACCTTATCAGTAAACAATACCGTTTCAGCCTTACCCCCTAAGCCTAAACATGTAACATAAGATGTATCCCTTAAGCATTTCTCTGCAAGATGTCGCCCGATAAAACCCGTTCCCCCGACAATTAAAACTTTATCACCGTCTTTAAGGCTGTCCACTTTTATCTGCATTATCCCGGCTCACTGATTATCAGTCTAACTCGTATGCCTTTATAATATTTTCGTCAGTAGGCTCGCAAAAAAACATAGCCTTATATTCGCCTGCAATTTTCTTAATCCTGTCTGATTCATTCACATCATTCAAAGCATTTTCAAATTTTATCAGCAACTTTTCAATCTCCGCAGTATTTGCAGCCTCATCCCATATTATACCCTTACCGTAAACCGGCAATGGGTTGTAGTTAAATCTCTGAATACTTTTTATATAAATCACAGGTATTCCCAGGCTTGCCGCTTCAACCAGCGTTCCGGACGCTGCTCCGATTACTATCTTCGCAGTTTTGAAAAGCTCATATACGTCCTCACCGGCTACTTTTGCATTTGGGTGGAGAATGCTCTTGAACTTTTCCGCAGGAGTTGCAGGATGCGCTTTCACTATAATATTCTGAACCGGGATATTAGTCTTATTCAATAAATTCAATATATTCTCTGCGTCTTCTACAAAATATGGCAATAAAACTACAAGACTACCTCTGTTTTTTTCGTCAAGAGTGGTAGTAAACAGCTTCTTGTACCGAAATGACGGCCCAACAACAAAATTAAGGCTCGAATCTTTTGGAATGAAATATGAACCATTTGCAATTATTTTATCAGGTACGATTCCAAATTTTACTTCATTCTCATCCGTTAAAATGTTCAGTATAAATTTTGAGAATATAAAAGGCTGTGCTCCATAAATTTTAACCTTATTCCCACCATCTCGTATTCCTTTATACAGATTTCTATCTATTGTCTGATTCTCAAACCAGCTTATCAATTTTATTTTCTCACAGGTTAATAAAGATATTTTTTTGCCCTGTAAATATCTGGAAAACTTCAAAAGAGTTGTAAATCTCAAATTATCTACAAGCTCGCTTTTTAACAATTTCGTCTCATAGCTATCTTCTTTTATATCCCCCGCAAAAATCAATACGCTTATCGGATATGTCAGGATAAAATAGAAAACTTTAAACAAATCACTGACAGACAACAATTGATATTCTGTTAAAACTGGCACTTTATTTTTTTTCAAAATCCTCAAAATCTTAAAGAGCCTTATAGGGTTTTTAGTTATATAAAATACCGGCAGATATACATAATCTTTGCCTAATTTCTCAAGAATCTCTCTTAATCCGATAAAATAAGGGTCTTCATAATCCCCATTTTTCTCAATCTTATCCATAAGAAAAAACGTATCGATAACTATCAGTTCCTTAGAAAACGGCTTGACTGCATACTTCAATCTTGACATATGAAAAACTGTAAAAAATAACATATATATCCCAAAATAAATAAAACTTTTAAGGTAATATATCAGCAATCTTGAAAGGACTGTAAACGTATCCGGCAGTTGAGGGTTCTCTCTTCTTAGAAACTTTTCAAGAAAATTGCTGGAAAATGGATTTTTACTGAGGACCTCGTTTGACAGTAAATATACACTTCTATATGCCGCTTGATTTATTGATGACAAGAAATCAAAAACCTTTTTGAATTTTCCATCGAGGCCGTAGTCAGCCAAGATTTTTCTCCATTTGGCAACCGATTGAATTTATAATGTCCTCCAAATCCACCAAGCTATTTAGTTTTATACAGCCCAAGTCCTTAAATAGCGAGTTATTATCATTAGTTACACGCGCAATGAAAGCAACCCTGTTTTCTTTTGCTGCAAGATAGTCGCTCATTGCATCTCCGACATATACAGCATTACACGGGTCTATATTCTCTTTCACGAGGATAGTCTTTACGGCATCATTTTTCTTTGCCGGAGCGCCATATACTGCTTTAAAAAAATGACGTATATGTCGTTTCTGAATTATCTCTTCTATTTCTTCCTGCGGCGTAGCTGAGGCCACAAAACACATAAACCTCGATGAATAATTCTCAAGAAACTCCTTTGCTCCCTCTACATACGGAGCTTTTATAACACCATCCATTACGCTGGCGGCGAACTTCTTACATAGCATTTCAAATTCTTCATCGCTGAGGAATCGCTTTAATATTTCTTTATATATATATCTGAACTTTTCGTATCTTGACACGCCCGCATTTTCCAGATGGTAAGAAACCACTTTTCTTACAATACCTTCGCCTTCATGCTCAAATAATTTAGCAAAGGCGCGTGTCTTTATATCTACCGATTCAACTATTACACCATCGAAATCAAAAAAAATAGTTCTGATCATTCTTTATTTCAACTCTCTCGCCTTAGAAATCTTCTACTGCTCCTATCACAGTGCACGGGGCACTATCTACCCCGCTTATTCTCAAAGGAAATATCCACACAGAAATCAGCCTTGAGAGGTCAGCAGATAAATCCATATCCTCTATTATCAGGATAGGAGCATTAACTCCTTCAGGGTCAAGAAAAGCACGGTGAGCTTCCCTGCCTAAATTCCTATTTTGGTAAGGAGAAAGCGATATAAAATCAAATCCGATTGCCCTTACATAAGGATGTTTTTCCCTCAACCGGATACCTGCTTCAGGCCTTAATCCGGGGTTATTGTGAGTGTACTTTTCTGTTCCACGGAAACAGGAGAACCCGCTTTTAATTAAGAGCAAGTCAGTCCCTTCAGGTATTTCATTTATATCTTCCGGGCTTACGAGACTGTTCTCTTCAAGTTTTAGAGGTAACACAAAAGGCTTTTTGAAAAACCATGTTTCAGGGGGGTAATCCGCAGCCTTCGGTCCATTCTCAAAAAAGTGAGCAGGACAGTCAATATGTGTTCCCCAATGGTTTTCCATAGTAAAGCTAAAAACATTTGCTGAATCTCCATTATGAAGAGATTTGATATTCTTTATGTTTAGAGAGCCGCGCCCTCCATAAACAGGAATTTCATTTGCTAACAAATATGAGAGGTATATATGCTTCATTTCAGGGGAATCAGCCTTGAAAACGACCGGTAGTAAGATTGCCTGCTATTTCTTTTTTTCTGATTTCTTTGATTTTTGCTCTTTTATCATAATATTGTCATAAACAGGCAATGGATTGACATCCCTGTATATAGTGAATATGCTGTCAAGGATACCTTGCCCAAGATCCAAATATGTTTTGCTCGTTAATCTTTTTCCTATCTTCGGCGCAAATGAATAAGGCGTAAACTCATAGTGATGATTCTTGTTTGCAGACAAAAATTCTATTTTTATCTTATTATCAAGCATTTCTTTTATCATCATGAGAAGGTCTTTAATCTTCATCTGCTGCTGCCCGGTGAGAATAACATGCTGATTGGCAAATTCTTTGGAAAGTATATCCACGCTGCCCTTTGCGGCATCTAACACATGTATATATTCCCTTATTTCCTCACCGTCACCCTCTCGTACAATTTTTCCCTCTGTAATAGCCTGTCTTATTACTCTATGGATGAAATTGTTATCATCCGCCCTTGGCCCGTAGAGAGAGCCGTAACGGAGTATCGTATAAGGCAGGCCGAATGCTTCGTGGTAATTTTCAATAAGAAGTTCGCAAGCCTGTTTTGTGCTTCTGTAAAACGAACCCGCTTTGCTGTAAACATAAAGAGAACTCGCGAAAACAAACCGTTTAACCTTTGCCTTGCGGCATGCCTCTAAAATGATAGAATTGCCCAAAATATTATACTTAACGCTGTCCAGCGGCCTCCGGCTTGCATCGTTGATATCAGCCACACCTGCAAAATTATAAACTATATCTGCATTCTTAATTGCTTTTTCTACTTTAACGCTGTCTAAGACGTCTCCAATAATTCCCTTCTGCCGGTTTCGGAGATACGGCGACGGCCTGATGTCATAAATAACGACTTCATGCCCTGCATCGGTCAGAGCATCCGCGACATGACTGCCAAGGAATCCCGAACCTCCAAAAAGAATAACTTTCACTTTATGTTTCCTCCAATCCTTTCAGAAGATTTTCAACGGCATCCGTTTCCATTCTTATTCTCGCTTCCTTTGCATATGAACCTATATGAGGGGTCAATATGACATTATATAGCTCTTTTAACGGGCCGTTATAGGGTTCATGGACAAAAACGTCTATAGCTCCGCCTGCCAAATGTCCTCCTCTGAGCGCATGATACAGGGCATTTTCATCAACAACCCCGCCTCTTGAGACATTCACAAGCCATGCCCCTTTTTTCATCTGTCTTATTTCATTTTCGCCTATAATTTGTTCCTTTGTAGAAACATGGATTGATATGATATCGCTATCCTTTAAAAGCTCACTTAATTCAACTCGTTCAGCATCCTGCCTTTCTACTACAACTCTCGTATCATAGTATTTTATCTTACACCCAAAATGTTTCAGCAATTCAGCGACCTTTTTCCCTATCCTGCCAAAACCTATAATACCGACTTTTTTCCCATAAAGGAGATTTCCCATCAATTTTTCCCATCTATCCTGCCGGAACGCAAAATCCATACAATTAATTTTCCTGAGAAGATTCAGAATCAAGCCGATAGTCAACTCGGCAACCGCAATTGTCGGCGCATCGGGTGTATTAAATACTTTTATCCCAAGTTTTTTTGCAATATCAAGGTCAACATTATCCAATCCTGTACCACAGCGGGAAATTACTTTAACAGTCGTCAGCTTCTCAAGTGTATCTGCATCAAGTGTTTCTGTTCCGGCAATAACACCTACCGCATCCCTGCATAGCTCAAATACCTCTTCTTTTTTCAGTTTTCTGCCATAAGGGTTTAATACAGTTTCAAAACCATTTCTCCTTAGCAGATCCAAGGGTTCATTATCATATTTGCCGAAGGAAGTAGTTGTAATGGCGACTTTATTCATAATAATCTTTACTTACCAATCTAAATATTTTGATGACCAAGTATCATCTCTCTTGAGAACCAAGCCATAAAACCCTTCAAAATCAAATCTTTTCCAAAGGGATTGCGTGATTCGAAATAATCCATGTTTCGGATACTGCAAATAAATTTTCTCACGCAAAATCTTCCAGCCTGAGTGCTGTACAAGCAGTTTCCAATCCGTAGGACATAGTTCAAAAATATGGGTATTCTCAGCATTAACGGTTTCTTTTCTATTTCCTCTGACATGATGTAACCCAATACGACTATTTTTCAAATATGGAACAGTAATTACAAGGAATTCCGCATTTGTTTTTGTTGATAGTTCATGCAAAAAATAGCACGGATTCATTAAATGTTCAAGGATTTCAAAGCATAAAAAAATATCAGCTTTTATATTATAATTCTGCAAATCTTCTGCCTTTGTATGTACTGCGCTAAGTCCCTTTTTTCTTATTCTTTCAACCGCCTTATCATCTAAGTTAACACTCAAACATTCTATTTTTTTGTTATCCGAATACAACCCAAGCAAGTATTGCAAATGCGTACCAGCTGAATCGCCAATATCAACAATCACTGGATTTTCCATGCCAGTTATAACTTCGTTAACCAGCGAAATTTGAAAAGCATGAAGTCCTCTAACCTTTGTTTTGAGGTAAGGAGTATCAACCTTAAATGAACTATATTGTTCTCTTATATCTGGAACTATTTGTTCTAAATTAGCAAATAAATTCTCTAATCCAATCTCTTTTATAGCGCCTCTTATGGATTTTAGCCAGATAAAATGTAACGCTTTAATTAGTCGAAGTTTGAAGGTTTTTGGTATAAAACTTTTAATCATTTTCTTATTGATGCAACTACTCTCCGCCTGCAACAGCTATAATCTCATTAGTTATGAATTTATTGACATCGCTTCCTAAATAATAGGCCATGTCGGCAACATCATTCGGCATCCCCATTCTCCTAAGGGGAATCATTTCAATACGTTTTTTCATGTCTTTTGGAAATTTTTTATGAAACTCAGTATCTATTACTCCAGGTCTTATGGTATTTACCAGAACATTATATGCAGCCCCCTCTTTTGCAAGTGTTTTTGTCATGCCTTCAATTGCGCGTTTAGAGCATCCGTAGTGCATAGAAAAGGCTGAACCGCCATATTTCGCAGCAATGGAACTTATATTGACAATTCTTCCAAACCGCCTTTCTTTCATACTCAAAAATACTGCAAAAGTTAAGAACATTGGAGCGAAAACATTAACCACAAATGTTTTTGAAATATCATCCATTGTAAGTTCGCTAAAATGTTTGCTTACTATATATGTTCCTGCATTATTGATAAGACTATCAATCTGAAATTCCCTGAGATTGCCCGCAAAACTCTTAATCTCTCTTTCTTTTGACAGGTCAGCCTTTAACAAATAACATTCAACGCCTTGACACACTATTGCTTCTTTTAATTCTTGCGCTTTTTCTTCATTTGAATTGTAATGGCATAATACATTCCAATCTTTTTGTGCAAATTTTTTGGAAATTTCATACCCTATTCCACTTGTGGCACCAGTAACCAATACAGTTTTTTTATTATTTCTACTAATTTTGCTATTCATTTCTTCTTAGAAGTTATTTTTCCTCAGCCAGTATTCCACCTGTGGTATCTGCCATTCATAATCTACATCCAACCCTCCCCACTGTTTAATTGGATATATCTTCTGTCCCATCCATTTCTGAGGAAGTAAACCCTCCTCTATATGTTCGAGGCACCTTGGTCTTACTATGGAAACCCCCATATCTGCGAACCAGACATCTCCCTGAGAATCCCTGTCACAGTTTAAGTTTTTGGGATCGCCAAATGTTTCAAATGGGACAAAGGGGTGGAGAAGTCCGTCGTCTCCTATCGTCCTTGCCCTAAGAGGGCTCCACATATTATATTTTGAGACGGTCACAGCCGAATCATATTCTGCATTATCCCTCAGGATTTTTATTCCTTCGGATATTGCAGCAGATGTGACAGTCGGGGCATTGCACATTAATAGCACAACAAGCTCTATCGCGCTATCTTTATTCATATCCTTTATTGCATTATAGGCGTGAACATATACATGTTCGCCGAGAGCGGCATCCGTGCATAATTCAGCGGGCCTTTTAATAACCTCCACACCGTTTGCAGATGCAAGTTCCATAAGCCGCTCATCGTCGGTTGATATATAAATCTTATCAATTTCAGGACATTTCCTTGCGGCATTGATAGGATAATATGCAAGAGGATTGCCGAGCACAGGATGCAAGTTCTTGCCCTGAAAACCCTTGCTTCCCTTGCGGCCCATAATCAGAGCTATGTTCATGTCTTTCTTCGTCTCCTTGTTACCGGAAGTATTCTTTAAAAAAAATCTCTCTGAGTTCGGATAGTGCCCTGTCGCCCTCCTCATTCAGTTGCTCTGCAATCCTGATTTTGTCGAAATGAGATTCTGGCATCTTAACATATAAAGGGAATGTTCTCACAAGACCTTCTATCTCATTTGGATGAAACTGTGGCATGTTGAGTATTGACCTACGCATCAGGCTATCTGTTTTTGCATCAGCATGTATATAGCCTTTTTCAATGCAATGATGCCTTAGTGAGGTGCCTCTGTAAGGCACAAAGAAATATGCATTAATACTATCCGCTTTGATACTTCTATTCAATCTAATCGTATCAAATGCGAGATCCCTTGTTTCATCAGGGAATCCAATTATATTGTTAACTGTAACAGGTATCCGGCTCTTTTCAAGAATTTTAAATGCCTCCATAACATGCCTGTTTGTAAAATGTTTGTTTAAAACCTTTTTCCTGAACTCTTCGTTACCGTGTTCCAGTCCTATCGAAATCCTGTCGCAGTTCATGCCTTCAAGGAGTTTTATTCTCCTTTCGGTTATAGTCTCTATTCTCGTCTGGCACCAAAAGGGAAGCCCTATTTTCGATGCATACTCCCTCGCGAACTCCTCAATATCCTCTTCTTTCCGGGCAAAAAACGTTTCACTGTTAAAATATATATAATCAGCCTTGTATCTGCCGACGTGATACTGCAATTCCTCTACGACCCTCGATGTCGTCTTAATTCTGAAATATCCGCTCTGTCCAGCATCGGAATAAAATTTCCTCTGCAACGGCGCTGCGCAAAACGAACAGTTGTATGGACAGCCCCTATCTATGGTAACCGGAATCATCCTGAATATCTTCCCTTGCATCGGCCTGAAGAAACGTTTTTCCTCGAAAACATCGAAATCCTCGTAGGGAAGCTGATCAATATCAGCCAGTTCCCTCACCCCGTTTTTGTAGATAACGTCGTTACGCTTCACCCATAGATTCTGTATCCTCGTTATATCTTCTTTTTTCTGCATTTTCTGGCAGAGTTCCACAAGGGCGTGTTCGCCCTCCCCTATGCAGATGGAATCTATATGCTCGTTGCGTATGGCTTCCTCTGGAGAAAAAGTTGGATATACTCCGCCGAGAATAACGTGGATATCGGGACGTTTTACCTTTGAAACCAAGGCTATGCCGAGGTCGAAAGTGTCGTCGCCGGTAGAAATTCCTATAATGTCCGGGCTGAACTCCGTGACCGTTCTTTCAAAATCCTCAAACACATCGGTATGTTTATAATCAACGCCCTTTTCCTTGAGATTGAAGGGTCTCAGTTGCATGTGTTCAACCCTTACGTCGTCAACGCTTTTTTCAGCGATTCTGTACAGGGTCGTGTCGAAGAGCCGCACATCTACGCCTGCCTTTTTCAGAGATGCCGACAGAATAGCAATATTCGACGGCAGAAGCGCCACCATCTGGAGGTTCGGATATACGAGAAGAACTTTCATAGTTTTCACGTTCCCGTATTTCCTTCCGTCAGTTTTGCAATTTCGCTGTCTCTCAAATAACAGCCGTCACAAGCAGGGATAGTATGCGCCATACCATTTCTATGTATATCGCGCATCTTATTCAGGCTTGCAGACTGCCACGAGTCCTTTATGGAAACTTCCCGGATATTTCCCAATGCAAGCATGCCTTCATCGTCATGATTACATGGCAGTATAGTCCCATCCCACCATACAGCCATTCTCTGCCATATCTGCGGACATGCCCATGGATATTCAATGCCCTTTTTCTTTACTTTCATTTCCTTATAATCGAGAAATCCCACTTCGTCCGCTATCTTTGACCAGAAACTTTTATATTGCTCAAACGCAGATACTATTTCAGGAAGCATTACTGTCTGAATCCTGATTTTGGGATGCTCAACTCCAAGTTTTTTCTTCAACGACTGGATTTTCTCGATATTTGATAAAACGGTCTCATATTTTGCGCCTACCCTATATTTCTCATACACATCTTTTGTAATACCCTCAAATGATATTGACAGCCTGTCAAGGCCGGCATCAATCAGCTTCCTTGCTATATCATCGGTAAGAAGCATAGCATTACTATTAAAATAAACATCTATAAGTCCCCTCTGCTTGGCATATTTAACAAATTCGTGTATTTCCGGATGAAGCAAAGGTTCGCCTCTGATGTTGAATTTAACGCCATATAAGTTATTGCTTACACCTTCATCAATTATTCTCTTTACCGCATCAAATGTAACAAACCCTTTTTTTATAACTTTTCCTCTGAATGTAGTGGCACAAAAAGGGCATTTAAGATTGCACGCGCTCGTTGCCTCTATATCTATAAATAGAGGGAATTCTCCGACATGAAAGTTTTCCGGCCGTTTCTTCCATTTTTCTCTATACTCCTTGAAACGGCTGTCGTTTTTATCGAATAAATTCTCACCGGCAATATGATGAAAATTTGAATTCGCTTCAATAATAATATCTCTGTTACTCATTTATCGCATTTCCCCGATAATTCCATATAGAAACTGTTATCCTAACCCCAGGAATCAATTAGCTTTTCTGCCATTTCGAAATCCTTATCTTCCCGCACTTCTATCGAAGAGTAAGGGTTATCTATTTCGTATATGCCCATTTTTTCACCGAATAAGGACCCCTCTCTAAGAAACTCGGGGTGTGTAACGCAGCACAATCCTCTTAATCCTATATATGTAGAGTCCTTGAATTGTCTCGGGGTCAGTCCTTCCTCTATTTGCTCAATCCTGCCTTCTCTCTCCTTCCATATGGCCTTGTTTTCGCGCTTTGCAGCTACTATGCTGTCCAACCCGTTTTTTACTAACTGCTCAATCATATTATCAATAAGGTTAGGAGGCCGGAAGGGAAAAGTTATCTCAAGAGAAACCATTATATCAGGAAATATCTTTAAAGACTCCATCTTATCGAGCGAGTACTGAAGAACCCTTTCTACATCAACATAATCCTCGGAAAGAGACGAATCCCTGAGAAAAGGCACGTCTGCTCCCATGCCCCGGGCTAACACGGCTAATTCAGAACTATCGGTAGAAACAATGGTCTTCTTGATGTATTTCGACTGCAGCGACTTTTCGATTGTATAGCCTATAAGCGGCTTCTGTTTAAGATGCTTTACGGTCCCGCGCACAGGAATTATCGCCACAACATTAAGATTCTCTATATCCAGATGTCTTGCAGCGCGATTTTCTTCCATGCTCTCTAAGATTCTTACTACATTCCTGCATCGTTCCATATCGCCGTTCTGATGGACACCGTGATAGTGATAGACACTCGCTTCGGGCTCATAAATAATCTTGTATCCTTTATGAAGCATACGCTGTGCCCATATCCTGTCCTCAATGTTGGTAATATTTTCGTTAAATGGTATTTCTTCCCAGAGGTCTCTTCTTATAATGCTGTTGGCATTATGGAAAAAACTGTCCAATGTTTGCACCTTTTTATCAAGCCCGAAGATGATTGAAAGGTCTCTCTTGTCAAAATCAGAGGTAAAAGACATTGGCTCCTGTCTGCCATAAACCCCGGCAACACTTTTATCTTCAAAGTTTTTTAATAAGTTATGTAACCATTTGTCATCAACAGGTATGCAATGCCCTGAAAGACAGACTATATATTCGCCCCTTGATTCACGAATCCCCATATTGAGGGCTAAACCTGGACTGTAATCTTTACATTTCACTACCTTTGCAATCTCAAACTGTGATGCCTTTTCCACTGTATTGTCGGCGCTCTCATTATCCACGAGTATAACCTCAAAATCCTTATAACTCTGCTTGAAAACAGACCTGAGGCACGGAACTATCCACCTTTCTTCATTCTTGGTTCTGATGATAATTGAAACCATTTTTATTTTTCGTCTCCTGATTCCTTGATAATACCGTCATATTTAACTTCGTATTCTCCTGCCGATGATTTTGTCCGCATTACATAGTCGGCAAGCATGATATCCTCTTTTGTTTTGATAATGATTGAGGTTTCTTTGCTGACAGGATAATACCCGGTTTTGCCGCAGAACAAGGCATATCCCTGCCTGTCAAATGTATCCATGAAGGTTTTGTTTCGCCACATCATGATCGAATACACAAAGGGCTGAACAGGTTTCAGGTCCTGCGTCTGGGCAAAAATTTCGGCGGTATTGAAATTAACCGGTCTGCCTTCGAAAATGCAGTGGACCTGTTCATTTTTCACTGTTATAAGAGTATCGAGATCTTCTTTAACAAAATAATTTATTACGTTCCTTATCTCATCGCCTGTCTGCAAAGGCGATGTCGGATTCACCCATGCAACAATATCAGACGGATGTTTTGCCATGAAATCATATACGACATTGTCCGACTTGGTTGTGGAAGAACCAAGTTCAGCAGGCCTTAAATAGAAATCAACGCCGTAACGCTTTGCAATCCCGGCAAAGATTTCATTATCCGAATTCACAACTACTCTGCTGAACACGCCTGATGCCTTTGCCGCCTCTATGGCGTAAGAAATAAGCGGCTTGCCGTTTATAAGGGCAAGATTTTTCATCTTAAGGCGCGTGCTTCCGATTCTCGCAGGCACCATTGCAATGATATTAAGATTCCCTTTCATTGACACCCCGTTCATAATCGCTTTTATTCAAAAAATTTAATCCCATACTTGTCGGCCAACGCCTTAAAAGCATTCAGGTCATGTTCTTTCACCGGTATCCCGTTTCTCAGGCGTTCTGCGGCAGCCTTCTTTTCAGGGTCGCCCGAAACCATGATTGCATTATTGCCATCGGTCTTCGGCTCATTGCGGACATCGTCCATAAGTTTCTTCATTCTCTTCTTGAATACATCAAGAGGCTGAAACGCACCAATCTTAATAGCCATATAGAGCTGTCCGAGATAGCGCTTCTGGGAAAGCGGCGTTTTATACATGTCTGTAATATCCCTGCCCACAGGCATTCCTGTAAGCAAACCGCACAGTATATCAACGATCATTGCGAGGCCGAATCCTTTATATCCTCCTATAGGAAGCAGCTGGGTTATTTTATGGGGATCGCTCGTCTGGATTCCTCTATCGTCAGCGCCGCTCAGCAGCGGAGCATCTATATTTTCCTGCCTCAACTGTAAAAGCTTGTTCCATGTTATAACCGACGGAGCCGAATCATAACAGAAAGGCTCCTCTCCTTCGCATGGCACGGCCATCGCTATGGGATTAAGCCCGAAAAAAGGACGCGTCGTATTAGGAGTATTTAACAACGAATTTGCATGTGTAAAAGCCAAGCCGATAAAGTCCTTCTTTGCCGCTTCGAGGGCAAAAAATGCCGATGTGCCACAGTGTGTTGAATTGTACACGCTTACTATGCCTGCACCCGCGCTATTTGCCATATCCATCGCCTTATGCATAGCCTCAATGCCCGCCGCGTGTCCGAACGTATGGTCCGCGTCAAAGGTTCCCGCGGCAGACGCTGTGGTTTCAAACTTGTACCGCGGGTCGGGATTTATCCTGCCTCCTTCAACTGAAGCGACATAATGCGGCAGCAATCTTATGCCGTGAGAATCAACTCCCCTTATAGAAGCATTCAGGAGTCCTTCCGCCACATGCTTAATCACATCATCCCTTACCTTTACAGCCTTTAATGACGATTCTAAAAATCCGCTTATTTTATCCGCGCTGAACCTTTTAATGCTGTCCGACAAGTTGGTTCTCCTTCCTATTCCAGAGTTATAGATTTGCCATGATTAGATTTTATATTTATCCACTTGCCGTTTTCGGCAAGACTCTTATTTACAGCTTCAATAATTGCCGTCGTGATAATGGAGTCCTTAAAAGTCGGCCTTCTGCCTTCAAGTCCTGCAATGTTCAATGTCCCCGACTCAATGCCGCAAACATCATCGATGAATTGAAGCGCACTCTCAATCCCGTACCCGCGAAATGATATGTCGCCTGCGGCAGTTCCGTACATGGAACAAAAATCAGGATTAGGCTCTTCTATACCGTCCTCATCCGTAACTAAGCATATACCTCGGTTCTTCTGATCCGCTTCGTATCGCCCCTTTGTTCCGATTACCTTTATCTTCTGGTCTGACATTGCTGAGGTGTTTTCCGGATCAATCCAGTTGGTGAAAAACGAAGAGGTAAAGATATTGCCGGATGCCGCCTTCCATTCAATAACAGCCTGAATAGAGTCATACGCGTCTATCCCTCGGGAAACAAGAAAGTTCTTCTGCCCTGCGGCCATCGCCCTCAAAGGCACAGCCCCTGTAGCCCAGTAGATAATATCCGCATAGTGAATGCCGAGATACTGGAATATATTCGTTGTCTCAACCCATTTTTTGAATTTTTCTGTAGGGATACTCTTTCTCTGGCTATATTCAACAATAAAATACAGCGGTTCCCCTATTTTGCCGCTTGAAATGGCATCTTTTAATCTAAGGTTTGAACGGTCAAACCGTTTATGAAACTCTACTGCGCAATAAACATTATGCCTTTCCTGAAGTTCGACAAGTTCCAATGTTTCTTTTATAGTAGGAGCAAGGGGTTTTACTACAAGCGTATGCAATCCGTTTTCAACAGCATAACCTGCAACAGTTCGGTGTAAATGGTCAGGCACAACGACAATGGCGCAGGCAGGCTTGGGAATATCATCTATCGCCTTCTTGTATGCTTCAGGATCGTTCAATTCATTTTTGGGATAGTAATTGATATTTATAGTAAAGCCGTACATCTTATCCAATGTGGCTGCTTTTTCTCTTACAGCACGTATGCCGTCCAGTCGTGTCCCTGCGATATATACATCGCCTCCAAAACCTGATTTTTTCCATTCGTATATGGCAGGAAGTATTGTCCCATAGCCGTCGGTGCCCCTTCCGCATACATACATGCCTGTCCCGATAATGAGGATGTTTAATTTTTTCTTATCAATAGCATCTGACATAGCGTTATATTTTCACCTTAATAACTATTTTTCTCATGGGCGCCGGCTTATCTAAAAAACACCCCGGCCTGTGCGCATCTGAAGGATAAAATACGGCAAACATTCCGGGTGTCAAAACAAGCGGAGATATGCATTCAGCGCTATGATAAAAAATCACATCGTTCTCATCAGAGTAAGGAGTCATCACTTTTAATTCGCCTGTGGGCAGCCATCCGATCGCCTCCTTGCCTGAAACAATATATTGTATATCAATATATCGCCTGTGGCTCTCCAGCTTTTTATTTTCCGGAGCATCTGTCCTGTAACTCTGCACCATCGCGTATACGTCATTATCTTTAATCTCATACCGGCCGTCCTGAATGTTCCCGTTAATCTGCCTCAATATAAATTCCACTCCCGGATAAAGATTGGACTCCCTTGAAAAATATAAATTCCAATTTTCTATTTTGTCCATTATCATTTGTAAAATAACTCCTTGAAATAAGATGTCAAATCAACTATCTTCTCCTCAGTAAAAACGTGTTTTCCCCATATCGAATCCGGGGCCTCTTTTGATAAATGATTTCCAAGCAGCCATCTGATTGCCCATGAAAGATTTTTTTCAGAATCCGCATAGTAGCATGAATATATCTCAGGACTTGAAGACGGGGCAAGAACCTGAGCATCTTTTATATGACAGTACCTTCCCTGAGGGTCGTATATGAGAACAGGAATTCTGTTTTGCAATGCCTCCTCAATAGCGGTTGAGGAATAACTGACGAGGATATCAGAGATAGAGAGGTAATCTGCAAAAGAGCCTTCGGTATGCACACTGTAACAATCTGATTTATTTAACAAGTCGATAAAGTCATTTGTTTTTAGATACGCAGAAGGTCTAAATCTTACGATTAAATGCACATTTTCTATTTGCTCGATCACACTTATCATAGAATTTATGTTTTCAATATACTCGTCAATGGTTTCATATACATATGGCCTTGAACTTTGAAATGGTTTGGGTGTACCGGCATGCAGGATTACTGTGCTGTCATAGCGCCCCGGAAGTATTTTTCTCCTAAGATGTTCTCTTTGGTTTTTTCCATTTCTTACTTTTGTAAAAAGTAAGGGGCCTGTAATAAGCAGTGCACTATGGGCAGGTCTTTCATTGAGGTATTCCAAAGCCCACGGCGACTGAACAGCTAAATACTTATATGGTGTGTTCATCAGTCCTGAACCGTGTTCTGACCATTCCATATTTTCAAATTTATTTGATGACGGCACATGAGAGCCGTGCGAAATCATGAGAGAAGGAATATCGCTGATAGAAGCAATCTCTGCCATATTATAAAATATATTCCTTGACATCTGTGAGACAATCAATGAGGGCTTAACTCGTTTCATAAGATTACTTAAACGCCCTGTCCTGGCATGTAATTCCTTCAGAAAAGGTATCATTCTCTCCGTGAGTTTTAAGGAAACAAGCTCTCCAAAATCAACTCCGCAGTAGTATAATAATTTTTTATTTTTTAAAATATCTTTTGCCTGATTTACAATGCTTATGAGAGATTCTGAAAATTCTGCATTATTTCCGCATTTCAGATTAGGCAATAAAGAGAACATACTCCAGTATTTTCTATTCGTAAAAATCCGTTTTATGTTTTCCAGTGTGGGCCTCTCGAATAATACAACAGACATCACGTTATTAAAGGCATTGTGGAAAGATTCTATTATTTCTTTTAAATTATAACTGTCGGATGAATATAGAATCAGCTTTTTGCCTCTCGATCTATACTGCAGCATGAATATGTTAAGATGAAAGGCAAGGAGCTTTATAATCTCAAGAATCGCAGCCGCAATTGGTTTTATTCCCCTTTTTATTCTATCAGCGCCGTTTCCTGCATTGTAAAGGTCACATTTAATCCCTCTGCTCTCAGCAAACTTTGATACAATTATCCCCATCAACCTTTCATTTTGAGGCATCTTGTCAATCCTGTCAGGTGAATATTTATACTTAACAGCGGCTACCGCTGCCGGTTTTATTTTTTCAATTGCATTATTCACTATTTCTATCAGCCACAGGATATAAAGAACAGAGTAATGCCTCAAGCAAACCAGAAAAGCGTCTCTATAACCTTCTCTTACGCCTATCTCATCCTTTAAATTGAATATTTCTTTCAATGGATCAAAAATCTCAGCGGATTTCAGTAAAATTCTTTGATGGGATTCTTTATCTATAAAGCCGGTTGTATTTAAATACGGAATATTCTGCCTTTTAAGAAACGCCTGCGCACAGGGTTGCACAGCCAGAATGGTTGTATTTTTTTCTCTTAAATCGTCAATGGATTTCTGCCTGATAAAGTCTCTAATCTCATCCGCAAATTCAAAAACTACTAACCTTCTCATTCCTCAATCCCAATAATGTCCCTTATGCTCACGGTAATATTTAACTGTAAACTCCATGCCGCTTTTTAAAGAAACCTTTGGGTACCATCCAACATGCTTTTTTATCTTAGTGATATCTGAAAAGAAATCTCCGGGCTCCTGTGCAGCCCTTTCCGGCGAGAATGGGGCAAACTCCCATCTCCCGCTTTTGGAAATATCAATAATAGTTTTTACCAGTTCAATGAATGTTACAGGTTTATCCACTCCTACGTTAAATATCTGGCCGTAGGCATCTTCCTTGGCCGCGCTCATAAGCAAGGCATCAACGCAATCATCCACATAAAGGAAATCTCTCTTTAATTGCCCGTCACCAAAGACCTGAATGGTCTCATTATCTATAGCTAACCGGACAAACCAGTTTGCCACACCGTAATGATGGGTTCTCATCTGTGCCCGCGGCCCATAAATATTAGTCAGTCTCAGGAGAACGCACCGAATCCCAAAATTGTCATGATATACTTTAATAATCTTCTCGGCGGTTAGATTGGATATCTCATATATCCCTTTCGGATTCGTCGGCGCATCTTCAGTGACAGGAAGCTTAACAACCGTTCCATACTGGCCGCGTGTTCCGGATCTTACAACCACAGCGTCCCTGTTATATTTCTTACACGCCTCCATTAACACAGCTGTGCCTTTTATATTCATTTCTATATCAGGGAATGGATTGGTCATGCTCTTAATATGGCTCACCTGACCGGCAAGATGAAATATATAGTCCTTATCCTTGACAAGATAATTCATTGAATGCTCATCGCAGACATTTGAATAATTGATATGCACATCGTCTTTTACCGGTTCTATATTAAATACATTAGCGCCATATTCCGGTATCATTGCATCCATTAATGTTACCTCAGCTCCAAGTTTAACCAGACTTATGGCAAGATTGCTCCCTATGAAACCGAGACCTCCCGTAATTAACACTTTCTTATTTTTAAAATTGTCTTTCATTCCGATTAATTCTTTCTCAATATCAAAGCAGCCAATTCTTTGGAGCCGTTAGTCAAAAATATCTTTTCCACCAGCGCATATTCCTGTTGCAATTTATTGTCTGTATTATACTCTTTATAAAATTTTGAAACAGTTTCTAATTCATGCCTATAAGCACGCCCTATCTTTCCATCCGCTGTATTAAGACGCAGTACAGGTTCACCTCCTGCCATCTGTTTCCCCGTAATAACCAGGATGTCGCCTGAACTGGATATAGCGGGATTCAGGAGATTGGCACGCAGAGGCTCTATCTTCCTTATCGGGTCAGTCCATGTTGGATATTTAGCTACCAGTATAGGATCATATAAACATGTATCTCTCCTTGCGTCATACATGAGTTTTCCGTCCGGAGAAAAATAGAATTCTGTTTCTGCATCTCTTCCGAATAATAGGATACGGCCGGCCCCCCTTATTTCGCCTGCCCTTTGCGCAATATAACTATATGGAATGTAATGACGCAGGATGGAAACATAGGTGCGGTGCGAATAGAATGACCATAAAACAAACAATGCCAAAAATACTATGCCGGCATAATAATGCATTCTGCCGCTAAATCTTCTTATGGGAAATGCAAGAACCGTTGTGGCCGTCAGAATACCTATCAGCAAATATCTATGAAATGTTCTCCCCTGAAAAATGAGATAAACAAAATATATCCCGCTGAATGCGATCAGGAATCTAAAGAATCTGTTTTCAATCTTTCTCCAGAAAAAAATGCTTGTTAATAAAGGGAAAAGTGTATACTCGAAATACCTTATATATGCCTTAATAAAGAAAACCGTATCGGATGCAATGCCTTTAGCCTTTTGCTGCAAAAAGCCGCCAATATCAGAACTAACAGACATTTTTACATAGTCTGTAGATAAAAATACAGACTTCGTAATCTTATATATCTGATCAACAAATAGCATGCCTGTAAAAACAGGAATCAGAAGAATTGTAAGCACAATATCCTTCAGTTTCAGACCGAAGAAAAAATGATATAGAATTAACATCAGCAATATCATAACTGCCGCGTTATACTTTAATAAGAATGCTATAGTAAACAAAAAGGACGACAAAACAAGAAATCCATATTTAGGTTTTGCGCTATAATTAAACTTATCAATTGATAATAACCCTGCCAATAGAAAGGCCGCCTGCAAGGAATCGGTATGTCCAAACCTATTAAAAGCTATCAGAAAAGGATTAAAGGTAAGCAGAGCAAGCGCGAAGAGCGCTGTCGCTCTGTCCGCATGTCTTTTAATCAGAAAATAAACAAGCAACAGCGAAAAAAAGCCGCCTATTACAGCATTTAATCGAATGCTGATTTCATTTAGTCCGAAAATAGAAACAATCGGGACATTAAAAAATATCGCCTGATTCAATGGATTATGATTATTAACGAATATATGCCAAATCTTCCATAATCCATCGAACCATGACAATTGTTCAAAACAGTTCAACACAATGCTTGTATTTTGAGCATTCTCGCTCTCTGTGTGGTTTAAAGGACTGTATCCTAAAAAAATAATTCTCAGCAAAAGTGCAGCTATCAGGAGAAATACTAAAATTGCCCTATGAGACATGAAACTGCAATTCGAAGCTGGCATTGATTGATTTCTTGAATCTAAAGGAGTCATGAGTTACACATTATTGAATATTTCAAGATTTACTATTTCATTATGCTTTGGGTAACAAAAGAGTTTTTGCAAGTGAATATATATAGATAGGTTTCATTTAGATGTCCTTACTCTAAATCCCTTCAAGATAAAGTTATTCATAAATGCAACGAAATTACTGACAAGATTTTTAAGCTCTAAAAAAGAATCAAGCCGTTTCAATCTCTTCCAGAAATATTGCGGGCGCATATAGAACTTCCGGTATGCCGTCAAAGCCAAAGAATATATTTCCTCTGCCGTCATATTAGGATAATCATACACAGGCACACTGTTGGTATCGTATTTTGACCAGTCTTTTGTCCTTAAATAACCGTTTTTCTCCAGATAATCATAAAAAGGCGTACCCGGATGAGGGGCCGTAATGTTAAATGTAACCAAATCAAGATCGAGTTTCTTTGCGAATTCTATGGTCTCATTCACGGTCTTCAGAGTTTCTCCCGGAAGTCCTATAATGAAATAGCCGCATACTTCAAGCCCGGCTTTCTTGCAATCAGTTACGGCCTGCTCCATTTTTTCTATGGTAATATTCTTTTTAATATTATTAAGGATATCCTGACTTGCGCTTTCCAGTCCCATGTTCACGGTATGGCAGCCCGCCGTTTTCATAAGTCTCGCAAGCTCATAGTCGATAGAGTCGGCACGGAGGTTTGTATTCCATGTAAGGTCTGTTTTTTCTTCAATCATTCTGCGAAACAGCTCTGCTGCCCATTCGCGGTTATAAGTAATTCCATCGTCGTAAAATTTCAATTCCTTCACTCGGAGGTCTCCGGTAATCCACCGCAATTCCTCCATGACATTTTCAACAGAGCGGAGCCTGTATTTGCCGTAAAAATGGGAACTGCAGAATACACATCTGTTAATGCAGCCTCTTGAAACCATTGTAACAGCCAGAGGCTTCCTCTTCATCTGGGGTTCCTGATAGAGTGTCAGCGGCAGAAGGTCATGGGCCGGAATGCCGAGTTCGTCCATATCATGAATAGGAGGTTCCGGAGGATTTTTTACAAAATTGCCGTTCTCTCTGCGACAGATCCCCTTGACAGAAGAAAGACTCAATGTCTTTGACAAATTCAATATGGGAATCTCCGGCTCTGAAAAGACCACGAAGTCAAGGTCATTACTTAATGAAAGGGTATCTTCCGGCAGAGCCATAACATGAACGCCTATGGCTCCAACAAGCGCGTTTTTCCATATGCTCTTCACCTCTCCGGCAACCTTCAGGTCATTATAGAGTGAGGTTGTTGATGTGCTGATAATAACGATTTCCGGTTCTTTAGCTGAAATTCTATTTCTGAGGTCGCTTAAAGAGAGCCTCTCTCCTCCTGCATCAATAAGCCGCACACCAATACCATTTTTACGCAAATATCCCGCAATAACTACCAAATCAATAGGAGGCCAGCGTATGTCTGTTTTCAGATTGCCAAAGGCGCCCTTTGACCTCTGATTTCCATATCTGCCAAAAGGTGGTGGTTCAACTAAAAGAACTTCTGTCATAATTTATATAACCCTTCCAATAATTATTGTGCAACATGTTTCTATTTATTTGCGCTCTTTAAGAACCTCGTACTGTTCCTTTATTCCCTCATATAATGGTTTAAATTGAAAAAGTTTAATAAAACTAAGCAACTTATGATTATCATAAATCAAATCAACTTTAGGCTTTACTCTCTCCTTATGCTCTAACGATATTTCCCTTCCAGAAACTTTTTCACCTATCTTCAATAATTCCTTAATAGCAGTTCCCTTCCCCGTTGATATATTAAAAACACCACCGGCAGCAGCATCCTGGACAAGATACAGAGTAATAATTGCAGCATCTTCCACATTTAGGAAATCTCGTTTCTCACAAGCATCACCATAGACTGTAAATGTTTTACTACTTATAATACAATCCAACAAAACAGATAAAAATTTAATGGGCGGTTCACTTTTGCCGTATATACTAGTAAATCTCAATATCAAATGCTTTGCCGCCTTATCTTTCAGCCCATATTCAACGATTCTTTCCTGAATATATTTACTTAGGGCATAATAATTTATTGGATTAACAACATGATATTCATTTATAAAATTTCCAGTTGGCATGCCATATACATCCGTAGAACTTGATAGAACTACCTTGCTCACATCATCTGGGATGACATCAACTAGATTTTTTACCATTACTATATTTCTCTGAAAAGCACTGAAGCTAATATCTTCTGTTGAAGCTGGAGAAAATTCGCTTGCAAGGATAAAAATAAATCTGGCAGATTTTATTTCCTTTTTAATGGCTTCTACTTCGCTTTTCCTGGTCAAGTCGCAATAGAGATATTTAGACCCCTTTAATTTTTTATTCCTGCTTATGATCCTATAATTACTACATCCCAAAGACTCAAAAATAGAAACGAAAGCCTTTCCTAAGAATCCAGTTCCTCCCGCAATCACTATTTTACTATCTAACCAAAATGCCCTATCTAATTTTTTTAATTTCTCTTGCAAGATAATTCTCTGTCCTCCGTATTTTTGACAATGAAACTAGTTTAGGAGCTATATCCATCCCCCTTATCCATAATAAATTATTAGGCAATGGATTTAACTTTTTGTTTATATCTATTGTTTTACCGGTCAGAGCTAAATCAACATAGATTTTCGCCATATTTAAACCAGCATGGGCAAAAAAATTGTGTGTTGTGAAAAACCGACCTATGTTAATTTCGGTCAAAAAAGAGTCCCCATTTTTATCTAAAGTGAAATCAACGCTAAAAATTCCATGGGGACACTTATCAATTGCTTTTATAGCCCCAATGGCTTGACTATCTATATCATTATCAGCAAAAGTCATTCCTACACCGGTAATGCCAGTAACACCTGAGAGTGTTCTATCTGCGAATAGCCATCCAAGTCGTTTTCTGCCTTGAGCCACAATCAATTCACCTTGATACCAAATAGAACTCCATGTTGTCGAATCTCGACCAATATATTCAGATATCGAAAAAATTCCCCATCCATTAAAGTAATCTATCCACTGTTTTGCAAATTCTAATGAGTCCGCTCGTAGTGCGCCGTATCCACCACCACCCTCGTTAGCTCTCAGCCAAAGAGGTTTTTTAAGTTCTTTAAAGGCTTTTTTTAAATCACCATAATTGTTCAACATCATGGATTTCGGAACCTTCAACCCTGCATCTGACCAAATTTTATTAGAAAAAAATTTGTTTACGCAATTTCTTATTGCCTCCCTCGTTGGCAAAAAACATTTGACACCTAGCATTTCTCGATGTTCAGATACCACTTTAATGACCATATCATGTTGTGAGTGAAATAAATCAGGCTTATGTTTATTTATAATTCTTCTTAACAAAGGAATAAATTTTGGATCAGTCGCCCTTGGCACAAGATACTTACATTTGAGCCCTGATAGTTCCAACTCATATGGGTTACTGCTTATACCTACAAACTCATACTTTTCGTCGCAAAGAGCCAGAGAGTCTATAAAATTTCTTGTCAACACTCCCCCTGCTTCGCTGACCAAAATTATAGGTTTCTTTCTCCGCTGCATCCTATTCCTCCATTAGTTATTTTTAAAATACATTATTTTTAGATTACGCTTTATAGGGTAAAAATCAATAACTCTCGCTATCCTCAGGGAACTATATGTATATGAAACTCATCACAAAAGTTTTATGAGTAAACGCCATGCAATAAAGTAATACTAAAATTACGACTTTTACCATATCTCGATTTCTGCAGCGCTTATCCGTAAAACTCATCACAATATTTACAAACACCTTCAAATTGCTTCTTAATATGCCTTAAACGGTATTCTTGTGCCTGTGTACTATTTATAATATCTATAATTTTCTTATTCCCGTCTATTTCATCAAACAGCATGGACTGCTGCATATCGTTAACACAGGGACACACTTTACCGTCCCAGGAAATAGCCGCATGGCGGAAAATAGTCTTACATGTCTTATTGCGCAATTTAATCTTTTCTCCCATAAGGTGAGCAAAGTGAATATAATCAACCTTATCGCCCCACTCCGCAACAAGCTGTTCGCGGCAAGACTCGTCGTTTGGTAAATTTGTTGCCGTTAATAAAATAGTAATGGGGTAGCCAAGGCGCTTCCTAGCCTCAAGTAAATTCAGCAGATTATTTTTTAAGATATGATAATCAAACCCGCGGTTATTCTCGTACACATCATTTATCCCATCAACTGATACGTCTAACTCCGCCACTCCTGAAGCGAATACCTTTTCGATGTTCTCAGGCGTAAGGCAAGTGCCGTTAGTGTAAATTATAACATAGATTCCTCTATCCTTGGCGTACCTGCACATTTCAAAAAACTTTGGATGTAAAAATGACTCGCCATTCCAAGAAAGAACTGCGACCTTTAGATCAGTAAGCTGATCTATAATTTTTTTAAATAATGAAAAATCCATCATGCCTCTTCTTGAGCCTTTAAGATTTTGTGGTGTGCAATGCTTGCATTTAAGATTGCAGACATTGGTAAGCTCTATATGGGCTGATTGCACCTTATAAACTAGCGGTATCCTAAACATGCGATTCAATTGATTTCTGAATTCGTTCCAAGTTGATAGATATGTCGGGAAATAATTTCGCAGACGTGCAAATATCCTCTTATCTGTTAAAGTCAAATTACTCACCAAGTAATGTATCAACCATAAGGGCATATAAAATATTTTTTTTGCTACGTGATTCATTGCTGCCTTTTTTTTCATGCCTAACCTCTAATCTGTTAAATTTTTGTTAAAACCAAAGATCTCATCAACTATAAATATGGGTCTTTTTCTTGTTTCATCAAGATTTCTCCAAAGATATTCACCTACTACACCAAGCATTATCATCTGTATGCCTGCGGTGAAAAGGATTACCACAGTCAATGTAGTGAAACCTTGAACAGGTACACTAAAGAAAATCTTCTGAATAATAATATATATACCAAATATAAAAGCAAGGAAGGCAAATACTATTCCTAATAAAGAAATGGCACGAATAGGTAAATAACTAAAGGCAAGAAAAGAGTCTATAAAATATTTAATTTTCTTTGACAATGTCCACATAGACTTTCCGTGCTTCCTCTCTTTTTTACAATAATATATTATATCACTATTAAAACCTGTCCAGAGTATCTGGCCCATCAAACTTGTATTCTTCTCTTTTACATTAACTAAAACATCTATAACCTTCCTATCAATAAGCACTGAATCGAAACCACCACTCGGCATCTCCTTTATAGCAATCAGCTTCAACAAGTAATAATATATCTTTGAAAAGAAAATCTTAATTTTATTATCTTCTCTTGACTCTCTTCCTGCACAAACAATCTTGCTGCCTCCCTCCCACTTTTCATAGAATCTTATGAGTAGTTCGGGAGGGTCCTGAAGGTCAGCTGCAATTATTGCCGCACAGTCACCTTTTGCATAACTTAGACCTGCCAAACAGGCAACAAAAGATCCAAAATTACGTGAAAGTTTTACAATCCTTATCCGATTATCACTTTCCAACAATTTCTTCAAAACATCAAACGATTTATCACCTGAACCATCATCCACGAAGATGAACTCAAAGGATACCCTCTTTAGGTCCTGGGAAACTTTATCCAGCCCTTCGTAAAGAATTGGCAGGCTTTCCTCATTAAAGTAAACAGGGATTACTACACTTAAAAGGCTCATTGGAAAAATTCTCTTATCTTTCCTATTACAAAATCAACTTCTTCTTTTTTTAATTGAGGATATATCGGAAGGCTTAATATTCTTTTGCAAAGATGCTCCGCTACTGGGAAGTCTCCCTCTCTGTATCCCATATCAGCATAAGCTTCTTGCAAATGAACTGGGATTGGATAATGTATAAGCGTCTGAATGCCTCTCTTAGTTAAATAATCAATCAAATCGTCCCTTTTATCGCAACTTATAACAATCTGATGATACACATGATGATAGTTATCGCCGGGAACTAACTGAAAATTCACAGGGTATCCTGATAATCCTTTCTTATAACTCTCTGCAATCTCTCTCCGCCTATTATTCCATAAGTCTAAATAACCCAGCTTAACCCTGAGTATTGCGGCTTGAAGTTCATCAAGGCGGCTGTTGATTCCCTTGATAATATGGTGGTATCTCTTTTCCTGTCCATAGTTCCGCAATTTTAACATCCTATTGTAGAGATATTCGTTGTCGGTAACTATTGCGCCTCCGTCGCCGTAGCAGCCGAGATTTTTGCTGGGATAAAAACTGAAACATCCCATATCCCCAAAACTGCCTGCCTTTTTGCCAGAGTACATAGCGCCGTGCGCCTGAGCGCAGTCTTCTACAACCTTCAACCCGAATTCTTTAGCAATATCAAGAATATCATACATAAGACATGGGAGTCCATACAGGTGAACAGGAACAATTGCCTTAACCCTTCTTATCACATCATGCTTCAGATTCTTCAGCAGCGTCCTGAGGGCATCAGGGTCCATCAGCATAGTTTCTTTGTTTACATCCACAAAAATCGGCTTTGCACCAGCCATTGATATAGCTGAAACTGTGGGGACAGCCGTATTCGGTACTGTTATGACTATGTCGTCATATCCCACCTCTGACACCATAAGCGCCAGGGTAAGGGCTTCGGTGCCGGAAGCAACGCCAATGCAAAATTTTGTTTTGCAATAATCCGCAAACGACTTCTCAAACTCAGAAACTTCGTTTCCCAGTACAAACCATCCTGACTTCAAAACCCTCGAAATGGCAGAATCAATCTCAGCCTTTAACAAGTTATATTCCAAAGAGAGATTTCCTGCTAAGATATTCACGCCCTTTCAATCCCTTCCATAATTGAATCCCACGACTCAATTATTTGATCAACGGTGTCAAAAACCATATCCGGCTTCATGGACATAAGATAATTTTTGTTTCTAATCCCGGTTGTAATAGCAACTGTAAATAATCCAACTCTTTGGCCGCAAAGTATTTCCGCTTCTGTGTCACCTATAATCATTCCCTTGCTTCCGTTAGGAAACCCTTCTTTCTCTACCATTTTTATTTTGACCTCTGCCGGTGGAATAGATATATCAAACCCGCACAGGACTTTGGAGAAGTATGGGCCGAGTTTTTTTTCATCTATCTCCCAGAAGAGATTTTCCCTGTTATGACGCGTAGTAATTAAAATCGTCTCTCCTTGCTTTCTTAGAAATTCCAGAAATTCAAAACAGCCATTTACAACAGCATTTAATTGCAGGTAATGTTTGGATTCAATGAGTTCAGCTCTTTTTTTTAAATAAAGTTCCGTCAGCGCAGGATCTTCTAATCCGCTCTTTTGCAATATATCCTTTTCACTTACACGGTCTCTCTTCAGCATCCAATAAGATTCCATTGGCAGCGGCCGTTTATCAAATTCACGTATTAGATCGCTGTAAAGAGTGTGCAGGCGAAGAGCATTGTTCACCAACACTCCGTCAAAATCCAAAAAAATTTTCACTTCTAATTAACATGCTGCTAAATCGAAAACTTGATCCTTGTGGTGTAAAATCATCAGATAGGATAAATCGGATTTAACAGGTCCTTTCGATTTCAAATTTTCTCAAAAAATCAGCGCACTCTCTTCAATAGCTTTGTTCTTTATTGTCAGCTGGGATTAGACAGCTCTATCCCTTTTTGTAATGCAACAGCCTTTGTTATCTTCCTCAATGACACAGAACGTGTAGTTTCTATCCCGTCCGTATTTATTTCTTTTACTTCCGGTATCGCCTCTGCCTTATGGATATTCTTTTGTTTATTCTTTCCTTTAGAGCCTAAATCTCTGTGCAAAAGCATAAACTGTAATTTAACAGCCGCCCGTTTCAGAATATAAGACATCCCCTTCAGCAGGCCGTCCTTTTTTAATATATTCGGTATTCTCTGCAGGTAACGCTGTGAGATTATTCTGATAAATTTAAGGATATAACTTCCTTTCATATTGTGTTTAATATAATGCAGTTCCATCTCTGCGGTTAATAAATTATTCCAGCTTTTTACAACATCATCAGGCTCATCCGTATAATTAATAAAACAATTGCGCTCTGCGTCTCTATGAACCAGCATAGAGGCGTTAACATTGCTTACTGACTCCAGATATTTATCATCATTTGTTATGTACCCCTTTACCTTTGCATAGTCATAAAGCGGTGAACCCGGCAGCGCCAGCGGATAATTGACCATATACTGGTGCCACCCTGCGTCTATCTTTTTCAGGAAATTGATGGATTCCCAAACAGTCTTCTCAGTCTCTCCGGGCATTCCAAGAATGATGGAGGGCACAGTAAAAAGTCCTGCCTCTTTTGTCCATCGGGCTACCTGAATGTTCTGCTCTACAGTCGTGCCTTTTTCCATAATGTCCAGCATCTTCTGCGAGCCGCTTTCAAATCCGTATTCAATCATCCAGCAGCCGGCCTCCTTAAGAGCGAGCAGAATATCTTTATCAACCGTATTTACTCTTGCCCCTGCTATATAAAACAATATGTCCAGCTTGCGGCTTTTTATGCCGTCTATGAATTCCCAGTAATATTTCTTATTTGGGAAAAACAATTCAGCGCCGAAACTGAAGAAGCCTACATTATATTTATTCATTAAAAATTCAACGTAATCAAAGAGATATTCCAGAGAGTGAAGGCGGATGCCTTTCATATGCCTCTGGCAGAAAGTACATCTGTGCGTACAGCCTCTAACCGTGTGTATTACCATTAACTTTTTATTCCTGCGATGCGGCTCGTAAAATCTCGGGTCGACATCCTCATATCCATTTTTAGTAAAATGCTCAATATACTTAAGAGGATCGATGAGGTAATGTTTCATATCCAACAAATCGTAGGCAGGATACGGCAGCTCGTCAAGGCTTTTAATCTGTTCCCGAGGCATGGCAGTAACTATTCCATTCTCGCTGTCCCGGAATGCTATCCCTTTTACTTCTACTAAACTGCCTCCCCTTTCAAATGCGGAAACCAATTCTTTAACGGTAATCTCGCCCTCGCCTTTTACGACAACATCAATCGGCGTATTTTGTAAGATAGTTTCTGAGGCGGCTGAAATGGAACCGCCGACAATCTGCTTGACCATAGGAAACCTGTCCCTGATAATGCCGCTCATATCTTTAATATACTTGTAAGCGGTTGAGACGATACCGCTGAAACCTATTATATCCGGAGAAAAACGATGTATCCTGTCAAGCACTTCGGGATAACCGATCCTTCCAATATCAACATTGACTATTTGCACCTCATGCCCCTCTTTTAACAGCGACGCCGCTATATAAAGAGCGCCGAACGGCGGATAATGAGTAGGTTTTTCTCTCAAAGGCGGTATTATCAGCAGTACTTTCCGCATCTTAACTCAACCTCTCTTCAGCAATATTAGGAATACAGTTTTCATTCCCTTGAATATTATACAATCTCTTAAAATATCTCCCCTCCTGAAACAACTCTGCGAATTTACCGGTTTCCACAACTTCTCCGTTTCTTAACACTACAATCTCGTCCGCATCGCTTATCGTAGAAAACCTGTGAGCAACGTTTATTATGGTCATACGTTCATGCAGTTTTTTAACGGTATCCTTAATCAGTTTCTCAGATATGTTATCTACAGCGCTTGTTGCTTCATCAAGAATAAGTATATCCGGTTTTCTGAGCAATGCCCTTGCTATGGCAAGCCTCTGACGCTGTCCTCCGGAAAGCCTGATCCCGTCGTCACCTATTGCCGTATCCAGGCCTCTGCTGCCCTCTTTAACAAACTCTGCGGCATTAGCCATCTCAAGCGCCGCATATATATCTTCATCGCTGTAGCCTGTCACCCCAAACAGCACATTGTCACGAACTGTTCCATTAAACATAAAAACTTCCTGCCCCACATAACCGATTCGTCCATACCATTCATTTGTATTAATGTCCTTCAACGAAACCCCATCTATGAGAATAGAGCCTCCTGTCGGTTCCAGGACTTTTAAAATCAGATTCAATACGCTGGTCTTTCCGGAACCTGATTCGCCTACAATAGCGATAGTGTGATTTTTTTTAAGCGAAAAATTTATTCCATTCAGCACGGATTTATCGCCGCTGTCGTCATATTTCAAAAAAACATCATTAAAAACTATATCTTTTTCAAACCGCGCCGGTAATTTGCCTGAATCTACCGCATTTTCAAAACTCTCGTTCATCGCATTGTAAGTAGCCTCTCCGTAAGGAAACGACGACATAAAAAGCATGCTGTTTCTGCCTATAGAATTCAGAGACGGAAGCAGCCGCTGCATAGCCAGAACAAAAATACCGAATACAGGAATTGCCTTAATCATATTGTTATCACCGTGATTTACCGTGAGCCATCCTATCACAAGACATATAATGCCGAATACCATTGTTTCTAATAATCTCGAAGGAGCAGACGTATAAATAGTGTCTTTTTTGGCAAGGCTGTAAAATCTGTTTAAAGAATCATGAAATAATTTCTCCCAGAATCTCTCGGCCTTAAATATTCGCAGCATCTTGATCCCGCGAAGCGCCTGTCCGCAATAAACAGCGGCATCACTTGATGCCTGAACCCGTCCTTTTCCGGTAAAATAGGAAACCCGTGATGATATATAGCGTATAAGCCAGATAAAAAGACAACCCGTGATAACAACAATAACAGTAATCTCAGGAGCAATTAAGAATAAAAGAGAAACAATCAACAAACACTTAAAAGTTTCAGTTGCGATATCCGGTATTATTGAAATAAAGTTATTCATCTGATTAGGAGCAGTAATAACACGGTATTCCAGATCGCCTAACCTCTGCCTGTAAAAAAATCTGTAATCCGCTCTGATGAGACGATTAAACAGAGTAGTCTGACAATGTTCACGGATTGATAAACCGAGGAATGTTGAAAGCACCTCTCTTGCATAGCCTAAAATATTTTTTAAGAGTGTGGCAGCAAAAAAAATCAAAAGCGTAGCAATAACCGGTGAAGCAACCGGAATAATCTCTGAAATCTTGAACAGATATGCAATAATACTGCCCTTGCTGTCATAAACTACGGAAGAACCTGTAAGTTGTGACAAGAGAGGAAACAACATGCCGATACTGAAAGTTTCGCTGAGACTATAGACAATGCCGAGCGCTATAACGGTCATTATCATTCTGGGGCGCAGTCTCAAGAAATAGAGAACAGCCTCTCTGGATTTTGAAGTAAATCTATATTTCTTGTCCATCATATTGAACCCGTTTGCTGTAGCACCGTTGAATTCGAGGAGGGAGACATTTCTATTACCTTATCTCTTCCCCATTCCGCGGCGTACCTTTCGTTTACTAATTGCAGGGCGGTTTCGCGCCCATTTCCGGCATCGATAGCCTCAAGAAACCACCGCATATACGTTCCCACCCGTTTCCCTGCCTGCCCATCCCTGAATGGATCCAATCGGTCTATGACAGCCGAAAAATCACCGAAACCCTGCTCGCTTTCAGGATCTTCCTTAAAGCGGCGCATAACATCCATAAGTTTATCAATGTCGTCAAAAATTATTTTATTGTAGCCCCATTGATAATAAGGATGGGAATGTACTTTGGTTAAGTCACAATTCACTCCCCTGCGGCCTGCGATAACTGCCTCGGAAAGCGCAGATGAAACACCTATGCCGACAGCCATATCTGCGGCAAATGCCGCTTCCGACGGCAGGCGTCCATATACATTATCCATAACAATACATCTCCCTGTAGATTTTGCCGTGTTCAAAAGGGTATTTATCTCTGCCATGCCATGCAGTATCTGCGGTTTTTTGGACTTTATAATTAATCCGATCTCCCTGTCCTTAATAAGCCACTTCAAAAACTTCTCATAAAAAGATGCCATCATATCCTTAGAAAAATGGAAATCATTGCCGTACATATTGTCATATAGCGCGATTGCAAACTTCACCCCTTTATCATGAAGCGATTTCTGAATATACCTGCTCTTTTCCATATGTTCCGAAAAAGTATAGTCATAAGGGAAGCCGGAAACGATGCAGTAGTCATTAGAATTTCTGTTTTTTTCAAGAAACATCGGCGCCTGGGAGTTCCATGAAAAGAAGACATGGTCGGGATAACAACCGGACATATCGCTTACCAGACATGGCCACTCGGATCGCTGTTTACCGATGCGGATGCCGCCGGCAAGATCAAGCGCAATATTCTGCGCTATATTCTGCAATCCGCCTTCCACGGCATCAATATGAATTTTAATATTAAACGCCCGGTAAAATGACCGCCAGTATTCCACGTCTTTACAGAGGGCAGTCCCTACTTTTAAAAGCCATCTGTCGGTTTTTGAAATGACGTTTGTTTGTCCGGCATTATTTTTAAAGGCATTTGATAGATACCCTTTTCTTAAAGGCGCCCGCCATACATTCTTTATACTGAAAGGCACATCCATTCTCCAGCAAAGGTTTAGCCATTGCATGCCGTTAGACTCAATCTGTCTTGCGAGCTCTTTTGTAATCGCATGATTGTACGAACGATCGAAATATATTAATATCCTTTCAGGAGCAATATTACTGTCCGGCTGCCAGAACAGGTCTGATCTGCATTTTAAATCTATCCCTTCCGCATAATGGACTGCAATGCACGGCTTCTGACTGGAACCCGGCCTTAATCCTTTAGGCCGGACAGCGGCGAAAATATCCTGACCGTAATTGTATACCACTTTCATAAGGGAACGTATTCCGGCAAAAACAGACAGGCTGCCGTATCCTTCAAGAGAAACCTCTTCGCCCGGCCAATTATGCCGCAGTTCTTCAAAAAAACCGTTAGAAGGCCAGACAATGTAATGACGGAAGTATCCATCGTTGTCATTAGTTATATGCCACCGCGCAACACAGAACATACGGATAAGGGGAAAAATATTACCGTGCACCATCTTTTCGAAATAGAGAGAGACTTTGTCTTCAGGGAACATTGAGGATAACAGCCGGTAAACGGGCAACGCGCTGAGTTCTTTTACTGCGGAAATACTCGTCTCTGAGGCAATCCTGTAGCAATCATAGTACAGCGCTTCGCCGTTCGGGGAGCGCATATCACCCATGCTGTATTTAATTTTAGCAGCGCTGCCGTTTATAATTCCAAAAAATCTCAGCAATAAGAAAAAAAACAAGCCTGACCTATCACGCCTGATAAAACGGATATCAATTTTACGGGCGCCTTTTCTCCGGAGGACAACGGATAAAGTCCTGAACGAAAGTTTATCTATCCAGAAGACATCTCTTTTGATTTCAGACATATGATTATGCAGCGTGTCGCATGCAGGTGATTTCTGATGCTATACCTGCAGCGTATCTTCAGGTCTGACGAAAACCTCTGAAGGCTACATCCCTCTGCAAATAGAGTTTCTCAGCCTGTTTGATGCCTGAAGACAATTTCTTTTGAAAATAATTTGTAAGGAGCTTTGTATTAGCTTTCAGCAAACACCGATGGAATTCCTCATCGCTTAAATCCGTAAAATTGACAGCCATCAAATCCGAATTGGTATGCTTATTCTCATAGAAATCTTCGCAGTCCTTAAGAAGCCCTTTTTCTATCGCATAATAATAAAGCGGCGAGCCCGGATAAGGAGTTACTGGACGTATTGTCCGCATCTGGGCGCCGTCGTCATATTTCAACAGGAACTCCACTCCTTTGTTCAGCGTTTCATTATTTTCGCCGATATTCCCGAATATTATGTTGAACCCCGGACTTATCCCTGCCGCCAGCGTAGCCTCAATCCCTTCAATAATCTGTCTGGTAGTCAGCGCCTTTTTCATATTCTTTAGTATCCGGTCATCCATAGCTTCAATGCCGTAGTTGATAAATACGCACCCGGCCTGTTTCATTAGTTTCAGGACGTCAGGCTTGGCATAATTCAGCCTGCCGTTACAATCCCACTTGATATTGAGGCCTGCCTTAATGAAATCATTACAGAGGCTCGCTGTTCTTTCCCTTGACGACATTAAAAGCTCATCCGAAAATGCGATATAAGTAACGCCGTAGTCCTTTTGTAAAAACCTGATCTCCTCAATAATGCTCTCATTGCTCCTCGGCCTTAATCCCTCATCCATCCTGTAACAGAAATTGCACGTAAAAGTGCATCCTCTTCCTGATAAGACAGGCATTATAAAGTCATTATTTGTGCAATTGGGCATCCTTAAAAGCCTGTAATGCTCTACGGGGAACAACTCATAGGCAGGAAAGGGAATCGTGTCTACATCTTCAATCAACTGCCTCCTTTCGTTAACAGTAATACCTTCGCCGGTACGATATGCTATCCCTTTAATGTGAGCAAGAGATTCCTTATTTGCCAGCGCACTCACTAATTCTAAAACAGTCAACTCGCCTTCTCCTATCACAATGGCGTCTGCCTGTGTTTTTTTGATAAAGAATTCAGGTTCAGGGGATGGGCCGTGACCGCCGATTATATAAAACGGCCTGTTCTTGGATTTATTTATCGCATCCGAAATTTTTAGTAACTTTCTGTATTGATAATATCCTGCTATCACGCTTACGCCCACAACATCAAACCTGTTTTTGTCTAAGTATTCAGTCAGATGTTCATCTGGCCAATGGTTGACATCTTGATTATATATTTCTACCTCATAGCCCTCTTTTAAAAGCACCGCAGCAATATATGCCAGCCCCTGAGGAAACCAGTGGATATACGATCCGTTGTCATAAACAACCAATAAAATTCTCATTGCATTGACTCCACCATCTGAAGAGTGATTTTTAAAACAGAAATTGCCATTATTTTATTTCATAAACGCTGTAGAATGAATTACGATACACTACAGGAAATTTTAACGGCAGTTCATTTTCTCTTATTACATGTGTCAAGCCATACTTCTCTTTCCATCTGACAATTAGATCTTCCTTCAGACTCTTCCATAATTCTCCCCAGCGGTCATAAAAAATCTTTTGATTATTTTCTCTTCCTTTGAACAATTTATCGAGGGAATAATCCAAATCATCTTCCAAGATATGCTTGAACTCACTATTCCCGCTTAAATTATAAAACAAGTTGTATGCAGGCGTATGATAACTTATAAAAGAATCATGCATAGGAATAAAAAGCGGAAAGTCAAATTCTAAAAATGGATATAAAACTAAGGCTTTCTTATCTCGGATTTCCATATTTATATAGTCAGCTATATTCTCGAGAGATTCATTTTTATTTTTTTCTTTATTGACATTGCCAATATTTGAAATATGAAATATAGATTTTATATGCGATTTCAGTTGGTGAGACACAATCTTAGGGCCAGAAAATACTATCAAGAGCAGCAATATAAGAACAACTGGCTGTTGCAAGAATTCTTTGCTGCTCACTCTAATTTTTTCTATAAATTTAAAATTGTTTTCTAATATCCGAGATATTTTCCCCTTAAATATTGTAATCTTCCGCTCAAAAATTTCGTACAATATTAAAATGAAAAGCGAAATAAAAAAAGCTTTTTCAGTCCGATAGACAAGAAACATGAATAGAAATATAAGAATAAAAATGTAATTCCCTTTTTTCAAATGAGATGCCAACAAAAATGCCATAAATAGAATCCCTAAGATAAAGATAAGCTGTATCGCCCTTGTTAGTTGCATTAAAATTATAGAACTGTTTGAGAGGATATCTGCAAAAACAAATTGTACAACATATAATCCTACAGCCCCTCCCGCAAGCAGCATAATGTTCTTATGTGTGGCCTCTTCGCCTTTCAGCTTCTTGTATCCTATCCATACGACAGCAAATGTTAACCATTGATTGGCAAAAGTGAGAGGAGTTACCAATAGGCTTAATAGAGGCGAACTTTGCCATAGCTGCGTATAATAAAAATATCTAACAGTAAAATTATCTATTTCAGAATTATAATTTCTGTAGAAATAAGAATATATCACAGGAGAGACTAAAATACCTGTAAAAATACAGAATGTCATTATTTGTCTAAAAGAAACTCTCCTCTGAATTAAAAACATACTAAGAAGTCCAAAAGCTACCGTACCTAACCACCAAACACCCACACCAATATGCAAATAAAATATAGCTGCACTAACAATTGCCAGAACTATCCATTTCCCTCTAAGGAAGAAATATATTGATAGTATATAAAGCGGCATCGCCATGGATTTTTGCGTAGCCTCGTGATCAATAAAGGAGATAAATAAAGTTATTGCTATAGCTAAAACCGTCTTGTCTTTATTGAAAATATAATTGCACAGTATTATCAATGTTACTATTGCAAGCCCTTTTTCAAAAATCCAGAATATCTTTCCCAATTCCCACAAGTTTTCAGTATATCCAAATTTTTTAGCTATAAAAGCCACAAAATAATCATAATTGAAATATGGATTATGCGGTTCTAATTCAATCTTAAAAAACTCTCCATTATAGTATTCTGGATGAATTATTTTTTGGACTACAGCAATCTCTTCAGCCCTAAAAGTTCCATAATCTCTGTGATCAGACTTAATTGAAAAGAAAAGCGCCAGAAAAATAAATAGAAAGTAACCATACAAAACGTATTTTGAATCTAAATGTCTTAATTCAGATTTCATCTTTTGTAGTAAACTAATTGAATTGTAATTGACGAAAGGAAGCTATTTCATTTTTTAAAGGTATATTTAAAAAATGAAATAGTGCTTAAAATTATCTTTTTAGCATGCCTTAGATTCAGCAGCTTTAATGCATATTTGAAGATTATTCTTGGACGGAGATAGAATAATCTGTAGATATACTTACGATAACGAATTAATTCTTCCTCTGTTAGATCAAACGGGATGAAACTCGGAGTATTCCCCATAAAATAGCCTTTCGATTCGTCGAAGTTTCCATATTTAGGCCAGATTCTCATGGCGGTAGTCAAGGGAAGAGGGGTAAAAAATGTTATATGAAAATCTGTTATATATGCTTTTTTAATGAAATCGATTGTCTCCTTGATCGTATCACGATTCTCACCAAAACAACCTATCATAAACAATCCCTTTACATCCATCCCTGCTTCTTTACATAATTCAAGTGCTCTGAGATTCTGTTCAACTGTAGTCCCCTTATTAATATTATCCAATATTTTCTGAGAACCGCTTTCTATTCCAAGAGAAATCTGCCAGCACCCCGCTTTCTTCATTGCCTGCAATAGTTCTCTATCTATATGGTCAACCCTGCCATGGCATGACCATGTGAGGTCTAATTTTCTGTCCCGCAGGATTTTACAAAATTCCATTACATTATCCTTATTCATTACAAAAGTGTCATCCTGTATATAAATATCTCTTATGCCATAATTCTGCATTAAATCCACAATCATTCTGTAGACATATCCCGCTGAATTACAGCGAATCTTGTTGCCTAATTGCCATGGATTACAAAAATAACACTTACCATTGCATCCCCGTGATGTAACAATTCCGGCTGATGGCGCTCTCTTAAGGGAATCTCCTGCAGGACGATAATATTTTTTAAGTTCTGGCAATAAAGACCAGTCCGGAATAGGCAGTGAATCTAAATCAGAAATAAATGGACGTCTCTCCGTGGGTATAACCTGCCCATCCTTCCCTCTGAAAACTATCCCCTTAACATCTTTAAAATGTTTACCGGTTTTCAATGCATCAAGAATTTCAGCAAAAGTTACTTCGCCCTCACCTATACAGGCTATGTCAAAACATCGATGTTCTTCCAGTACCTTTTCTCGTGTCAAGGTTGCATGACTTCCTCCTACAAGGACAACTAACTCCTTTCCGTTTCCGCTATATATTTCTTTTAATTGCGCACTGATATGACTGACTACCGGAATAAAAGTAGTATAAAGGGTAAAGCCAACCACATCAGGCTGCAATTCAACGATTCTTCTTATTGTTTCATCAACCGTCAACTTTAATGCCTGCGCATCAAGAATAGATACATCATAGCCGTTCTTTCCGGCTATTGTGGCTATAGAACAAAGCCCCTGAGGCGCTAATTCACTGCCGGCTTTTGCCAGAGCCCCATAAAGGTCATCTAAGTGTATAGGCGGCTGAACAAGTAATGTTTTCATATTAATCAATCGCAATTGTAATTATCTGTGATTAGCATATAGCCTTTCCCTATAAAAATAACTATTTGTTAACGGAAATAACATATTCAAATATTTTATCTTCTAAACAAGTTGATGAACGTTCTTTCTGTTTTTAATTCTTCTGTTCTTCTTATAATATTGATTATCGACCTCATCACTTTAAAGGGATGATAAATCATTCTTGTAAGATAAAACTTGGAATACGCCTTTCGCCTTAGCTGCTGAAGCTTCCTTGAAGAAATGTGTTCTGACCATGATTTCGCTTCTGAAAGGTCACCTGTCGATATTAAACTTTTCCAATCAGCATTAAATTTTCCCTCTCTGATAAGTTTTTCACAAAGTTCTGAACCTGGTAGCGGAACAAATCTTGAAAAAGCAATTTCATCTAAACCAATTTTTGCAAGCTGGCATGCGTAATCAATTGACATCTCCACATCTTGGACTGTCTCCCCTGGCAAACCACTTACAAAATATGCAGCAGTTTTTAGCCCCAAATGAGACGCATGACTTACAAGTGCTGTTACTTTCGGCAAATCTTGCTGTTTTTTTATTATCTCGCTTAAAACCCTTACCGAACCAGACTCTGGAGCAAAAGTAATGTGATGACAGCCAGCCTCTTTCATTATATTTAGCATTTCCTTATCTGTTACAGATGCCCTTATTCCATTTGGTGTCTGCCATCTTATACCTAGTTTTTTACTTATAATCCCATTACAAATTTCGATTATTCTTTTCCTATCAATAGTAAGGTTTTCATCCTCAAAATGAAATTCTTTTATCCCATATTTTGTTATACATTCTTCAATCTCAGCTATCACATTTTGTGCTGATCTTGCCCTGTACCTTCTATCCCATAATTTCGGTGTGCAGAAGGTACATTGGTATGGACAACCTCGCGATGACAGAATAGGGGTCCATTTATCCTGAGTCGGCCCGTGAGCTCTGCCAATTTCATAATATTTTCCAAGGGGGACGAGTTCTCTCGCCGGGAAAGGAATTCTATCAAGATTCTCAATAAACTTGGTCTTAGGATTAAGTGAAGGTATTCCTTTTTCATCTTTATAAGCAAGCCCATCGATTTCCTTTATGGCATTATACTCCTTCATGTTATCAGCGAGTTCAACAATCGTTTTGTCGCCCTCGCTTATGACAACAAAATCTATCGAAGGCTCTGATACAGTTTCAAGCGGAGTCGCAGAAGGATGCGCACCGCCCACCACTACGGGAATCGCCGGATAAACTTTTTTTATTTCCTTTGTTAGCTCTCTAACTAAAGGAAAAGCAAAGGAGAATAAATTTGTTATGCCAATCAATGCAACATCGTCAGGTATCCTTGCAATTATATCAGTAAAATTAAGTCCCCTACCCCCGATATTATCTCCCATACTATATGTATTATTTGGAGCTTCCACTACTGAATCAATTATTATTGGTTCATGCCCGCATTGTTTTAGCGATGCTGCAAGATACAATAGACCCATGGGAGGGACTATGCCCGATGCAATCCATGTCTTTGTATATATCTGTGGCGGATTAATTAGAACAATTTTCATCTATACCTTCAGTAAAAATTCACGCAAAAGATGACTTATCACCAATAAGTTCAAGGACATCATAAATGTTGTCAATTTTCGACCCCATCACAATTGAAAAATTCTTAATTCCATAATCCTTTCTTAATAAAATAGGCCTGCCATCGTCTATTTCATTTTGTGTCAGAACAGTTTTTACCTCATATAACGAATCAATATATTTAGCCTTTTCTATTACTGGCAGATATCTTTTTGCATCTTTAATCATATATGTAAAATTAGACTTAAGATTTGAATCTTTCAGGAATTTATGGCCGTCTATATATCCATCTGTATCAGTCCAACTGTAATGAGGTGTATATCTTACATGAGTTAAGGAATATAGATTCATTGAAGGGAACGGTAGAGTTGAAAAAAACGGTCCATCCATAACAGTAATACCTATACCATCCAACTCTCCTGGTATTTCAATTAGTGCTATTTCTGTTACTTCATGCTTTAAAGGTAAAAAAGATATATTAGACTCTTTCAATATTTTATTTATCTGAGAATAAGTGCAATTATAGACCTTGCCTGCCAGTAAAGGAATATCTTCATTTGAAATGAATACTCTTATCTTATCATTTTCCGCATGTTCAATCCTCCTGCACTCTACACCGCAATAAAAAGTGACTCCTTCCTTGTTTAACCTTAATCTCATAATTTCCCTTAATTTCATCACGTCAAATACGAGCTCTTGCGCCACGAAAATTTCTTCAATCATCTCCAAATTAAAAAGTCTTCTATATTTTGACGATGCTACCTTGATGGGGATTCCTAAGTTTTCGAATGTTTTTTTGAATTGGTGGGCATTTACTTTTGAATTATTGCTGGCAATAGCGTAAAGACTCTCAAAATTATCAAAAACACACTTCCGAAAATCCATAATAAATCTGGGAAAATTCAGGAACGACCTGAAAGCTGTCAACAAATTCCTAGGATAGTGGAAACCGCTATGTATTCTGGCTTGATTTACAGATGAAGCTCTTAGAAGAATATCGGCTTCTTTTTCGATTATCAGAATATTTTCATAATGCTTCCTGAGTAACAGCGCCAGACAGCACCCGTAAAAACCTCCTCCGATTATGATAACATCAAACTTTTTCTTCATTTTTTCTTTCCCGGACAGTCCTTGTTTAAAAGCCATTTCTCAATTAAGCAATATGTCATTGTAAGGAAATAGCGTAACCCCATTTTCATAATATTCAACTTGGACTTACCTGTCTTTCTATTAGCCCATGAATTAGGTAAAACATCATAGCTATAGCCTCTATTGATTGCCTTTAGGGGTATCTCCACTGTAAGATTAAAATTACAACTGACAAAAGGCTTTGATTCTTTTATTACATAGTCGCGATACATCTTAAATCCGTTTGTGATATCGGCATACTTGATCCTGAAAAGCAAACTTATCAATCTATTAGCCAGACGATTGATTACTAGCTTAACTATAGGATAATCAACCACTTCGGCTCCTTCTATCCATCTAGAGCCAAAAACACAATCAAAATTATGTATATGTCTGAAAAACTTAACAATATCATCCGGATTCTCAGAAGAATCTGCCATGCAGATACAAACAGCATCTCCCTTAAATGTCTCCAATCCTTTACGTACAGCTAAGCCAAAACCATTAGGGTAATCATTGTCCACGACAATAAGAGGCGGTATCTTAGGAGAAAGTTCCATCAAAACTTCTTTTGTTTTATCTGTAGAATTGTCATTAACAACTAGTATTTCATGCTCGATATCAGCTTGTTTTAAAACAGAATACAGCTGATTAACTGTACCAGCAATACAATCTGCTTCATTATGTGCAGGAATTATGCATGAAAGGCGCAAACTAACACCTAAATCCCGTAATTTTCTCTAACATGCCCTAAACTTTCACTCACTGTAGATAGGTTCGATTCGCCTAATCCATCTCGCATTTCGATAGAAACCCATTTATCATAATTCAGCTTTTTCAAATGGTTGGCTATTCGAGCATGATTAGTCTTTCCGATTCCAATCTTTTGCAAATAAGGTTCGCTGACGTGAAAATGTTCCATATATTCAAAAGCTCGTTCAATTGATTTCTCATATTCTTCATTGTTCAACGCCATCACACCCGCATCGAGATGAAGTCTGAACCCGGGATGCGCAACTTCCTTTACCAATTCTATACCTTCGTCTGTAGTACATATAAAATCACAACCGTAAGCTGCTGAATTTGGCTCTATACAAAATTTGGCATTATTACTATAGGCAAGTTCACCTAATAATCTGAAAAAATTCATAGCGATATCCATTACTTTTGACTTTTTTAAACTCATAGTCTGCCTATTTTTTGGAGACCCAAAAACAAAAACACTTACGCCCAGTTTCGAGCCTAAATTAATTACTTTTGATAAGTATCTTAACGTAGCCTCTCTTTGATCATCGCCACCAAAGACTGTTAATTCAGGATAACCAAAAAGAAGAGATTGCATAGCTATTATATCTATATCTTTCTTATCCCAATAATTTAAATATGCCTGAACAGACTCATCAGTTTGTGATACTGGATTATCCCATAATTTAGTAGGAGCTACTTCAATGGCCTTAATTGAGAATTCGAAAAGAATCTTAGATATCTCATCATCTTCCGACCTAGACCACGCAATATTTGAAATGGCTATTTTCACTTTCTATTTAAATCTAAAGAGACAACAAAATTTCTAATTTGCCCTAAGACTTCCTCCTTCGAAAACATATAGTATTCCAGTTTGGAATTAAATAATTTACTGTATTTGGATCTTACATCGTAAAAAACCGGCGGCATTTCAGTTCTATTCTTGAAGTCAATCCCAAAAACTTCAGCAGCAAGCTCCTTAATGCTAAAAGGTTGGGTTGAAAAATTTACGACAGGCAAGTCGTTTTTCAATACAATGTCTATATCCGAAAACAATCTGTTTAGGTTATAAAACTGAAAAATGCTATCACAATGAATCATCTCCAAACAATTATTGTTAATGAAATCATAGATCGCATTCTTTTTTAAACCGTTTCCGAAAAGACCAGGCAATCTGATAATATTATGTTTACTAAAAGCATCTCTGATAAACTCCTCCAGATAGAATCTATGTTTCCCATAAGGCTGATGGTTTAACGCATCAGTCGGAGTATCTTCATTAACGTTAGCAGGTTGTTTATATACATCAACAGTGGAAATTAGTATAAACCTATGCGCGCGTACTTGCTTTAAATTATTAATAAGAAAATTGATATTCCTTAAATCATCCTCAGGATTTCTATTGGCAATCCACTTGGCGGCAGGAGCACCAGCACAGACAATCAACTCAAATTCCTTCCCTCTGATATCACTAATGTTCGATGAATTATACAATTCATCGAATAATGCCTGGCTCTTAAGATTACCTCCTACAAAGCCTGTATAGCCGATTAAACATCGTCCCATAGTCTTCTCTTATACAACGTTTTTTCTATCAACATTTTTAGGAAATACACAACTGTTCAGTTCTTCCCTGATGAAATATAAATTTCCTCCTTTAGTTTCCCTTAAAATGCGAGTTAAATACTCACTAAAAATAGCAAGGATGAGAAATATTAGAAAGAACATTACAGAATTTACCACCGCGGTAGTTGTCCAGCCAGGCACAATCTTTTTCCCTAAAAGAAAGGTTGCTACGATATAATAAATAACAGCATAAAAGATATATATTAAATTCAACAAGCCCGCCAACAATCCTATCAAAGAGGCTATTCTTATTAAGCGATTAGAATTTGAAACAATTATTTCTACCGCAAAAGCAAATAATTCCAGAAAACTTCCTTTTCGCCTGCCATCCAACCTTTTAATCTTGTTGTATGATATTTTGTTATGAGAATACCCGACTTCATGGATCAGATATTTCAGATATCTGTTCTTATCTTTTATATTAACAATGGAGTTGACACTTCTTCGACTGAAAGCAAAAAAATTCCCAAGTTTTGGATTAACATTATACCCTGTCAACAGGCGGCTTATCTTGTAAAATCCCTGCGAAAACAATTTCTCTATAAAACTATCGTATTTCCTATCACTTCTTTCTGCTACCACAGTTTCATGCCCTTCTATGCAATTCTTAACTAATTCCGGAATCAATGAAGGCGGATCAGTATTTATATCCATTAAAACAACGAAATCTCCTATGCATTGTTCCAAAGCTGCGGTATATGCTATTTCATCATGATATTGCCTCGAGAGAATAATTAACCTTATATTTTCAATGCTTAATTGCATCTTCTTTATTTTTGAAACGGAATCGTCTGTCGAGCCATTATCTATCAGTACCAACTCATAATTGGTAAATGATTTCTTTAAAATATCAATTGTCTCCTTGATATACGAATCAATTATTTCAGAATCATTCCGGATAATTGCTGCTACAGAAACCAAATTTTCTATTTTTCCTTCACTCATTTTAACCTCGAATAAGATTATTCCTTACAATTTTAATCGCTTAAAGATTACCTCGGGAATATGTCTAATAATCATCATTATAAATGACCAGAAAAAAGGCACATAAACCACATCGGCTTTTCTTTGAATTGCTTTGACTACTAACCGCGCAGCTTTCTCCGGAGTAGAAACCAAAAACATGTCTGATTTTCCAAATGTCATCCTCGTATCCACAAAACCCAACTTTACCGTAAGGACGTGAACGCCTGATTGATAAAGACGGTTTCGTAGTCCCTGCAAGAATCGTGTCATACCGCCCTTTGCAGATCCATATATATAGTTGCTTTGTCTGCCCCGGTCACCAGCCACGGAAGATAGGACAATTATATGGCCAAAGCCCTGTTTCTCCATGAAATTGGCTAAATGAGTCAGAACAATCAATGGTCCTACATAATTAGAAATAACTATTCTCAGGCTTAACTCAACATTTTCACGGGCCATAATTTGGTCACCCAATTCACCACTAGCGACAATTGCACAATCAATACCGCCCATTTTTCTTACGGCATCATTTACGAGTGCATCATGGCTTCCCGTATCTTCCGCCTCAAACTTGCCTTCAAATACCTCTATCCCGTGGCGTAACTTTAGATCGGCAGCAATGCGGGATTGTTCTTCTAAATCTCGGGATGCCAAGTAAACGCTGCCTCCCCCTTTAATTAGAGTAGAACAAATCTGACGACAAATAATAGAGGTAGCTCCGACAATAAATAATTTATTAGCCATTATCTTTTAGTCAGTAAAAGTCTTCTTGACATATCCGATGAAAAGAGCTCTTGTGGGTCTACAGCATTTTTTACCTTAAGCCACCACTCCAGGTTAGTATACATCTTTTGAAAAGCTGCAGCACTGATACGCCCATCCTTAGCCAGAAAAACTTTACCGTTATTACGAATCACTATCCGATCTATTTCATTTAGAAATTCCTGCAGGCCCTGCCTTAACGGAAAATCCATGAGTATACTGTATCCATCAAGAGGATAAGACAGAGGTGCAGGGGAATGCCCCATTCGCTTGATTGCTGCAAAATATACGGGATAATCAGCAAAATGCATACGTATATGTTCAAGAATGCTCTCAAGTCCCTGCAATGCGTTTCCAATAGGCAACACACATTGATATTCAACAAAACCCTTACTCCCATATAGTTGATTCCAGTTAGGTATACTGTCCCATGGACACAGAAATGGTTGTATACCAACAAAATAAGGTCGCGATGCTGTCTTGGAGTGTTTTTGATAAAAAAGCAGATTAAACATACGATTAGTAACCCGATTAAAGAAAGGCGCCAATGGTTTAAGTGGAAGTCTTGAGATTAGATTATTATCATAGAAAAATGCATCTTTAATACCAGAATCTACGATGTCTCTGTTTGTAGCATAATCAGCGGCAAAAAGAATACCTCTGCCAAACATATTTTTATTCAGAAGATCAATCCAAGCCACTGCGAAATCATGGTTCGAGCAAGCTTCATCAAACCGACAGAAAGTGTCCTGCAAATTGTGAACCGGAATAGAATAAGCCTTAAAGCAGGGAACCTCAATACGCCTCAATTTAAGTTCCACTTCTACGATAATACCGGTTAATCCCATTCCACCCACAGTTGCCCAAAACAGGTCAGGCTCTTTATCGCGAGAACATTCACAAATTGAACCGTCAGCTAAAACCAAGGATATTTTGTTTACATGATCATGAAAACTTCCTTCCTTCCAGTGGTTTTTAGAGTGTATATCGAAAGCTATACATCCTCCAAGAGTTATACTGCTAATTCCAGGAACAACCGGCAGAACCCAACCTCGCGGTACAAAAACCGTTAAGATGTCTTTTATGGTAACACCTGATTCTGCTCTTAAAATACCGGTTTCATCATTAAAAGAAAGTAGTCTATTGAGACGGTTTGTCAGAAGAATAGTGCCATCGCTATTTAAAGCTGCATCACCATAACTTTTACCTGCGCCGCGGGCAAGGATATGCCTGTCAGGAGGATTTTTTATTGCGCCTATAACCTCCCTAAATCTCTCCGGTCGTATTACCGAGGAATACGCAGTACTATATCCGCTGAAGCCTGTAAATTTAACTTTCTTATAATACATTGGGGGTTTTGAATTAACCATATTTATGATTAGAAACTATACTTAATTGTTTTTAAACCTATTAGATACTATAATTTTTTCCGAATTACAATAACTACATTAGTAAAGCAATCCAAATAGGTATAGCTGCAGCGTTCTAAAACAAATCCATTCCTATCACAGAAAGACTGAATCTTTTTTCTGCCCCGTATGAGGTTGATTTCATCCGGATATAGTTTAACCCTCTTTCTCTTCACTAAACTCAATATTGTCTCCACTATTAAAGCAACTATTTTATACCAGCCGATAAGAGGCGGCCAGAATAAAATCGCACATGAACCGGATTTTAATGCCCTGTAAAACTCCGTCAATATAGTATCAATCTCGCTGTCGGTGAAATGTTCCATTACTCCGAGATTCCATATTCCGTCAACAGAGTCATTACGAAAGGGTAAAGAAAAAAGATTGCCATGTATGCCTCCATCCATAACCGGGATAAACCTTGCGTGAGCAACCGCATCAAAAGCAAAATCAAGAGCGTAAAGCTTGCGGGATCTTTTATTAATCAATACACTCGTTTGTGACGAACCTGACCCCATCTCTATAAAAATTCCGCTGTCCTTAAAGTACCGATCTATAAAGTTTCGCACTGATTTTGCTATCAGCTTTGTGCGGATAAAATAAATTATTTTTTGGCTGCGCTTGCTGTTGAAATGGGATTCCCAATAGTTATCCCATGATTTCTTGCTATCAATTGTCATAAATTCAGCAAGCTCTCCTCATTTTTAAGAAACCTGATACCTTAGTTTCCACTCTCCGTTTTCTTTCTTCCACAGATGCGGAGGCCTGAATTTATCGCAAAGCTCAAGAAAATATTGCGGAGCCATACCTATATAGTCCATAACCTCCTGAAAATATCTATCGGGGAATTCACCATCAAACCTTCGAACAAGTGCAACCCCTTCCTCTCGTGTAATATGCTTGTTTCTTATCTCCTGTGAGGCATCGTATGTTGCCCGCCCGATGCCAAACTTTATATATGTCGTATAGAAGTGCAGGTCGTCTATCTTATCGTCTATGCTGTTGTATTTGCTGTATGTCCCGTGCGAGCGGAACGGCCTTGCCTGAAAATTAGTATGCTCAACAGCATAATAATAGGCTTCCTGAGGCGTCCATTTGATATAGTAACCCAGATAATGCACTTCCATTTTGGTCTTTTCAACCTCTTTGTAATCCGGAGGGAGAAATGCCATCAGTTCCGCAAGCGGCAAATCATATCTCTCCATCAGCTCCGGGATGGAAACTCCTCCAAGATAAATCTCATCCAGATTATTCATAGTATAAAACGACGTGTCCCGAAGCGAGGTCGCATTGTCTGCAATGGGGTTGCCGTATTCGGCTTCGTTCTCGCCGTAAAATATCAAGGGAACACCGTATTTAGCCGCAATCCTGGGTGCAAGGTTTTTTTGTCCGAGGATAAAGGTCTGAAATGGATGAAGAAGATTTTCTATTGACAGCCTTGTCAAAAGCTTCATTACTTTTCCGTTCCTATTAAAAGTAATATTATCGAACCCGCCGATATCAAGCCAGTTGCGGAAATTCTGATATCCGTATTCTGTATACATCAGCGGCGGCCATGTCACTGTTAAAGGATGCATGCCGTATTTATACTTAAGGAGGTGAGAAGCATATACGCTGTCTTTTCCTCCGCTTCCCGGCACAATACAGTCATAATAGCCGTCATTTCTGCGATGCTTATCCAAAAGTTTCAGCAATTCATCCTCTCTTTTCTTCCAGTCAATCTGCTTCTTTTGTTCGGCAACTCTGCATGCATCACAAATACCTTCTTTGTCAATATGCAATGTCTTGTGTTTTTTGCCTGTAGTATGTCTGAACTCTACACTGGAGGAAGGCCTCTGGTTAGACATTACACACCTCTTGCAGAAAACAACCTTCTCAGGCAGGCCATGCATTACTTCTAATTTTCCTTCCATAACCCATCCCTCTGTTTACTTTTTATTGCCGATGCCCAATTCTTATATATCTTTATGCCTTCTGCTGCGCTTTTTTCAGGATGATACTGGCAGGCAAACACATTCCGCCGGCGAATACCGGAACAGAACTGTATTCCTTCATAAGTTGTAGTTGACAGAATTGCTCCTTTATCTGAAGGAACTGCATAGTAAGAATGCACAAAGTACATAAACTCACCGCTCATAATATCCTTTAAGGGAGATTCATTCCAATAAGTCAGGTCTTCGGAAGAAGGCTGGAAAATCCTGTTCCACCCCACATTGGGCACTTTGATCTTCCCGCCTTCCCCGTTTTTCGAAGGAAATCTGACAACAGAACCTTCAATAATATTTAAGCCCTTATGATGCCCGAACTCTTCGCTCTCCGACATCAATAACTGCATCCCAAGGCATATTGCCATCAGAGGCTTGCCTTCTTCCACAAAATCTTTTATTGGGGCGATAAGGTCTTTTCTTTCAAGGCTGTCCATAGCGTCGCCAAATGCCCCTACGCCGGGCAAGATAACTCCATCTGAATTCATAATGATATATTTATCAGCAGTTATTACAGCGTTCAGTCCCGCATGCTCGCAGGCGCGTTCAACACTGAACAGATTGCCCATTCCATAATCAATTACAGCGACCTGTAATCTGTTATGTGGTGTGCCCACTCACCATTTCCTGATTTATGCTGCACCGGCATTGGAAACCGTTTTTATGCAAATAGTCCTTAATATCGTGCAGATTTGCAGGTTTAATCTTTGAGAATGTTCTTCTGCTTGCAAGGAACTCCACATTCCCTTCATCTTCCCTATCAATTTTAAACCTATTATTTCCTATGTAATCGTAGTGTAAGATTGAAGCGACAGCCACGGCGTCAGCTTTACCTTCGGCAATCACCTGTCCTATGTGTTCAACGCTTCCTGCGCCGCCGCACGCGATAACAGGTATAGAAACAGCGTCCGCCACCATCATGGTCAGTTCTATATCATATCCATTTCCTGTGCCTTCCTTATCTACGGACGTCAGCATGATTTCACCTGCCCCGAGCGTTTCAACGCGTTTTGCCCACTCCAACACCTCCACGCCTGTGTGCTCTCTGCCGTTATCTGTATAAGCCAGATATCTTCCGTCAGGCTGTTTGATAGCCTCTATTGAAACAAGTATGGTAGAAGAGCCAAATTTCCTTGAAGCCTCGGCGATAATCTGCGGATTTTTAATTGCGGCTGTGTTTAGCGAAACTTTGTCAGCCCCTGCCCTCAGAACATTTTTGATGTCTTCTATCGTTCTCAGCCCTCCGCCTACGGTAAGGGGAATAAAGACTTCCCTTGCTGTCCTTTCAATAATGTCATGGAGACTATTGCGGTCGTACAAACTTGCCACAACATCCATATAAACAAGCTCGTCTGCTCCGGCTTCATAGTAATATCTTGCGAAATGTTCGGGTTTTCCCAACACCCGCAAACCTTCAAGATGGATGCCCTTTACAAGATTAGGGCCTTTGATATCAAGTCTTGGGATAATTCTAATATTTTTGGACATAAAGAAAGTTATTGCCTCAAAAGCAGAAATTCAGCGAATCTGAAATCCAGATCATTGTCTATATCAACAGACCTTTCCTTTGGCATTATGTAGGCATAAGTTTCATCAGTCACAAAGGCTTTGTTATTTAACAGCCAGTCAACCTGCGCAACATAAATCGCGCCGTTTAGAGCGTAAACTTTAGGCAAATCCTGCCTGCGGTCAATTGTTTTTTCCGTTTGAATCAACTTATGCATCCTGCCGTTTTTATTTAGGGAATACATCCAGTGAGGGTTTTTCTCCGATTCGGTGACCGAAACACACGAATTGCCTCCCTTACTCATACAAAGTTTTACGCAGGCGTCAATGTCATCTGCTGTACGCAAAGGAGATGTGGGCTGAAGCAGAACCACATAGTCATATTTTTCAGGGAGGGAAAGGAGCGCATGAAAAACCGCACCTATACTCTTTGCTTTGTCTGTAGCTAATTCAGCAGGCCTCATAAAAGGCACATCCGCGCCATGTTTTCTCGAAATCTTTGCAATTGCAGGGTCATCGGTGCTTACAATCACTCTATCTATATACTTACTTTTTAACGCCTGCTCAATTGTCCAGACGATCAGCGGTTTATTTAACAGATGCCTGATATTCTTTTTCGGCATTCCCTTTGATCCGCCTCTTGCAGGGATAATGCCAAGAACCTTTAGCTTTTTATATGTCTTCCGTGCCTTGCAGTTTTTCAACGGTCTTTTTATACTCCTCCCATTGGCCAATATCAAACCATCCTTTATAAATCGGATAGACGCTTACTTTTTCTTTTCCAATGACTGTCTCTATCAGCTCATTCATATCCATATGCCTGCCTTCGGGTATATACGAGATAACATGCGGCTCAATCACATAGACACCAGTATTTATAATGATGTCGTGAACAGGTTTTTCAACTATCTCAGCAAGCTTGCCGTCAGACAACTGAAGAACGCCAAATGGGATTTTAACCTCGTTATGACATCCTACTATTGTCATTGCAGTTTTGTGTTCTTTATGCCACTTCAGGATATCATCAAAATTAACATCAAGCAGAGAATCGCAGTTAACAACAAAAAAGGTCTCTTTTATTTTATCCTTGAGCAGCGCAAGCCCTCCGGCAGTTCCCAGAAAATCATCTTCTTCAACGACATCGACAGTATACGGGAATTTATTTTCCGTAAGGAAAAGCTTTAAGTACTCTTTTTTATAGTTAAGGGTATAAAAGAATTTATAAAACCCATATTTATAAAATCTTTCCATTATGATTTCTATGACAGGTTTATTGCCTATAGGGATTAAGGGTTTAGGCAATATTCTGGTGAAAGGATCTAATCGTGTTCCTCTGCCGCCGGCCATTATTACTACAGGAGTCTCAGATAAATTTACAGGTTTAGCCGGCTTTCCTTCCCCTATGATATCCGTCCACAAGATCACATCATTTATTATTCCAGTTTTATCCAAAACCGGAATCTGCTCAATCTTTTTCTCAAGCATCAATCTCTTTGAATAGCCTTCTACATCTGCGACATCCCTGTCAACCGAAACAAAGCTTTTGTGCATCACATTGCCGACATGATAGTCAAATTTAGAACCGTTTATTAATGCTCTGCGGATATCGCCGTCGTTGATTGTTCCCAAAAGCTTTTTGTTGTTATCCACAACAAAAAGGATCCTCTCCTGAGTATCGCTGAGTTTCTGCATAGCCTGTTTTATCGTGGTATCAGATAAAATTAAAATAGATTCCAGTTTCTTTTTATCCAAGATTAAACCTCGTAAAACCTTTTTTGAGAAGATATTTATCCAGCGGCACTGTTTTCAGTTTGCCCAGTATCTGTTCACTTATGGGCTCGTCTCCATATGGGTTTCTCATATCGTTCAAAGTGCCTTTAAACTCCATGGAAACCGCCCTTTTTATAGCATCTCCTACAGACACCTTACTGCACTCAGGCACATCTATTACATTCTGAGCTCGAATCCTGCCCCTCTGTCTATCCCCTATATTAACAACAGGCAACCCGAAGGAAGGAGCCTCAATCAGTCCACTGGAGGAATTCCCGACCATCACAACAGCATGCTTTAACAGAGAAAGATATCTTGACTGTCCAAGCGATGCAAAAGATTTTATCCTTTCAGGATTTTTCCTTACAAAGTTTTCTACCATTTCAATTATAATCCGTCCACCGGTATCCGCATTAGGCAAGGTGATTATCCAGAAAATATCGCTGAAATCCTTAAGTGATTCCAGCAACTCCGAGATGTTCAATCCGGCCTTATCTTTTTCAAGGGTTACAGGATGGTAAGTAACTACGCCCAATTTTTTATTTCCAGGAACATCTAAGGCAAGGCACAATTCCCTTTTATCCATCAGACTAAGCTTGTAAATATTATCCATGCATGGCGATCCAAAACAGAATACATTATCGGGGTTTTCTCCCATTTGTATAATTCTTTTCCTATAATCCTCTGTTGCTGGAAAATGAATATGGCTCATCTTTGTAATGGCATGTCTGAAAAGCTCATCCATCGCGCCTTCTGTTGATTCTCCGCCGTGAATATGAGCAATTGGTATCCTGAATGGGACTGCGGCAGCAACTGCAGCAAAAATTTCAAATCTGTCGCCTAACACAAGCAGTATATCAGGGTTCAGCCTCTCATATGCTTTTGCAAAACCAATCATACCGAGCCCCATTGATGTTGCAACCGCACTCTCAGTATCTGAAGAAAGCAGCATTTCAATCCTATCAGCAATCGGGAATCCATCTTTTTCAATTTCCTTCACCGTAAACCCGAATTCTGGAGAAAGATGCATACCTGTAACAATCAACTGAAGTTCAAGTTCGGGATCTTCATGGATACACTTTACAATCCAGTAAAGCAAGCCGTATTCTGCCCTTGTGCCTGTCACAACCGCAATCTTTCTCCTCATAGTTCTATTAAGTCGTCTTCCTCAAAAGCCCTTACAGCCTTGTTCCCTATAACACTATCCCATTCCATAGGACTTATGCCGGTGCCGGGTCTTTTCACAGTGATATTATCTTCTGTAAAAGTCTCTCCTTTTTTTATTTCTTTTGCGGCAACTATACTTTTACGCACAACGGGCTTATTTCTCAGTTCCGATGTAGAAGGTTTTTTCACACCATCTCCGAGAGCCTTCTCGATATTCCTGATTGTTCTAATCATAGCTTTCAATTCATCCGGATCGAGAGACGCCTTATGGTCAGGACCTTTCATATTCTTATCAAGGGTGAAGTGTTTTTCAATGACTGTTGCGCCCAATGCCACAGCTGCAACAGGCGCCTCAATGCCGGGTGTATGATCGGAATAGCCGACTTTAACTTTAAAGGCATCTCTTATCGTAAGCATTGCAACCAAATTTACATCCTCAAAAGGGGTGGGATATTCGGTGTTGCAATGAAGAACTGTGATGTCATCCTTTCGCGTACCATATCCTGTTAATACATTAATGGCATTCCCTATCTCTTCAAGGTCGGCCATTCCTGTTGAGAGTATTACTTTTTTCTTAAGTCTGCCGATCTTTCTTAGATATGGGAGGTTTGTTATTTCTCCTGATGGTATTTTGAATATCTCAATGCCGAGGTTATTTAATAAATCTATGCTTTCTAAATCAAAAGGTGTTGAAAGAAAAATAATGCCCTTATCTCTGCAATAACCCATTAATTCTTTATGCGCATCCTCATTTAATTCCAACCTTTTTATCATGTCAAACTGGGATTCATCAGCGTCTGTAGTCTTTTTCTGGTATTCTGCCTTTGCTGCAAACCTGCTTACCATATTTTCAGCTTTGAATGTCTGAAATTTGACTGCATCAGCGCCAGTCTCAGCGGCAACATCAATGAGTTTTTTAGCTATATCTATAGAACCATTGTGGTTAACCCCTGCCTCTGCGATGATAAAAGTTCTCACTTCGCGGGGACTCCTATAACCTTCGCATTATCAGGCACGTCATTAATTACCACCGCACCCGCAGAAACAATAGAATTACTTCCTATTTTTATGCCCTGCAACACTGTAGCTCCTGCGCCAATAAATGATGCCTCTCTGATTGTACAACCGCCGGATATCACCGCGCCGGGGCATATATGCACATGTTTTCCAACAGTGCAGTCATGCTCAACTATAGCTCCGGTATTTACAATTGTGTTTTCGCCTATTATCGAGTCTGTCTGAACAATCGCACCTGCCATAATCTGAGTCCCTTCGCGGATCTGAGACTTACCCGAAATAACCGCAGATGGATGAATCAGGGCAGGGATTAAAAATCCTGCATTCTTAACTTTTTCATATAAGGCTTTTCTTTTGCTGTTATCTCCCACGCTTCCCACAGCGATACAGGCATTTATGAGTCCTTTTTCGTAGAGTTCTGACAGAATTCTGTCATCGCCCAGAACAGTTGCTCCCGAAACCGAAACACCGGCGGCAAGCTGCGCATCAACAATTCCCGCAATCTCATACCTGCCGCAGGCATTTATCAGGTCTATAAGGACCTTTGCATGCCCGCCGCCGCCTAATAAAACAATCTTTTCCATATTGAAAAATTACAGCCTTGAAAAAAAGTTTTTGATATTTTCAGAAACGTATTCTATTTCTTTTTTACTCAGCGACAGACTGCATGGAATATTTATACAAGTATCATAGGCTTTAACTGCATTTTCTATCCTGTAAGCCTGAGAGTTTTTATACATCGGCAAAGTGTGTATCAGCTTCCAGACAGGCCTGACCTGAATATTTCTTGACAGGAGATAGTTAATCAATTTCTTCTTATGTTTCTTTGCAACTTTTACTGTATAGAACCAGAAATTGCTTTTAACCTGCGCATTTTCCCACAGGAATTTCACATCTTTCACCTCTGACAGCAAATCGGAATATATCGAAGCATTCCTTCTCTTTATATTAACGAACTCCTGAATACGCTCCATCTGCGCCAATCCCATTGCTGCCTGCGTGTTTGTCAGTCTGTAGTTGTATCCGATTTCATCGTGGTCATATTCAAAATTGTCCTTCTTTGCCTGTGTGCTAAGATGCCTTACTTTCTTTGCTGTCTTTATATTGTCTGTTACAACCATCCCGCCGCCGCCTGTTGTAATAATCTTATTGCCGTTGAATGAAAAACATCCTGCCGCTCCGAACGAGCCAGTTTTTTTGCCTTTATATTCTGATCCAAGGCTTTCTGTTGCATCTTCAATGATATCAATATTATTTTTTTTGCAAATTTTCAGAAGCTCATCCATATCTGCGGGATGTCCGAATATATGGACAGGGATAATTGCCTTAATTCTTCTCTTGCTTTTCTTATTATAAAGATACCCATCCCTTCCCTCTCTGCATCCTTTGTTAAGAAAATCCGACACCTTTTGAACATCCATGCAGAGGGTGTCAGGGTCACAGTCCATAAATACCGGTTCTGCCATGCAGTACCTGACAGCATTTACCGGCGCAATAAAGGTAAGAGCCGGAACTATAACTTCATCTTCTGGCTGAACACCCGCTGCTATAAGGCTTAAATGAAGCGCTGCAGTGCCGTTGACAACGGCAACGGCATATTTTGCACCGACATAATCAGCAGTCATCTTTTCAAACTTATTTACATACTTGCCCGCAGATGAAACCCAGCCGGTGTCAAGACAATCCTTAACATACTTCCATTCATTGCCTGATATAAGAGGCTCTGAAAGAGGAATCTTTACTGTTTTTTCTGTACGGGCCATAACTTTTTAAATGAAAACATCCTTTGTAATGTCAGCGATAAGTGAGGGGTTCTTATCATATACATCGGCAGCCTTGTTGAAATTAATTGACCTGCAGTTCTTGCATAACCCTTCTGCAAATTGTTTGTTTAGAATGTCAATAACCTCACAATGCCTCTTTGAATTCCATATTTGGTTAAACGTCGTTTCTGTTACATCCCCTATACAAAGCCGGGGATCTCCGATATGAGGCTGGCATAAATAAACCCCGCCGTCGTAATTAATAAAGGCATTACCGCGAATACTTATTGCGCTGCATTCAGCCGGAGGAGCTGAAAAATCCATACGGTAATCAGCAGCCTCGTAGTGTCTGATTTTACGCTCTAATAGGCTGTCTATGTTAGTTCGTGAGAAATCGAATATTCCATAATATTCTCTCACTATACTCTGAACTGTATCCATTTCATTAGGACTGAGACTGACATCAGCATTTTCATAATCCACAGAAGGAATAAAAATTATATAATCAAAATGAGCATCCGTAGCTCTCTGATATATAGATACGATTCGTTTGTAATTAATACTGTTCAGGACGCACCTTGCGCCAATAATGGCATGGTTATTCTCATGCTTTATCATTGAGGGCAGATCAAACTGTTTATTGAATGACCTGCCTCCGGTTATTTGCCTGTATTCCCCTTCATCATCGGAATAAATTGAGATTGCAATATAGTTCATGTTACGCAAAACACTGAGATGAGATTTTTTAAGAGCTGCTCCATTTGTAATTAAAGCCGTTTCAATCCCATGCCTCATTAATTGACCGGCATATCCCGCCCAGCCTTCCACTGTGGTAGGCTCACCTCCGCCTGACAAATAAACACCTTGGGTTTTCAGATTAATCAAATCACCTATAACTGAACGTATAACTTCATCTGATAAATTCTTTTTTATTCGGCGTCTGCTGCTGTATGAGCAGTGAATGCATTTATAATTGCATTTAGATGTCCAGTGAAATTCAACTGCTACAGGGCCGAGAAACCGCTTATCAGCATTCTTGCGGCTTATATGGATGGGGAGAAATTTCCTGCTGGATAATATTTTTTTTAAATCTACAGTCATTCTAAGAGAAAGAAAAATTTAATTACTAACTATAAACTTTTTTGTTTTATATCTTTATATTCCAGTAAAAATGCCAGGAATATCCCTGCAAAAAGGCTTGCAATGCCTGCAATGACTATATTCTTCTTTATCTTTGGCTTGACTGGATTTCTTAGAATAGAGGGTTTTTCTAACATTTCAACACCTTTGGGTCTATTAAGAGCCTGCTCTATGTTAAATTTTTCTACTTTCATATCAGATATTCTCTTCCTTATGTCCACTGGATAAAAACCTGCTGGACTAAAACCTATCGGTACATACCTGCCTGCTTTAAGAAGTTTCTCATATGTCTCTGCCAATTTGTTTGACTGTTCTATCACTATGGAAAGTTCCTCTGACTGTTTGAGGAGTCTTTGTCTTTCCTCCTCAATACTACGATTGACATGAGGGATATTATTTATATGTTTGATAATTTCTACAACTGCAGCAGGTATGTCATCCATATTTTTTGCTTCAATAATTACCTGCAGCAGTTTGTCTGTAGAATCCTTTGTAGCATCTGATTTTATAGTATTTAATTTGATGTCAGTTATTGAATGGTGTGTTGTTGGTAAAATTTCTTCTTTTTTTCCTGCATCAATCTTGCCCACAACAACAATCAGTTCTTTTGGTAGAAATACCAGTCGTGTTAACACAACCTCTCCCCTGTATATTTTGGGCATTAGAAGACTTATTACCGCTGACGCAAGGACAGAAACAAGAAACAAACCGATAATAAGCCTTTTCCTTTTAACAATTACCTTCCAGTAATCGTACAGATTTATCTCGTCTTCTCTTACATTCATCTCTGACATCTTATCTCCTTTCACAGTTAATGAAAATAGTATGCGGCCGTCTCGCAGAGTCGAGTCTCCGTCCTGTTATTTTTATCCTCATTATCATTCGCCTCTACGAGCCATCACCAACCCCTATCTGAAAGTATTCAAATCCTAACCCATTAAGTTTTTCTCTGTTATATTGATTTCTTCCGTCAAAAATGATTTTATTCTTCAGACGTCTTGCCATCTCATCAAAATCAGGGCTCCTGAACTCCTTCCATTCTGTAACAAGCAGCAAGGCGTCAGCGCCTGACAATGCAGCATATTTGGAATCAGCATACTCTACACTTTTTAAGTCCTTGAGATAGTACTCCTTGGCAACATTCATTGCCCTGGGGTCATACACCTTTATCTTCGCTCCATGTCTTGTAAGCTCCCGGATTATAGCTATACTTGACGCCTCTCTTGTGTCGTCTGTTTCAGGCTTGAAAGACAACCCCCAAACAGCAAATACATGCCCACTTAAATCCTCACCGAATTTTTTTATAACCTTACGGACAAGGACTAATTTCTGAGATTCATTTATTTCCTGAACCGCCCTGAGCATCTTGGCTGTATATTTATTTTCTGTCGCTAATCTTTCCAGTGCCCTTACGTCCTTTGGGAAACAGCTTCCGCCGTATCCGCAGCCCGGATATATAAAGCTGTATCCTATTCTGCTGTCGCTTCCTATACCCACCCTGACCTTATTAACATCAGCCCCCGCTCTCTCGCAGATATTGGCTATTTCATTCATAAACGATATCTTTGTGGCAAGCATTGCATTTGCGGCATACTTGGTCATTTCAGCGCTTCTTACATCCATAGAAATAAACCTTTCGTGACTCTTTGTAAACGGCGCATAAAGTTCTTTTATCTTCTCAAGCGCCTTCGGATTATCCGCACCGACGATAACCCTGTCAGGCCTCATAAAATCTTCAACAGCAGCTCCTTCTTTAAGAAACTCAGGATTTGACACAACATCAAAAGGTATTTTAACCTTCCTTTTATTCAGTTCACTTCTAACGACATCTCTAACTTTATCCGCTGTTCCTACAGGCACGGTTGACTTGTTTGCTATGATAATGTAGCGCTCCATATTTTTGCCTATATCACCGGCTGCCTGCAAAACATGCTGTAAATCAGCGCTTCCATCTTCTCCCATCGGAGTGCCGACTGCTATGCAGCAAATCTCGCTGTTGTCAATTGCCTCTTTTATATCAGTCGTAAACCTTAATGTGCCTGCCTTGTAATTTTCAGCAACCAGAGGTTCAAGTCCGGGCTCGTATATGGGAACAACACCGCGCTTAAGGTTTTCTATCTTCTTTTTGTCAACATCAACGCAAAAGACGCTGTTTCCCATCTGCGCCATACATGCGCCTGTAACGAGCCCTACATATCCTGTGCCTATAATGGAAATTTTCATGTTTCTATTCTTTTTTTATAATGCTCCGCCCTCTCAGCCACATTTCCTCATTTAAGAAGATAATAACCAAGAAGGCTTAAACTCTTACCGCTTTAAAAAACTCTTACCTCTAAACAGCTTCTACTTCTAAAGCGTCTATCTTCAGAGACACCCCTTGCCTGAGTATATCCACAGAGAGAACAAGGAGATGCTGTCCTTTCCTTTCTGCAAGAATACCTTCCACGCCTGCAAGAGGCCCTCTCTTTATTCTTACCCTCTGACCTTCTTTTAAATACGGATAGGGGTCAAGGGTTTCTTTGCTTTCAACAAGCTTTTTTAAGGAAATTATCTGGTCTTCTGAAACAGGCTCCGGCTCACTGGGGACAATGCCAAGTAATCTTACAACCCCTTGAGTTTTCAGGACAGTCAGCATGGCTTCATAGATCTTATGAATATGGACAAAAATATAACCAGGGAAAAGAGGGAAATTTATTAACTTTTTCCTGTCCTTCCATCTGCTGAGTCTCTCCACAGCAGGCAGAAATGTTTCTACGCCGGATTTTTTCAATCTTTCCACCACTTTAAATTCATGACGGGATTTAACATGGACAGCATACCAGCTCGGTTGCGAGTCGCAACGATAAGCGCCTGAAATATCAGTTAATTCCATATTTATCATAGATAATAAACCCTTTCAGGATTTACACCAGCCTTATTCATCTTTTCACTTGCCATGCCGTCAAGGGATGCAACCAGTATTGCATCATATTCAATTCCATTGACATTCTCTATTAAATAAATGTCATGCCCAAAAAATCCCTTTCCCATCCCGCTGTCAGCAACAACACCAACAATCTTAAGAGGCAGCCCTCTCGTAGAGATGTAACATAACTCGGCAACCTCTCCATCGCCCCACAGCACAATATTCCTGACGTCCGAGGCCAGCATCAACGCATAAGTCTGCTCAATCTTCTGCCGAACGTCTCTGAAATAGCCTATTGAGCGGTTCATGTAGCTGTAGGTAAGTTTTGCCTTCTCTGCAAAACCCTTAGGAGTGATTATATACTTGACTCTGTTTTTAGGAAGATTTTTGACCTTTATGAGCCCTTTATTATAAAGCCTCTTTACATACGCATTAACCAACCCGAGGGCAATCCCAAGGCGGTCAGCCAATGCCCGCTGAGTAATCACCGGCTCCTTTGTAAGTTCGTCAAGCAGCCTGAGGGATATGTCCTCATGCGGATGATTGTTCATGCCATGAACATACCACATAAAAATCGGTTTAGTCAATACCGAAAAATGCATTTGGCAGGAGGCATGGACTTTACAAAGAGCAGTAGCGCAACAGCGCAGTAGAGCAGTAGTTTTTTACTGTTGCTCTGCTGCTCTACTGTTCTGCTGCTCTGTGCAAGGCTGTTGAAAGAAATTTTTTAAGGGCAACTTCGCGTTTTTCCGGCATATAGTTCACTGCAAGTCTTGTAATTTCCGTGTCAAGCACGGAATACGCAGGACGCCTTGCAGGCCGGGGGAATTCCTCGGAAGTTACCGGGATTATCTCTGCGCGTATGCCTGCCGTTGAAACAATCTCTCTGGCATAATCAAACCAGCTTATACCGTCCCCCGAATCATCGGTAATGTGATATATTCCGAAACTTCCGCTTTCAATCAGTTTTTTTATTCCTGTAGAGAGATTTGCAGTAGCAGTCGGAGAACATATCTGGTCTGTTACAACTTTCACTGCCCGGCGTTCTTTTGCAAGCTTTAGAATCGTCATTACGAAATTATTATCCCCTCTGCCGTAAAGCCCGCCTGTCCTGACTATATAGAACTTGTTCAAAATCCATTGAATATATTTTTCACCCGCAAGTTTTGATTCTCCGTAAATATTCAGGGGGTTTGCAGCGTCAAATGGTGTGTAAGGTTTATTTTTCCTGCCGTCAAAGACATAATCTGTGCTTATATGGCATAAAGGGATTTGCATCTCTGCGCACGCAACAGCAAGATTTTGAACGCCTATGCCATTTACCTGAAATGCCCTATCCTTTTCTTCTTCAGCCGTATCTACCTTTGTATATGCAGCGCAATTGATTACCATATCAGGCGCATTACTTTTTATATTTTTTATAACGGCATCTTTTTGGGTAATGTCCATCTTCTGTCTTGAAAACGGCATTACCTCATTACTCTCTTTCAGCACAGATATTAAATCCCGTGCGAGCATGCCTTCTGATCCTGTAACGAGTATCTTCATGCCTCCCAAAATCCCCTGCTCTCAGCGCTGAGTCTTTCTTTAAGCGGTTTCCACCACCACTCGTTATCTTTATACCACTTTATGGTCATCTCAATGCCTGCCTCTATTTTGACAGACGGCCTCCATTTTAATTCACGCTTTATTTTTGAATTATCAAGAGCATACCTGTAATCATGCCCCGGCCTGTCTTTAACGAATTTAATATGCCTTTCGCTCTCGGTTGCGAGTCGAGTATCCGATTTCCCCATTATTTTAAGAATGCTTTTTGCAAGCTCTATATTTTTAACTTCACAATTGCCGCCTGCATTATACACTTCGCCTGCCTTGCCGTTATGCATAATGCTGTCAATTGCCGCACAACTGTCCTCTACAAAACACCAGTCTCTCACATTTTCCCCCTTCCCATAAATGGGAATAGGTTTCTTCATCAGAATATTTGTAATCATAAGGGGAATAAACTTCTCAGGGAATTGGTAATAGCCATAGTTATTTGACGGCCTGACAATTACTGCGGGCAACCTATAAGTTTCATAATATGCGCGGATGAGAAGGTCAGCCGAAGCCTTAGATGCCGAATACGGAGAATTTGGCGCAAGCATGGTCTTCTCTGTAAATTTTCCCTTATTACCGAGTGCACCGTATACCTCATCAGTTGAGATATGAACAAATTTTTTAATGGGAACTTTTCTTGCAGCCTCAAGTAAAGTATGCGTTCCTAAAACATTTGTGGTCAGAAAAGGGGAGGAATTCCGGATGGACCTGTCAACATGCGTCTCTGCGGCAAAGTTTACGATATAGTCTGCATCACCAAGCGCATTTGCAATAAGGCTCTTATCCTCAATCCTTCCATGCACAAAACGATATCTTTTATTTCCCTTTATATCTCTCAGATTTTCGAGATTTCCGGCGTATGTCAGGGCGTCTATGTTCACAATCTCATAGTCAGGATACTTCTTCAGTATATACCTGATAAAGTTTGAACCTATAAATCCACATCCGCCTGTAACAAGTATTTTCATTATTATTCTACCTCCTCTAAGGACAGGGGATTGTCCTTGAGCGGTTTTTTTTGCCGATAGTCCATAAAGTTCTCATAAGAAAAATAAAGAGGCAAAAGCCTCGGAGGGCGATAGCCCGAGAATGAGCGAAAGGATGATCTCCTGTCCGAATTACTCAACTCTGAATGGACTCTCAGCATCATCTTCATATCTGATTTCATCAACCTTTTCTTCTTTGTTCCATCCCCCATAAAGCCTATCAGGGAAGTTCAGTATAATTGCGTCCTCCTCCCCTGTATTTTTATATGCATGGACAACTCCCGGCGGCACAACTACTATAAGTCTGTCTGCATTCTCCACCACCTTTTTATTTTTATGAGTAGGTGAATCCTTTCTGTTATCCCATAAATAGAGCCTGAATTTGCCCAAGAAACAGAAATAGTCTGTCTGCTCTCTGTGTTCGTGGGGCCCCCTCACAACATCAGGATGAGTGATAGATATGTAGCTCATCGCAGGATAAAATCCTGAATCGCCCCGGATTAAGTTTATGGCTGGATCATCTTTCCTGAATAATTCTCCCAGCCACCCGCGATTATCAGCGTAAGTTTCCATTTTTTTGATAAAAACACCCCCTATGTCGCCGTCTTTAAACATGCCTCTATAATCAGACTTCAACTGTTGAGTCATCCCCTATCATCAGGCGCAGCGCTCTATGACGAACCGCATTCCTTATAATTTTTGTGTTTTTACCTATAAGGCTGTCTTCAAGCCTTTCAACACCTGAAAGAAATGCATTGCTGAGAATTACAGAGTGCTCGATGGAAGAATCTGTTACAGTAACATTGCTGCCAATGCTTGTAAACGGGCCTATGAATGAATTTTTAATCTCAGAGTTCTTCCCTATTACAACAGGCCCCCTGATAATGCTATTCATCACAGACGCCCCTTTTTCCACTGTTACTCTTCCAAGTATCTGACTCTTGCTGTCAACCATACCGTTAATCTGCCGCTTTATATATTCATCAAGAACTATTGTATTTGCCTGAAGAATGTCGTCTTTTTTGCCTGTATCAAGCCACCAGCCTTTTAAGATCTCACTTTTTACCCTTCCACCCATACTTATAAGCATTTGTATCGCATCCGTTATTTCAAGCTCGCCTCTGAACGATGGTTTTATCTTATCAATAGCGTCATGTATCATTGCAGTAAATATATAGACGCCGACAAGCGCAAGATTCGATGGGGGATTCTTAGGTTTCTCTATCAACTTTACTATATTGCCCTTTCTGTCAAGCTTTGCCACACCAAATTGTCTTGGATTATCCACTTCCTTAAGAAATATTGCGGCATCAATGGGCTGTCTTTTAAATTCCCTTACCGCATCTTTGACCCCATGTGATAGAAGGTTGTCACCAAGGTACATTATAAAATTGTCCTTTTTCAGAAAATTCTTAGCGGTTTTAACCGCATGTGCAAGTCCTGCAGGCTCTGTCTGTAATATATAAGTTACATTAACACCCCACCCCTTCCCATCCTTTACATAGTGCTTCACCTCATTTCCTGTTTCAGGCGAGATAATTATGCCTATATCTTTTATTCCTGCGTCTTTAATATGCCTGAGAACATATCCCAGTATGGGCGTATTTGCTATAGGAACAAGCTGCTTGGCTGTTGTATATGTCAGGGGCCTGAGCCTTGTCCCCTTTCCGCCGCTTAATATCAATGCCTTCATACAACAGTCCTTCCTCTCTGCAACTTTAACGTTTTTATAAATTGTTGTATTATACCGTAAAAATTGATAAAAATCTGGAGGCAGGATGAAGACTATCGCAGTCACAGGTTGTGCAGGATTTATCGGGTGGAAGGTATCGGAAAAGCTCCTTGAGGACGGCTATTCTGTCGTCGGGATTGATAACATTAATGATTACTATGACCCAAGGTTAAAAGAATGGCGGCTTGAACAGTTAAGAGTTAAGAGTCACCCCCCTATATCCCCCCTTACTAAGGGGGGAATTGAAGGGGGGTCAGAAGTCAAAAGTGATTTCAGTTTCCACCGGTGCGACATAGGTGATTTTAAAGCAGTCAAGACAGTATTCGCCAATCATAAAATAGATGCGGTTATCAACCTTGCCGCAAGGGCAGGTGTGCGGGCATCAGTAGAAGACCCGTGGATATATCTTGATACAAATGTTAAGGGGACACTAAATCTCCTTGAATGCTGCAAGAACTCCGATACAAAAAAATTCGTGCTTGCCTCCACCTCAAGCATCTACGGACTTAATCCTATGCCTTTTAAAGAAACCGACAATACAGACCGCCCATTAGCTCCGTATTCTGCTACAAAAAAAGGCGCTGAGGCGATATGCTATAGCTATCATTATCTCGCAGGCATTGACATAAGCATCCCAAGATACTTCACCGTGTACGGCCCTGCCGGCAGGCCTGACATGAGCATATTCAGATTCATTAAAAACATTGACAACGGAAGACCAATCCCTGTCTTTGGCAATGGGAAACAAACAAGAGACTTTACCTATATTGACGACATAGCAGACGGAACAATAAAATGCCTTGAGCCATTCGGCTATGAAATCTTCAACCTCGGCAGCAACAGCCCTGTGGAACTGATGTATGTAATAAACCTGATAGAACAGCGCCTCGGCAAAAAGGCAGAGATAGAATGGCTGCCTATACACCCGGCAGATGTGCTGGCGACATGGGCGGACATAGAAAAGTCAAAAGAGAAACTTGGGTGGAGACCAACCGTTTCAATAGAAGTAGGCGTACAACATACAGTTGACTGGTATCTCAAAAACAGAGAGTTTTTAAATAAGCTTAAAGATTAGAAGTTTCTGTCATTATCACAGTCAATAGCAAAAGTGTCGCCCTGAACCCTTGTGCCTGTATTGCCAGTAGCAATAGCATAAAAACAAGGTGTTTTCACGGCATATGCAAGAGGGTTAGTAGCGGTAATCTCCTGATTTTGCACTATCCGATAACTGAAACTAAGATTAGAGCCCGGCTTAAATCCTGGCAGCACCGTAGCCGCCTGAATCAAAGCTATATTGCCAGGCTGGTCAGCGCCAGCAGTTCCTGTTGTCGCCGCATATTGGCCATTCTCAGCATAAAACTGCTCCTCAAGAAGTCTCAATGCCTGGAGGTTTGTATATGCCTCTGTCCTTGCAGCACGCGTCTGCTGGCCGACATAAGCAGGGATTGCAATTGCAGCGAGAATCCCGATAATTGCAATAACTATTAAAAGCTCAATAAGAGTAAAACCCTTTTTCCTCATTTTAGCCACCTTAAAAAATAAGTGTCTCACAAATAACTTTACACAATTATGTCATTCCTGCGAAAGCAGGAATCCAGAAAAAACAAGAACTGGATTCCGCATCAAGTGCGGAATGACACTTCAGACAATAAAATAGAACCGTTGTTCTCGCTCACTAATTCGGTAACTTTTTCAAGTTTATCAAAAGGTGTCATATAATTCAATCCACCATGTTTTCTCAGGTGATTATATTCAAATAAAAAGTTTCCAAGATTCATAATCAGGTCTTTCTCAGAATCGAATGAATTGGGATAAAAGAACTCGTTCTTAATTATCTTCCAGAAGGCTTCTATTTTGCCATTGGTTTGAGGTCTGTAGGGTTTAGTGTATATGTGTTTTATTCCCAACTCACTGCATATTGTTTCAAAGGGATGTTCTCTGTCAAGGGTTCCCTTAAACTCAGCTCCATTATCGGACATCACAACTTCAAACTCAAAATTGTATATTTGCTTAAACCATGATAGAGATCGAGCCATAAAGTATGTAAGAGTCGAGGCTTTTTTGTCTTTAAGTATTTCAGCATAGGTAAGCCTTGTGCAATCATCGCACAAGGCAGCAACATAGAGTTCTTTGATTTTAAAAGAGCATCTTATATCCTTTGGGATCTTGGTCATATCTATATGGGCAAGCTCTCCAGGCGACTGTTTTTCGTAACGCTTTATTATTTGCTTCTGCGCCTCATTCAGAGGATAACGCGCCTTTATTCTGTCCATTGTCGCAGGAGAAGGTGTTTTATCCAGATAGTAAGGCTTAAAAAGAAGAACAAGTTCATATCTGTTTGAGCCGAATCTCCTGTAAGCTTTGATTATATTTCGCTCTACTTCTTTAGGTGTCCTCCTTGAACCGGGACGCACTCCTCTTTTGTTTGGCAAGAGAGCTTCATCTAATTTATTGCCTTGAATCCATTTGCGGTAATAGCGACCAAGTTCCTTCCTCGATATGTGGTGTGCATCGCATAGGTTTTTTACAAATTTAAAGGGACGCAGATTAACTTTAGCTTTGGTTCTTTCATACTCCTTTAAGATGGGAATCCAACGCTTTACTATAACCTGACTTGAATATTGCATTAGGGCCTCCTTTAGTGTTTATCGTACCAAAAGAGTTACCTAATTAGTGAGCATTAACA